>NZ_QXIJ01000008.1:0-182700 GCF_003665925.1 Halobellus sp. Atlit-38R
GCGTGCTGCGACGGGCCGGCTACCGCGTGGATCCGCTTGATTCGGGCTGCTGTGGGATGGCCGGGACGTTCGGCTACGAGTCCGAACACCGCGCGATGAGCGAGGCGATCGGCGAGACGCTCAAGGGCCAGGTCGACGCCAGCGAGGCGGAATCCGTCGTCGCGCCCGGCGCGTCCTGCCGCACGCAACTCAACGATCTCGGGGCGACTATCGACCCGGCGCTGTTCCCCGATCACGACGGGAGCCACGACGAGCCGCCGACGCCGATCGAGGCGCTCGCGGCCGGACTGGCCGGTCGGTAGTCGGGTCGAGGCGGTAGCCGGAATACGATTCGTCGCCGTCGCGGGCGCTCTCGCCCGGCGCGGTTGCAGTCACAGTTGCGGACTCGTTTTCGGAGCCGTCCCCCGGTAGAACAGCCCCGCGCCGAGGAGCGTCAGCCCGCCGACGGTAAGCAGCGGGACGACGTACCCGTTCGTCACGCCCAAGAGGAGGTTCAGCCCGATCGGGACGAGGAAGGCGGTCGCCGCCTCGGCGACCGTGAACACCCCGACGATGGCGGTCGCGTTCGCCGGACCGAACCGCTCGATGATGATCGGCGAGAACAGCGGCGCGATCGCGCCGAGTCCGATCCCGAAGGTCACGAGCAGCACGTACATCAGCGGTTCCGTGCCCGTCCACGGGAGGACGACCATCCCGACCGCCGCGAGCAGCGTTCCGACGGCCAGCGTCACCCGCATCCCGATGCGGTCGGCGAACTCACCGCTGGCGACGCGGGCGACGACGCTGACGCCGCCCACGATGCCGAACGCGGTGGCGGCGACCGCTCGGGAGATCCCGCCGGTGGTGAGAATGCCGACAAGGTCCGCCGAGAGGAGGAAGTACCAACTCCACAGGAGCGCGAAGCCGACGAGGCTGGAGACGAATCGGCCGTCGGTCAGGTTCGACCGGAGCCACGCGACGTCGACCGGTGCGGTACCCTGCGCGCGGAGTTCCGGCGGCCGGCGGTAGACGACGGCGGCGACGAGGATCACGAGCACCGTCGCGCCCCCGACGACGACGAACGCCTCCCGGATGCCCGTCCGTTCGAGCAACCACACCCAGACCGGTGGCAACACGAAAATTCCGAGGCCGTTGCCCGCCATCGTGATCCCCATTGCGCGGCCCTCGTACTGCTCGAACCACTGCGGCACGAGCGAGATGACGATCACGAACATCGTGCCCCCGGCCGTCCCCAATAGCCCGAATACGACCGCGAGCCCGAGATACGACGACGAGATCTGCAAGAGCCCGATCGCGACGCCGAAGACCGCGCCGGCCGTGGCGACCACCGGGCGAAGCGGCACGCGCGCGATCAGGATCCCGATCGTCCCGCCCGCGATGTAGAACGCCGCCGTCGTGATCGAAAAGATGGACGAGAGCCGAAGACTCGACAGTCCGAACGCGTCCCCGAGTGCCTGTGAGTAGACAGTAAACGTGAAGATCACGCCCCAGACGAGCACGAGTACGAGCAGTCCGAGCGCCGCAACGATCCAACTAGTCACCGAATCGAACGCGGAGTCGTGTTCGTCGTTCATCGCTGGGACCTATCGCATCTCGATCGCGGGCGCCTCCGAGAGCCGCCGGACAGCGCCCGCGAATCGAGAGCTCTGGCGTAAGAACCTTCCAGTGTCTCTTATTATTTTCCCATACAGACGTGTGTCCCAAATTGCGGGACGTAACCGGTGCGTCGTCTCACCAGTCGGTACGCGGATTCGACAGCGTAGCCCGACGACAGCCGGTAAAAACGGCTATCTGACCAAACTTTCATTAGTGAATCCCGAGACTCTACGAGTATGGCACTCGAAGGCCAGTCAGGATACAGTATCGACGACGACTGGAGTCAACTCTATATCGGCGGCGAGTGGGTCGGCGCCGAGAGCGGCGAGACGCTCGAAGTCGAGGACCCCTCGACGCGCGAGGTCGTCACGGAGGTCCCCCGCGCCACCGAGGCGGACGTCGACGCCGCCTACGAAGCCGCGGCGGAGGCCCAGTCCGAATGGGCCCAGACGCCGCCGGCCGAGCGCGAACAGCTCATCCACAGCCTCCAGCAGGTGATGGCAGAGCACAAAGAGGAGATCGTCGAGCTCTACACCACCGAAGCGGGCGCGATGCAAGGTGTATCGGACACCGGGTTCGAGCTCACGCAGGACCAGATCGGTGAGGCCGCGACGCTTCCGCGCCGGATGAAGGGCGAGCACGCCGCCTCGAACATCCCCGGCAAGGAGAACATCGTCGAGCGCGAGGCGAAAGGCGTCGTCACGGTCATCTCGCCGTGGAACTTCCCGCTGAACCTCTCCGCGCGCGCTGTCGTCCCCGCTGTCGCGGCCGGTAACACGGTCGTCCTCAAGCCGGCGACGAATACCCCGGTCATCGGCGGACTGCTGTTCGCACGCCTGTTCGAGGAGGCCGGCTTCCCCGAGGGCGTCGTCAACGTCGTCACCGGCAAGGGCTCCGAAATCGGCGACCGCGTCGCTGGCCACGAGGAGAGCGACGTCGTCGCGTTCACCGGTTCGACCGAGGTCGGTCGCCGCGTCGCCGCCACCGCAGCGGAGAACCTCGCCGTCCCGGCGATGGAACTCGGCGGCAACAACGCACACATCGTCACCGACGAGGCCGACGTCGACGCCGCGGTCGACGCCGGCGTCTTCGGGTCGTTCATCCACCAGGGGCAGGTCTGCATCTCCATCAACCGCCACCTCGTCCACGAGGACGTCTACGACGAGTACGTCGAGAAGCTAACCGAGCGCGCCTCCCAGCTCCCGGCCGGGAGCGCTCACGAGCACGTCGTCGTCGGCCCCATCATCGACGAGTCCCAGCGCGACGAGATGCTCGACTACGTCGAGCGGACGGTCGAAGCGGGCGCGACGCTCGAAACCGGCGGCGACGTCGTCGAAATCGACGGCGTCGAGGACTCGCTGGTCGTCGAGCCGACGGTGCTCTCGGATGCGACAAACGATATGGCGGCCGCCTGCAACGAGCACTTCGGCCCCATCGCCCCGGTGATTCCGTTCTCGGACGTCGACGAGGCGATCGAACTCGCAAACGACACCGAGTACGGCCTCTCCGGCTCGGTCCACGCCGGCGACGTCGGCGCGGGCAAGCGCATCGCGAACCAACTCGAGACGGGAATGGTCCACGTCAACGACCAGCCTGTCAACGACGAGGCGCACGTCCCGTTCAGCGGGACGGGCGCGTCGGGCATCGGCGGCTACAACAGCGAGGACTTCCTCGACGAGGTCACCGAGAAGAAGTGGATCTCGCTGCAGCACGAGCCGCGCGAGTTCCCGTTCTAAGATGATCGAAGACGCGGTGTGCGTCGTCGCCGGCGGCGGCAACGGCCTCGGCGAGCAGGCGGCGTACGAACTCGCAGACCACGGCGCGCGCGTCGTGGTCAACGACCTCGGCACCGAGGTCGACGGGACGGGCAGCGACCCGTCCGTCCCCGAGGACGTCGCCGCCGAGATCCGCGAGCGCGGCGGAACCGCGATGGCGCACCACGGCGACGTGAGCGACTTCGCATACGCGGAGACGCTCATCGCGGACACCGTCGCGGAGTACGGCCGCGTCGACTTCGTCTGTAACTTCGCGGGCATTCTCCGGGACGGGCTCAGCTACAAGCTCTCGCCGGAGGACTGGACGGCCGTCATCGAGAACAACCTCACCGGCCAGTTTGCACCGCTCCGCGCCGCCGCCGCCCACTGGCGCGAGGCGAACAAGGCCGCCGGCGACGACGGCTTCGACCGACAGCGCTCGTATCTCGCGGTCAGCGCCGGGGCGGCCCGCGGCAGCCTCGGGCAGGCCAACTACGCTGCGGCGAAAGCAGGGATCCTCGGGATGGTTCGTTCTGTTTCGACTGAACTGGTCCGCTCGGACGTCCGGGTCAACGCCCTGATTCCGAACGGCTACACGCGGATGACCGAGACGGTGCCCGAAGAGCACCGCCCCTACACCGAGGCGGAGATGCCGCCCGAGAAGGTCGCACCGCTCGTCGCGTACCTGGCCAGCGAGCACGCCGAAGACCTCACTGGGTGTACGCTGTACGCCGGGGGCGACCGCGTCGGCGTCTTCTCGGACCCGGCGATGGAGGCCGTCGGCGTCAACCCCGAGGGGTGGACGCTCGATTCGCTCGCCGAGCACTTCCGCGAGGACGTCGCCGCGGACGTCGAGTTGGCGCGGACCGACAGCTACCTGTGAGAACGCGGGCGTTCGGCCCGCTATTCCCGTAATCGTCGGGCGCGTCGGCACCGACGCCGCTCCCCAACCACTGTCGCTCGGAGAGGCGAAAGGCATCTTTTATCACTGATTCCGACGATGAATTGCGTATGCGCTTCGTCCGCTACGACGACGATAAACTCGGACTGCTTACAGACGATGGAGAGGGCGTCATCGACCTCTCGGACCGACTCGGTCTCGAGGGCGACGAGCCGCTCGTCGAGTATATGGAGGGCGACTACGACGCCTCCGAGTACGAAGACGAAGACCCCGACTACGACGTCGAAGACGTCGAGATCGGCTCGCCCGTCGGCCGCCCGGGCAAGGTCATCGCCGCGCCGCTGAACTACGAGAACCACATCGAGGAGGCCATCTCCGACAAGGACATCACCACCGAAGAGTGGTTCTCGATCAAGGACAAGGGCTACTTCCTGAAAGCGCCCTCCAGCGTCGTCGGCCCCGATCACGGCATCGAACTGCCGTTCAACGACCGTCGGACGGACCACGAGATCGAACTCGCGTTCGTAATGGGTGAGGAGGCGAAGGACGTCTCCGCCGAGGAAGCGTGGGATCACATCTTCGGATACACGATCCTGCTCGACATCTCGCTGCGCGGCGACCAGGACCGCTCGAACCGCAAGTCCTACGACACGTTCACCGTCATCGGCCCGTGCGTCGTCACGGCCGACGAGATCGACGACCCCCAGGACCTCCAGATGGAGCTCCAGCTCAACGGCGAGCGCCGCCAGTACGAGAACACCGGCGATATGGTTTACACGTGCGCAGACGTCGTCCAGTACGCCTCCCTCGGCGCGACGCTCGAAGTCGGCGACGTCATCACGACGGGCACGCCCGAAGGCGTGAGCGAACTCCACGACGGCGACACCATCGACGCCGAGATCGAAGACGTCGGCTCGATGACCGTCGACGTCACCGGCCGCGACGTCAGCTACGCCGAGGCCGACGTCCAGAAGGGCGGACAGGAGTAACTCCTTCGCGCCGCTCGCCGCGGCGACGTTCGAACCGTTCTTTGTTCTTTTTCAGGCACAGCCGACAGAGCGGCAGCGCTCCCTCGACGCCCAGTCTATCATAGATCTGCATCTCCGAAAGGTAGGCTTAAGAAAGGTCACGACGAACGACGTGGTATTCGATGTCACTGCTCGAAGTAGATTCGATAGACGTCGCGTACGGCAACGTACAGGTGCTGTGGGACGTGAGCCTCACGGTCGAGGAGGGCGAGACCGTGGCCTTGCTCGGGGCGAACGGGGCTGGAAAGACGACGACGCTGAAGACCATCTGCGGCGACCTCGCCCCGATGGACGGCGAGATCCGCTACAAGGGCGAGTCGATCGGCGACCTCCCACACGAGGAGGTCGTCGCCAAGGGCGTCGCCCACGTCCCCGAGGGCCGCGAGGTGTTCACCGAGAGCACCGTTCGCGAGAACCTCGAACTGGGCGCGTATCTCGATCGCAGTCGGCTGAAAGAGCGCCTCGAAGACATCTACGACATCTTCCCACGGCTCGAAGAGCGCTCGAACCAGCAGGCCGGGACGCTCTCGGGCGGCGAGCAGCAGATGCTCGCGATCGGTCGCGGTCTGATGAGCGAACCCGACCTCCTGCTGCTCGACGAGGCCAGTCTCGGTCTCGCGCCCGTCCTCGTCGACGACGTTTTCGAGGCCATCCAGCGCATCAACGACGAGGGGACGACCGTGCTCCTCGTCGAGCAGGACATCTACAACGCACTCCGCGTCGCCGACCGCGGCTACGTCATCAAGACCGGCGAAATCGCGCTGTCGGGAACGGCCGAAGAACTCGCACGCGACGAACGCGTCGAAGAATCCTACCTCGGCGCCTGAGCGGAGCAGTCTTTTCTGCGATCAGTTTGGCCGTCGCTCACAGTCGCTCTCTCGCGGATCGTCCTGAGAGACCGCCTCGAACCTCCCAGAGCGGTCGCTATGGCGCATCGAGAGCACGGGTCAAACGGAGAAGACGAGAGGCTCGTAACGACGTCGGGGAGTGGGACGCCGACCTACTCGGTCGCGGCGTCCGTGTCGGTGGTTTCCTCGACGAGATACTCCTTGATGAGGCCGTAGAGCCCCGTGGGGAGGAAGATGATGAAGAGGATGATGAGAATTCCCTCGACCGCAGAGGAGAACCCACCAACGATCGCCGAGAGACCGTTGTCGAGGAGTAAGAACAGCGCCGCGCCGAAGAACGGCCCGGCGAAGGTCCCCATTCCGCCGAGAATGACGACGACGAGCGAGTCGATCGTCCACGTGACGGCGAGCGTCGACTGGGCGTTGATGTAGAGCGTGTAGTGGCCGTACAGCGCGCCGGCGATCCCCGCGAAGAACGAGGAGACGACGAACGCGTACATCTTGTACTTCAGCGGATTGACGCCGAGACTGCTCGCGGCGTCCTCGTCGTCGTGGATCGCCTTCATCCCCAGTCCGGCCGGGCCGCGGACGATGACGTACGTGGCCGCGACCGTGATGACCGTGGCGATGAGCGTCAGGAAGAACATCGTATCGCCGTGGGAGACGGCCTCGCCGATCGAGAGGTCGCCGCTGACGTAGTAGCCGGTCGCGCCGCCGGTCAGGTCCCGTCGGTCCAGCATCACCAGTTCGATGACGGCCGCGAGCGCGAGCGTCCCGATGGCGAAGTAGTGGCCGCTCAACCGGAAGATGATCGGCCCGATGACGAGCGAGATGAGCGCCGCGGTGACCCCACCGACGACGACCGCCGCGAGGATCGGCAACTGGATCGATTCGGGGAAGCCCGCTGCGGCAGGCGTCGTCAGCCACGCCGAAACGAACGCGCCCATCCCGAAGAACGCCGCGTGCCCCAGCGAAATCTGGCCGGCGTATCCGGCGAGCAGATTCCAGGAGACGCCGAGCATCACGAAGACGAGACCCGTCAGGATGAGCCCTGTCAGAGAGTCGGTCGTGGTGAACGGGACGACTGCGAGCGCTAGCACGGCGACGACGCCGAGCGCCTGGACGCGACGGTCCTCGGCGAGCGATTCGCCGGGAGCGCGCTGGAAGATGCTCATTACTCACCACCTCCGGAGCTACCGAACAGCCCCTCTGGTTTGACGAGCAGCACGCCCAGGAAGATGAGCAGGCTCACGACGTTGCGGTAGCCGCCACCGAGATAGAGCGCGCCGAGGTTCTCCGAGACGCCGAGCACGAGGCCGCCGACGAGCGTCCCGACGACGCTGCCGACCCCACCGAGGACGACCACGGCGAACGTCTTGAGCAGGTACGACCAGCCGACGTAGGGGTCGATCGGGAACAGCATCGAGAGCAGCGCGCCGGCCGCGCCGGCGAGTGCGGTCCCGATGCCGAGCGTGATGACGTAGATCTGGTCGGTGTCGATGCCCATATACTTCGCCGCCGTGCGGTTCTGGGCGGTCGCGCGGATGGCCTGACCCGTCTTGGTGTACTGCAGGAACGCCCAGGTGGCGACGATGAGCAGGACGGCGACGACGAACGTGACCGTCCGCGGGAACGACATAAACGCGATGCCGATGTCGAACCCGTTGCCGGGAATCCCGATGTCGGCCGTTCGAGCGTCGCCGCCGAGGATGACGCGCCCGAGGTTCTGCAAGACGAGCGCGAGACCGAACAGCACGATGATCGGCTGTTCTAGCCCTTCGTCGACGACGTGCTTGAGCAGCACTTTCTGCAGGAGGACGCCGAGGCCGAACATCAGCGCCATCGCGAGCAGCATCCCGACGAGCGGGGTGATGCCGGTCGCCGTGAACACGAGAATCGCGACGTAGGCGCCGACCATCAGCATATGGCCGTGCGCGAGATTCACGATGTCCATAATTCCGAAGACGAGCGAGAGGCCCAGGGCTGCGAGGGCGTAGATCCCGCCCAACAGCAGCCCGTTGACGACCGACTGCGTCAGAAGATCGCTTGCAACCATCGTCAGGCCGTGGGTACGACGGTGTCCCCCGCGTTCATCGCTCGCTCCACGGCGGGATGGGGTACTTGAAGTCGAGCGCGCGTTCGGAGTCCGTGTTCGGGTACGCGAGCCGCTGGGCGCCCTCCCACCACTGGCCGGTCGGGGCCGTCAGTTGGCCCTCCGTCGGCAGTCCGTTGTCCTCGAAGCCGAACGTGCCGATGACGGTCTGGAACTCCTCGTTGCGGAGCGCCTCCCGAATAGCCTCCGGTTCGACGGAGCCAGCCGCGGCGACGGCCTGTTCGGCGACCTGCGTCAGATTGTACGAGCCGCCGACGTTCGCCGGCATATACTGGCTCTCGGTGTCGTAGGTCGACATATACGTCTCTCGGAGCTGTTGGTTGCCGTTGCCCGTGAGGCCGGGGACCCAGCCGGGACACATCAGCGCGTACGCGCCGTCCTGACCGAGTGCGGACCACCACGCCGAGGGGTCGGCACCGCGGACGAACTTGAGCATCTTCGGCGCCCAGTTGTTCGACTTCATCTGGTTGACTGCGGTGATGCCGCCGCCCGGCGTCGGGTTCGACAGCAGCACCTCGACGTTGGCGCTTTGGGCCTGCGAGATGAGCGTCGAGAAGTCCGAGGCACCGATCTCGAAGGTCTCGCGCATCACGATTTCGTAGCCCGCATCGCCGAGCGTCTCCTCCCAGTAGTCGGCCTGCTCTTTCCCCCACCCGGAGTTGGGCTCCCAGATGCCGATGTTGGTCGGTCGGTTCTCCTCGGGGACGAGTTCGATCGTCCCGAGCGTCGAGCGGGCGACGTCACGGGACTTCGGGAACGGAGCGAACGTCCACTCGTAGTTGCTGTTGCGGTGGGGCTCTTCGTACGCGAAGGCGATGCCGAGGAACGGAAGACCCTGATTCTCGGCGAAGGCACTCCCAGCCGTGACGAGCAGACTGGAGAAGCTCCCCCAGATCATATTCACGTCGTTGTTGCTGACGATGGCCTGGAGCTGTTCGCGCAGCGTCTGGGCGTCGCTCTCGTCGTCTCGGAGGATGAGTTCGACCTCGCGGTCGAGTGTCTCGTTCATCCGCTCGACGCCGAGTTCGTACCCGCGCTTGAGGTCCTGTCCGAGCGAAGAGAAACTCCCGGTCTCGGGGACGGTCCCAGCGATCGTCAGTGGCGTGGTGTCCTCGCCGCTGTCGGTGCTCCCACCGGTTCCCGTCTCGCCACCGCCGTCGCCGTCGCTACCGTCGCCGTCACCGCCGCCACCGCCGAGCGTACACCCAGCGAGGCCAGTTAGTGCGACCGTA
Organism: Halobellus sp. Atlit-38R; assembly: GCF_003665925.1. NCBI lineage: Archaea > Methanobacteriati > Methanobacteriota > Halobacteria > Halobacteriales > Haloferacaceae > Halobellus > Halobellus sp. Atlit-38R. The sequence continues at coordinate 9,473 of NZ_QXIJ01000008.1, forward strand.
CCGGAAGCTCCGGCACCTTTGAGATACGTCCGTCGTGGAAATGTGTCATCACGAGCCATACCGTGTGGGACAATAATTATAACGGAATATAAAACTGTATGGTATAGACCGGGTCGTTAACGCGTCTATCCAGTGATATCTCTGAAAGACTATTCTCCGGTAGTTCGCGTCCGCTCTTCTGAAACGATGCCGGACGTCCGAAGCGAGGACGTCCGATCAGGGAGTACTCCGGGAATTACGAGGAGGGTTCGGCTTCGGCGTAGAGGTTGAACGCCTCGAAGACCGGCCGATCGGTCATCGCGAGCAGCGTCGCTTCGCCGTCCGGTTCGTGATGGTGGATCTCGTCCGGCGGGACGATGAAGATGTCCCACTGACTCCACTCGAACGCCTCGTCACCGATGTGGGTCGCGCCCTCACCGTCGATGACGAAGAACACTTCCGTCATATTGTGGAAGTGCGGATCGGTCGCTTCCTGCATCAACTGCGCGCGGAACGACATCGTCGGGAACAGCGGTGGCTGACCCGTCGCCGGGTTGACGTACGAGAGGCTGTAGCCGTCGTTGGGGTCGGGATCGTCGTTGTCGGCGCGCTGGTGGAGCGACTGGACCATATCCGCCCACTTGAAGCGGTACGGCGGCGTCGGCTCCATATTGCCCTCGAACGGACCGGGGATGTCGTCGGATTTCACGTCTTCCTGCGGCCGGCCGCGGCCGTACTGGGACTCCCAGTAGCCCTGGCTCTTCGTGACGGGCTGGCGTTCGAGTTCGTGGTACTCGAAGGTGTTCTTCGCGTTGAGCGAGTCGAGGACGAGCGGGAGGTCGAGGACGTCGAGCCACGCGGCGGTCTCGTCGCCGTCGTTGACGTGGTCGTGCCACTCCCACTGCGGCGTCGTGATGAGGTCGTTGTCCTTCATCGGGAACTCCTCGCCCGCGACGACCGTCTTCATATCTTCGTGGCCGTCGATCGTGAACCGCAGCGCGTTTGCGCCGTGGCGGTGGGAGGGTGCCGTCTCGCCCGGCGACACCGTCTGGACGCCCACGTAGATCGTGTTCGAGATGGCGTTGGCGGTGTTGATCGGGACGGCGACGCGTCGCTGGAATCCCGGTGGCAGATCCGCGATCGGAACGTCGCGCTCGATGGCGTCGATCGCCTCTTGGATGTCTTCCCACTTCCAGATGTCCGCCTCCGGGTCCTCGAGGACGTGTCCCATATTGTCCTCGACTTCCCAGAGCGGCTGGAGATCGTGCTCCTCGAGAATACTCCGGGTGTTGGAACTCATCTCTAGGAGTTCCTCTGGCTCTTGCTCTGCCATAGTGAAATAATTGTGAAACGCGATAATAAGTGTGTTGGACGTGGCCACGCTCCACGATCGGCGAACCGGTCGCTGTGTGCCCTGTGAGGCAGTCAGACACCGCTTTCGCTGTCCGGATCGTCAGTCGCGAACCGATCGCTCAGTCGGTTCTCAGGCTTCCGCTTCTGCTTCCGCGTTCGCTTTGGCCTGCTCGAAGACTTCCTCCGTCGAGAAGACGGCTCGGCAGTCTTCACAGACCATCTGTCGCTGGATCCCGTACTCCCAGAGTTTCCCGCCGCAGTCCAGACAATCGAAGTGGGCCTCGACGAACGGATCCTCCGTCGCGTATGGATTCTCGAACTCCGCCATACCCTCACGTACCAACGTAATTCCTAAAAGCGTATCGCTACCACCGGTGACCGCCACGGCGACTCCGCGCAGAGTTGCAGGCGTTACGGTACGTGTGCACGTCCTGACGTCCCCGATCGAACACTGTCTTCGATCGGGCGTGTGGCCAGCTGCACACACGCGACCGCTGGGTTACAGCCGACAGTATCAGTCGTCGGCGTATTCGAGGAGCGATTCTCTGAGATCCGCGGGCAGTTCGATCGCGCTCCCGCCGCCGACCTCCGCACAGACTCGCTGTTCGTAGCCCTCGAACGCGAGCGTGTCATCGACGTAGGCCTCGTAGTTGAAGCGAACGCTGCGGGTTCCGACGTCCGGCGTCAGCGTGACTCGGACGTCGTCGCCGGCGTTGATGGGGTTTCTGAACTCGAAGTTCATCTCGACCAGCGGCAGCCCGAAGTCGTGCTCCTGCGAGAGCTCCCAGAAGGGGTAGCCGATCTCCTGCATAAACATATCCGACGTCTCGTGGAGCGCGTCCACGATACGCGGATAGTGGGCGATGCCGAAGGGATCGGTGTCCGAGAACCGGACAGTCCAGATACGTTCGAACATTAGTGATCCTCCAGTACGACGAGCGCGTCGAGTGCTATCACTCCATCGGTTGTCGCCAGGACGGGATTGACGTCCAGTTCGGCGATCGGGTGCTCGGTGACGAGGTCGCCGACGGTAGCGATCGCATCCGCGAGCGCGTCGACGTCCGCCGGCTCGCTTCCCCTGTACCCTTCGAGTAGCGGCAGGGACTGGAGTTCCTCGATCGCCGAGCGGGCCTCGGCGCGGTCGATCGGGGCGATCCGGTGGCTCGTGTCCTCGAATATCTCCGTGAACACGCCTCCGAGCCCCGTGAGTACGACCGGCCCAAAGGAGGGATCGCGGATACCGCCGACGATCACTTCCGTGCCGCGGTCGAGGTCCATCGCCTCCTCGACGAGGACGTCGGCGTCGATCCCGCGCTCGTCTGCGGTCGTGAGGATCTCGTCCGCGGCACCGCGAACCGCGTCAGCCGAGTCGAGTCCGACCGCGACACCGATGCCGCCGGCCCAGTCGCTCTTGTGCGTGACCGCGGGCGAGGAGACCTTTACGACGACCGGGTAGCCGATGTCCTCGGCCGCGTCGACGGCGGCGTCGGCGTCGGCACACACCGCGAACGAGGGCGTGTCGATGCCGGCCGACGCGAGGAGTTCCTTCCCCTCGGCCTCGGTCAGCGTGTGACGGCCATCGTCGCGTGCGGCCGCGATGGGCGCCGGCGTCTCCTCACTCATCGGCGCTCACCTCCTGTTCGGCGGCGTCGCCTACAGTGGGCGTGGTCCCGGTCCCACCGTCAGTCGCCGGCTGTCCCGTCTGGAGTTGCGCGTAGCGAGCCAGCGTGCCCGCGGCGTCGGCGGCGCGCTCGGGCGTCGCGAACGTCGGGACGCCCGCGGCTTCGAGCGCCTCGCGCTCCTCGGCGAGCGTCTCCTCGATTCCCTCGGTCGCGAACAGGACCGGCTTGCCGACCCGCTCGGCGAGCCCGTCGAGGTCCTCGACCGGGAGGCCCAGCGCCTCCTCGAACAGTTCGTAGACGAGCACGATGTCGATGCGGTCGTCCTCGGCGACGGCCGTCACGATCTCGCCGAACTCGGGCATCGGCCGACCGGTGTCGACTGGGTTGTCGGCGTAGGTCACGCCCGGCAGGATCTCGTCGACGCGCTCTTGGGTCGATTCCGAGAGCTTCGGCAGCCGGCCGCCGGCGCGCTGGATCCGATCGGTGATGATGATCCCCGGACCGGCCTGCGCGGTGACGACACCGACGTTCGGTCCGTCCGGCGTCGGACAGTCGCCCAGCGCCGCGGCCGCGTCCATCAGGTCGTCGGTGGCGTCGACCGTCGGCGTGCCGTACTGCGCGAAGCCCGCGGTGTAGAGTTCGTGATCGCCCGTGAGCGCGCCCGTGTGGGACTCGGCGAAGTCGCCCACGTCGGATTGACCGACCTTGTAGGCGATGACCGGCGTGTCGCTCGCGCGGCAGGCTTCGAGGAGCCCCCGACCGTCGTCGGTCCCCTCAACGTGCAGGACGATGGCGTCCGTGTTCTCGTCCCCGTCGAAGTACTCGATCGTCTCGGCGAAGCCGACGTTGGCGCGGTTCCCGAGTCCGACCATCGCCGAGATGCCGCGGCCCTGGCGTCGCGACTGGTACGCGAGCGTATGCGCGACGCCACCGCTCTGCGCGAGGATCGCGGTGTTTCCGGCCGGGATCTCCTCGACGCCGCTGGCGAACGAACAGCGGAGGTTCCGCGCGGGCACCAGGAAGCCGCTGGTGTTCGGCCCGAGTAGCGAGATACCGTGTTCATCGGCGATTTCGACGATCGTCTCCTGTAGCTCCTCGCCTTCGTCGCCCGCTTCGGCGAAGCCGCTCGAATAGAGGACGACCGCGCCGACGCCCGCCTCACCGCACTCTTCGAGCACGTCCGGGACGGCCGGCCCCGGGACACAGCAGAGCGCGAGATCCACCTCGCCGTCGATGTCGGTCACTGACGAGACGAACTCCGAGCCGAACAGCTCGCCCGACGCTGAGGGGTTCACCGGATACACCGGTCCGTCGAATAGGGCGGCGTTCGCCATCGCTTCGTACCCGATCTTTCCCTCGACCTTCGAGGCGCCGACGACGGCGACCGCCGAGGGTTCGAACATCTGTGTTAGAGTCACGCTCGCACATATACTCAACACCATCAAAGCGTTTTCCCTACTGTTCACAGTCGGCGACTGTCCGACTCGTTGACGAGCGAACCGTCAGCGAGCAAGCAACCGGGCATCCGGCCGACGTGTCTTCCGCAATGTGACCTGCTTGCACATTCCGTAAGTTTATCTGCGTGGATAGGATACCGATCGATAATGACGTTGTTGGAAGGACGAGGGCTGACGAAGAAGTTCGGCGGGGTCGTCGCCATCGAGGACGTCTCCTTCACTGTCGATCGGGGAGAGGCAGTCGGCCTCATTGGGCCGAACGGAGCAGGAAAGAGTACGCTGTTCCGAACGATCTCGGGAGTCCATCCGCCGACGGAGGGACAGGTGTTCTTCGACGGGGAAGACATCACGGGCAAGACCCAATACGAGATCTGTCACCGCGGACTCGCGAAGACCCACCAGATCGTTCGCCCCTTCGAGAGCCTCTCGCTCCTGGAGAACGTCGCTGTCGGCGCCGAGTTCGGTGGCCGCGAGTTCGACGACACGCGCGGGCGGGCGGCCGAGATGCTCGAGTTCGTCGGCCTCGAAGAGCAGATGCACGCCGATCCGGGCGAACTCAGCGTCGGTCAGCTCAAACGCCTCGAAATTGCCCGCGTGCTCGCGACTGACCCCGAGATCGTCCTCTTCGACGAGGTCGCCGGCGGGCTCGACCCCGAGGAGACCGAAGGCATCATCGACCTCGTCGGCGACATCATCGACGAGGGCAAGACCGTCTTCCTCATCGACCACGTGATGCGCGCGCTGATGACCGTCAGCGAACGCGTGATGGTGCTGGACAACGGGAAACTCATCGCCGAAGGCACGCCCGAAGAGATTCAAAACGACGACCAGGTCATCGAGGCCTACCTCGGCGAACACGCCGGCAAGGACCTCTCCGACGCGGTCGCTGGCGACTGATCGGGGTTATCGCAACCGCTGTGCGCGGTCGCTGTTTCGCTTCGTTCTCCCTCGTTTTCAGTTCCGAAACGGACGGCGTTGCATCCAACGACAGCCGCGTCCGTCGCCCGCGACTACCGCTTGCCGGCGAAGTCGACGAACGCCGCGATCTTTTCGCTCGCGTCCTCGGTCACGCTCGATCCGTGAAAGACGAGGCCGACGTCGAAATCGTATTCGAGGAGGTTCGACAGTTCCGCGTCGGCGGTCGCGAGGTCTTCGGAGTAGTACGCCGTCGGCAGGACGAAGTAGCCGGCCGGGAGCCCGCGGGCGTCCGATCCGAACAGCGCGTCCCCAATGACGGCGATCCCACGCGACTCGTCGACCAGCGAGTGGTGGCCCGTCGCGTGCCCGGCGACGGACACAGCAGTGAACGGCCCGACGGGGTCACCGTCGCCGAAGCGGTGATCCACGTCGACGTCGACCTCGACGCCCTCAGGAACCCACGTTTCGAGGTCGAAGCGCGCGACGAGGCCGGCGAGACCGCCCACGTGGTCGGGATCACCGTGCGTGATGACGACCCGCTCGGGCGTGATACCCAGTTCTTCGGCGGCGCCAGCGACGACGTCGACGGTGTCCTCGAAGCCGGCGTCGACGAGCGTTGGCGTCTCGCCGTCGAAGAGGAAGACGCGCCAGCGCGCGTCGTCGGCGATCTTCACGGTGATGTCGTACACGTCCGGTGCGATCTCTGTGATGTCTCGCGCTTCTGTCATCGTCTCTGCATACGCCACCGTCCTTGATAAACGTACACCGGCGACGGGGTCAGTGGTGACTGTGCGGCGGCGAGCGCATCGACAATCTCATTGTGGTCCACGGTGACACGAGTGACAACGAATACGTATGTCTGATGGAATTTCGGCTCGGGCATCCGAGACGCTCCCGGTCGATGCGGCCTGGCTCGCTCTCCCGGCGGGCCTCCTCGCGGCGGGCAGCGTCGTCCAGTTCGCGCCGTTGGCGCCCGACGCCGCGCGGATGCTCGCGATCACGCTCTTCTGTGTCGTGCTGTGGATTGGCTCGCCGGTCGACCCGTGGTTCACCGCGCTGCTCGGCATCGGCCTGATCGGCGTCGGCTTCTCGACGGAACTCGCGCTGACGGGCTTTCGCTCGCCGGCGACGTGGCTCGTCGTCGTCGGCCTGCTGATCGGCGAAGCCGCGAGCGCGAGCGGTCTGGCAGAACTCGTCGAGCGGACGGCGCTGTCGTGGATGCCCGATCGCATCGCCACCGACGCGGTCGCCGTCTACCGGTATCTGCTCGTCGTCCTCTCGGTCGGGAGCCTCGCTCTCGCGGTGCTCGTCCCCTCCTCGCTCGTCCGGGTACTCATTCTTGCACCGATCCTCAGCTCGATGGGCGATATGTTCGAAGAGCGCGGCGCTAAGATCGGCATCTTCCTCGGCCCGCTCTTTGCGACGTACTACGGCGCCTCGGGGATTCTGACCGGAGCGCTCCCGAACATCATCGTCACGGGACTCGTCGAGTCCGGCGGCGGCCCGGCGATCAGTTGGACCCAGTGGACGCTGTGGATGGGACCTATAATGGGGGTCGGGCGCGTCGTCGTCGTCGTCGCCGTCACGTATCTGCTGTATCGACCCAGTGACCGCGAGGCGATAGCATCGCTCGGACAGCGCGGATCGAAAGGGCTCTCCTCGCGTGAGCGCCGAATGCTCGCGTTCCTGCTCGTCGGTGTCGCGATCTGGGCGACAGACTTCGTTCACGGCCTGCACCCGCTCTTCGGCGCGGTCGTGGTCGCGCTGCTCTCGTTCACCCCCCGGATCGGCGTCATCGACCACGAGGCGATCGGCGAGACGGACTTCTCGATCCTCTTTTTCCTCGGCGCGATCTTCGCCATCGCCGAAGGCCTCCAGCGGACGAACTTCACCGACCTCGCCGCGGAGACGCTGCTGTCGTATCTCCCCGCGGACCCGTCGCTGCCGCTCGTGCTCGTCTTCGTCGTGGCGGTCTCAATGCTCCTGGCGTTCGTGATGGAGGGGATGGCCGTCGCGAGCGTCATCACGCCCATTTTCGTCACGTTCGCGAACAGTGCCGGTGTGCCGCTCGTTCCGGTCGCGATGATCGAGAGCGTGGCACTGAACGCCTACTTCTTCCCGTACCAGTCGGCCGTCCTCGTCGCGATCCTCGGTCTCGGCGTCGTCGACTCGGTCGAACTGAGCCGGATGGCGAGCGTCTGTACGATCGCGACGCTCGTGTTCTTGGTCCCGATCCAGATCGCGCTGTTCGTACTCTTCTTTTGAATCTCCGCCGATTCCGCTCGGGGTCGGCAGCGCTTCGGCCCAGAAAAGCACAGTCGCTGCAGCCGGATCTTCGTGGCTGAAAGCTCGCGTTAGGAGAAGTGCTTTTCGACCAACTGCTCGCGCATAATTGTCCCCGTATCCGTCCGCGGGAGCGTATCGTGGGTGATCGCGTACTCGCGGGGACGCTTGAAGTCCGCCAGGCCGTCGTGCTGCAGACAGTACTGGTCGAGATCCTCGTCTGAGACGTCCGCTCCCTCTGCGACGACCACGACGGCCGTGACGACCTCGCCCCACTGGTCGTCGTCCCGACCGAACACGCACGCCTCCTCGACGTCCGGGTGATTGCCGAGGACGCGTTCGACCTCGGCGGGGTAGACGTTCTCGCCGCCGCTGACGATCATATTGTCGACGCGGTCGACGATGTAGAGGTAGCCCTCCTCGTCGACGCGGGCGACGTCCCGCGTCCGGAGCCACCCGTCGAAGTACGTCTTCTCGTCGGCGTCGGGGTTGTCGATGTAGCCGTCCGACATCCCCGGACCACGGGCGATGATCTCGCCGCGTTCGCCAGCATCGACTGTCGCCTCGGGGTCGGGATCCTCGGCGAGCGAGACGGACTCGACGACGCGGATCTCCCAGGAGAACGACTCCTTGCCGATCGTCCCCGGGTGCTCCGCCTGAACTTCCGGGTGCGCGAACGTCAGGTCCGGTCCGGCTTCCGTCATCCCGTAGGTGTTGTACACGTGCTCGCTGAGGTACTCGTGAGTCTCCTCGATGAGGTCGTCGGTGACGATCGATCCGCCGGTGCGGATGTACGACAACGAGTCGGTGTCGTAGGGCTCGCCGCCCTCGCGCTGGATGCCGTTGAGAGCTTTGAGCTGTGTGGGGACGGCCAGCAGGCCGGTCACGTCGTGGTCGTCGATGAGTTCGAGCGCTTCTTCGGGGTCGAACGCCGAGTGCAGGACGACGGTCGCGCCCGCGACGAAGTGCGGATAGAGCCACGCGTCGGTCGTGACCATATGGTACCACGGCGAGGTACACAGCGCGACGTCGGTCTCGTCGATGCCGTGCTCCATTATCACCTGGATCGCACCGTACCAGAGCTTTTCTTGGTCGAACGAGACGGCTTTCGGGACGCTCGTCGTCCCGCTCGTGTACAGGACGGCACACTCATCACCCGCCGGGAGCGACGCGTCGAGATCGGCGTCGGTGTCGGCGAGGACCGCCTCGTAGGATTCGACGTTCTCGTGGTCGACGTCCCGGTCGCCGGCGTGGATGGCGACGTCGAACGCGCCACGGTCGAGGAGTTCCAGCGCGTCGTCGGCGTTGGCGTCGTCGAAGAGGAGCGCTTCCGCCGCCGCGGTCTCGGACATCCGTTCCAGTTCGCCGACGGTCGCCCGATAGGAGAGTTGCGCCGTCGCGACGCCCCGTTTGTTGCCGGCCAGCATCGCCTCGATCGCTGACACGTGATTGATTGCGAGCACGGCGCACCGCTCGGTACCGACCCGTTCTGTGAGCGCGTTCGCCAGCCGCGTGCTCCGCTCGTCCAGTTCGGCGTACGTGAACGAACGGCCGTCGTCGGTCACGAGGGCGAGTTTGTCGGGATAACAGCGGACCGTCCGTTCGAGGGCGTCACCAAGTCTCATAGTAGGTCTGTTAGAAACCACCAAGCCTACCGCGACATTAATTGTTTTGATTGTCCCACACCAGCATTTGCACGTTTCAGCCGCCGAGACGGCTCGATACGGGCTGTATACAGTATTGTTTGCGGCGGACGACGTGCGATATCGGCCCCGCAGGGACGCCAAGACGACGCGTCGCACTTATCACCGACGGCACGGAATCGGCGCGTATGGCACCGACGTGGGAGGACTTCGGCGCGCTCGGCCGCCTGCTCGCGTACGTCCGACCGACGTTTATGCTCCCCGCAATCGGGATGTCCGTCTACGGTGCCGCGCTCGCTCCCGCGTCGTCGTTCGATCTCGTCCTCGCCGTGCTCCACGCCGTGACTGTCGGCCTCGCGCTGTTCGTCGCACACCTTCGGGACGGACTCGTCGACGGCCACCAACGTGGCGAGGAAACGCCGCTGCTCTCCGTCGCAGGGTTTCGCTGGAGCATCGGCGTCGGCGCCGCCGTCGTCCTCGCGCTCGCCGCGATACTGCTGGTCGTTGGAGGCGTGATCGCCGCGGCCTCCGCCATCGCGCTGCTCGCGCTCGCACTGTTGCACGCGCCATACCTCGATCGACACCCGCTGACGGTGACAGTGGACTATCCGTTCGGGATTGGTATCGCGCTCGTTGGCGGCTCCGCGACGCAGACCGGCGGCGTCGCCGTGGCGGTCGTCGCCGTCGCAGCCGCCTTCGGCGCGTTGCTCTCCGGCATCAAGATCGGGATCGACCGCCTCGACGCGGCGTTCGATAGCACCATCGACAAGCGGACGATCCCCGTCGCGTACGGGGCCGCGAACGCTGACAGAATCGCGTTCGGCGTCTTCGGCGGGACTGCGCTCCTCACTGCTGGGTTCGGGGCCGCTGGCGTCGCCGGTGTGGTCGCACTCGTTCCGACGTTCGCGTTCGCCGCTGCGGCCGTCCCAGTCGGGTGTCTCGCGGCGACGGCGCTCGCGACCGACGAGCGCGCCGTCCAGATCCAGATGGCACTCACGTACGTCTTCGCCGTGCTCCTGTTTCTGTCGGCGTGCGGCGGCGAGTGTGCGGGCCTCGACCTCTTGCAGCGGGCGCTCGAAGTGCGCTCCGGCTCCTAGGGTCGGAACGACACTCAGCGATATGCGAGCGTCAGGTCGATCTCGTCGGTCGCCGCTCGCAGGTGATCGAGAATCTCGCCCTCACACCGCTCTTTCGACATCCGGTGGGCGGGCCCGGCGACGCTCAGCGCGCCCTGTATCTCGCCGTTGACCATCAGCGGAACGCCGATCGCCTGGATCCCCTCGAGGTCCTCACTGAGGTTGAGTGCGTAGCCCTGCTCGCGGATCTGTTCGAGTTCGTCGTAGAGACGCTCCCGATCGGTGATCGTGTTCTCCGTGCGTGCAGGGAGCCCGTGCTCGTCGACGATCCGTTCGACTTCCTCGTCCGGCAGGTGCGCGAGGATCGCTTTCCCGCCGGAGTTGAAGTGCATATGGACCTGCGTGCCCAGAATCGTGTTGACGTCGATGTCGTTGTCGCCGCCGCGGCCGTAGACGTAGATCGCTTTGCCGTTCTGATGGGTGATGAGCCACGACATCTCGCCAGTCTCCGCTTCGAGTCGGTCGACGGCGAACATCCCCGACTGGAAGATGTCGAGTTGGCTGCGGACGTACTGCCCGTACTCGAAGAACTTCAGCCCGAGGTGGTACTGTTGGCCTCGTTTGACGACCAGGCCACGGTCCCGCAGCGTCGTCAGGTGACCGTGAACCGTGCTCTTGGCGATATCGAGCCCCGCAGCCAGTTCGGTGACTCCGGCACCGTCGAGATCTTGGATGTGTTCGACGATGTCGAATAACGTCTCGTCGGACTTGATCCCTCGTCCTTCGCTCGGTCCCTGCTCCATACTAACTCTCACTGGACGATAGACAAGTATTTGTCGTGTACGTGGCAGTCGGTACTTCACCACAATTTCACCGGTAGGCAGAGTAATTATTCGATGGCATCGAACACAGAAGCAGTACAGCAGCGAACATAACAACCGTACGGGTGTTACCACGAGCGTGTTCGAGATTTCCGAACGAGATTCTCGATCGAGCGCGCGAAATTCGACAGTTCAGCTATGTTCACTCGTTGCACGACAAACAATCCCGTGTTAAGGGACAGCAGTTTGTTCGACAGCATCGAACAGATCAGGGCGAGGCGTCTCGCCCTAACCCGGCGTCGCGGAACCGTGCAGCCAGTTCGACGTACGTCTCGTTCGTCTCCTCGATCTGCGCCAGTTGTGAGTCGGTGAGAGGACGCGTTTCCGCGGGCGTGCCGTACGCCAAGTGTCCAGAGGGAATGGTCTGATCTTGCAGTACGACTGCGTTGGCGGCGACGATACAGTGATCTTCGACGGTCGCACCACCCATCACCGCGCTCTGCATCCCGATCAGCGAGTGATCCTCGACGTCGGCGTAGTCGACGACGGCCCCGTGGCCGACGGTCACGTTGTCGCCTAGCGACGCGCCGTGAAGCGTCGTGAACTCCTGGACGTTCGTCTCTTTCCCCACGTCGACCATCGTCCCGTGGCCACGCAAGCAGACGTACGGCCAGATGCTCGCTCGCTCGTCGACGGCGACGTCGCCCACGAGATACGCCATCTCGGAGACGAAGGCGCTGTCTGCGACATCGGGTTCGGACCCCTCGAACGCTCGTTGCATACGTCTGCTACCCAGATCCGTGAGTATAAACCCAGGTGGCGTCCGGTGACGTACGGTGTCCGCTCTGCCGTCCCGTTATCCGGAACAAATTTCGATCACGTCGAACAGCGTTCGGGAGAGTGCGGTACGGTCGTCGGATCCGAAGCGGGGAATCACCGAACTCACCGCCGAAATATAAGTAGGTGGCCGATGCAGAGAGGGTATGGTTCGAGTACTACTCGCACTCGACGACGACATCCCGCAGGCGCACGCACAGACGAACGCGATCGAAGATATGGTCGAGACGGCCAGCGGCGCGGAAGTGTTCATCCTGCACGTCTTCAGCGACAATCCAGAAGGCGCGTCAGTCCAGCAGGTCGAAGCGGTCCGCGAAGCCCAAGACCGACTCGAAGCCCTCGGCGTCGACGTCGAACTGCTCGAAGCGAGCGGGTCGCCCTCCGAAGAGATTCTGGAGTACGCAGCGGAGTACGACGTGGATCAGATCTGCGTCGGCGGTCGAAAGCGCTCGCCGGCGGGGAAAGCCCTCTTCGGCAGCGTGACGCAGGACGTGATTCTCGGGACACACAAACCCGTGCTCGTCTGCGGAAGCGAAGAGGAAGACGAAGAGTAACTCGGCGCAGGGCCGTTCGACCCCGTTCTGCTCGCCGCTCGTCCGAGATATCCGACGACCGACCGTCGTTACTGGTCGCCGATCGCCGAGTCGAGGTTCCGTTCGAGCGCCTCGACGCTCCGACGGATCTCTGCGACCTGTTCGGTCTGTTGTTGGTTCGCCGCCGCGAGTTCGGCGACTTCGTCGGCGATCCGTTCGACACCTTCGACCGTGGTGCCGAGCATCGCAGAGATGTCTTCGGCGCTCGTCGCCTGCTCGTCGGTCGCGGTCGCGATCTGCTCTAACTGCTCTGAGACGTCCGCGATCGCCGACTGGATCTCCCGTTGGTTCTCGTTGACCGTCTCGATCTGGCGTTCGATTTCGTCGACCCGTGCTGTGGTCTGTTCGATGCCGTCGATCGTGTCGGTCGCGATCGCCGCGATCGACTCGACGAGCCCTTCGATCCGATCGGCTTCGGTCTTCGACTCGGCCGCGAGCGACTTCACTTCGTCCGCGACGACGGCGAATCCGTCGCCCGCTTCGCCGGCACGGGCCGCTTCGATCGACGCGTTCAGCGCGAGGATGTTGATCTGATCCGCGATGTCGTCGATCACGGCGACGACGTCGTCGATCTCTTCGACGCGCTCGGCGAGGTTCGCAGCGTCGTCCGCCATTCGGTCACTCGCGTCGGCGACATCTTCGACGGTCCGTAGCAGTTCCTCGGTCGACTCCTCGGACTCGGTCGCGAGATCGGCCGTCTCGGAACTCTGGGAACTGATCGTCTCGACGCTGGCGGCGACTTCCTCGGTGGTGGCGCTGAACGTCTGGATGTCGTCGTCGACCTCTCTGACGTGTGCCGCTTCCTGTTCGGCGACGTCGGCGATCACGTCGACGTTCGCCGTGACCTGTGAGGACGCCGCTTCGAGTTCGCCGACGGTGTCGTCGAGGTCCTCACTGACCTGTTTCTGGACGTGCTCCATCGACTTGCGCTGTTCGACGATGTCCGTCACGCGGCTCACGACCTCGAACGCGCCGACGACGTCGCCGTCGGGAGCTGACAGCGGGATGCCGGTCGCGCGGACGTGCCACTCCTCTCCCTCCTCGTTGGTCCCAGACCTGATCTCTGACTCGCGGACGGTTTCGCCGGTACGAGCGACCTCCTCAGCGAGCGTTTCTGTCGTGCTCTCAGTGCCGATGATTTCGTTTGCGGGTCGCCCGAGCACTTCCTCAGGAGGGAGACCCATAAACTCCGCGTGCTCGTCGTTCCAGTGGGTCAGTCGGCCATCGTCGTCGACGACGAGCACCGGCTCGGGGAACTCGGCGGCGAGTTCGTCGAAGAGGTGTCGCCAGTAATCACGTTCGGCGCGATACCGCTCGGCCTCGGTGTAGTCGTCCGGGACGTCCGGAGCGAGAGAGGCTGTCTCGATCGGGGGTGATTGTGTCATTGCGAGGTGCGTATCCGTGTCACTATTTAACTGATTCGCACAGTTTTCACAGCTGATATTCGTATCTGGCCCAGGGGAACGCCGCGAGAGGGTAGTACTCGAACGGGACTCGTTTCTGCGGTGGCACGACAGCGCAGACGCTACTCGTAACACCGCCGCTTGACGAGCGCAGTGGCCTCGTAGCTGACGACGACGTCGTCCTCTTGGTTCAGCCCCTCGAAGTGCGTCGTGACGTAGCCTCGGTCGTCGTGTTCCGAGGCCGGACGTTTGTCGATGATTTCGGTGTGGAGGTGCAGTCGGTCACCCGGTGCAACCGGCTCGCGCCAGCGGATGTTGTCGGCACCGACGCCGGCCAGCGCCGCCAGCGGGTCGGGATCCTCCGTGAGCAGTCGCATACACATCGCCATCGTGTGCCATCCCGAGGCGACGAGTTCCCCGAAGACCGAGTCCGCGGCGGCCTCCTCGTCCGTATGAAACGGCTGTGGGTCGTACTTTTCGGCGAACTCCTTGATCTCTGCTGCCGTCACGTCGTAGCCGCCGAACGTCGCCATCGAACCGACCTCGACGTCCTCGTAGTACCGCATATTCTTCGCACGCTCGCCCACGTCGAAAACCCTTCGACGCCCGGAACGGGATAGGGCGGGGCCGAGCGCGAACTGCGTTGCAGCGGCGGATGTGCAGCAGCGTACCGCAAAGGTTTACGTGGGGTAGTCCGAACGGTGTGGTATGGCGCAACAGTTCGACCTCGAAGAGGCTGCTGAGGAGGCTGAGGACCTGCCGGACCCGCGAGAGATCGTCTCGAAGGACGAGGAGATCCCGATCGAAGAGCTGTTCGACGAGGACTTTATGCAGGAGAACACCGACTTCGACACCTTCGACGAGATGGTCGCAGCGAGTCCCTCCGACGCGACGTCGGCGGACGACCTCGAACTGGTGCCCGACGGCGAGTGGGACGAGTTCGTCGCCGAGACCACCGACTTCGACGACGAGGAAGAGATGGTGTTCGCCGTGCGCGACCACTGGGTCGCCGAGAAGCTCGGTCTGAACTAACCACGCTGGCCGGCGGCGCGGATCGCGACGCCATTTTCACGCCGACAGCGTCCGCTGAATCCAACAAAAACGGCCGTGTTCGGCCGTCTCCGCCCGAGTCAACCACAACGATTATGAGGTACGTGTGGTAACAGATGCATAGACACGATGAGTTCAAACGATGCCGACCAGCCAGTGTTGATCGCCGGTGCCGGACCCACCGGAATGACTGCGGCCCTCGCGCTTCACGCCCGCGGCGTGCCCGCAGCGATCATCGAGGCGGACTCCGAAGATCGTGACCGCGCCGGCAGCCGCGCGATCTACGTTCACGGATCGACGCTCCGGACGCTCGAACGGATCCACCCCGGACTTGGAACGGACCTCGTCGAGGAAGGCCTCGTCTGGCCGACTCGCCACACGATGTGGCGCGGCAAGACCGTCTTCCGACGCACCTACGACAACCCCGGCGGCGACGGCGAGATCCCGCACTTCACGAGCCTGCCGCAGGTCGTCACCGAGGAATATATGCACGAAGCTCTCGACGAAGTCGGCATCGACATCCACTGGGATGCCGGCGTCGAGAGCGTCGAATCGACGCCCGACGGCGTGCACGTCGAGACCGCAGACGGCCAGGAGTGGGAGACGCCGTACCTGATCGGTGCCGACGGTGGTGGCTCGCAGGTCCGCAAGGAGATCGGTGCCGAGTTCGAGGGCGAGCAGTCCGAGAACTCCTTCATCATCGTCGACGTCGAGACGCTCGACGAAAACACGATCGAAGAGGAGCCGATCCCGTTCGAGCGCCTGTTCCACTACGACTCCCCCAACGCCGACGGCCGCAACGTGATGCTCGTGCCGTTCACCGGCGGCTGGCGGCTCGACATCCAGTGTCTCGGCGACGACGACCCCGAGGAGATCTCCAGCGACGAGCAGATGCGGGAGTTCGTCGGCGAGATTATGGGCGAGGACTACAAGGACAACATCCAGTGGACCTCGACGTACAAGTTCCTGCAGGTCCAGGCCGACACGTTCATCGACGAGAACCGCCGCGTCCTGCTCGCTGGTGAGGCCGCACACCTGCTCGCGCCGTTCGGCGCCCGCGGGATGAACTCCTGCGTCGCCGACGCCGACGAGGCCGCCTCGGCCGTCGCCGTCGCGACGCGCTCGAACGACGCCGTCGCTCGCGACGAGGTCGAACTCTACGCCGCCCGTCGAGAGCGCGCGGCCGAGTACAACATCGAGGCCGCCGGTCAGGCGCTCGATTACCTCCAGGGCGACACGCCCGTCACCGTGCTCCGCAAGGAGGCCGCGGCGTCGCTCGCAGATTACTTCGAGCCGGCCGGCGAGTACCTCGACGACGCGCCGTACGGTCCGCACACCCCGCCGCCGATCGCCTCGACCGGCCGCGGCAACTACTGAATCGCCCGCGTCACATCGGCGGTCGAGATCCGCCGTTCGTTTCTGACCCGGCGGCGAGGAGCGCAGCTCCGCAGGTCCGTCTCGTGTAGACGGTAACTCGGGTCGCGATCTGTCGTCTGTCTACTATGTGTCCAAAAGAGACGAGTGAAGCCGATCCGACGGCTCCCCTCAGTAGTTCCGGTAGATGAGGTCGCGCTGAATCGCGCCGACGCCCTCGTAGATCATCGGCATCCTCGCGTCGCGATAGACGCGAGCGATGCGGTTCTCGTCGAGGAGGCCCTGTCCACCGTGGAGCTTCATCCCCGTTTCGGCGCACTCGGCGGCGACCTCAGTGGCCTTGGCTTTCGCCATCGCGGCCCACCGCTCGGCGTCGTCGCCTGCCATCACGTGTTCGACGGCTCGCCAGAGCAGCGCCCGGGCGCTCTCGAACTCCATCCGCATCTCCGCGAGATCGTGCTGGACCGACTGGAAGTCCGAGACGCTGCGACCGAACTCCTCGCGGTCGTGGACGTAGTCCCACGCCTCTTCGATGGCGGCCGCGGCGAGTCCGATCCCCTGGGCGGCGACGCGGACGCGCCCGTGGTTGAAGAACTCCGCGACCATCCGGAAGCCATCGCCGCGTTCGCCGATGAGGTTCTCCGCGGGCACGCGGCAGCCGTCGAACGTGATGTGAGCCTGCTCGGAGGCGCGCATCCCCATCTTCTCGGGGATGTGCTCGGCCTCGTACCCCTCGGCGTCGGTCGGAACGATCAAGAGCGAGTGGTTGCCGTGTCGGTCGTCGGTGTCCTCGGTGCGGACGTAGACGGTGATCCAATCGCCCGAGATTCCGTTCCCGATCCAGTACTTCTCGCCGTTGATGACCCACTCGTCGCCGTCGCGGTGAGCGGTGGTCTCCATCCCGGCGAGGTCGCTGCCGGTGTCGGGTTCGGAGATCGCCATCCCGGTCCGCTGTTCGTACTCGGCGATAGGTCTGAGGTACGTCTCTTTCTTCTCTTCGCTGCCGAACGCTTCCATAATGTTGGTGCCGAAGCTCTGGCCCATCAGCGCGAGTCCGATCCCGGCGTCCGCCCGGAAGAACTCCTCGGCGGTCGCGACGACTTCCGGGAGCGAACGTCCGAGTCCGCCGTAGGCGGGGTCGATCTCCTGGGCGACGAGTTCGGCGTCGCGTCCGGCCTCGACGACGTCGACCGGGTACGATCCCGACTCGAAGTAGTCGGCCGCGACGGGGCGGATGTGTTCGTTCGCGAACGAGCGAGCCTGCGCTTTCACGTCGTGTGCGTCCTCGGGGACGACGGCATCTGTGAGTATATCGGATTTCATATCTTTGTGTTGTGGTGTTTGATATTCGTAATATATTTTCGTGTGCTTTCGATCACTCGTCGAGCGGGAGTTCACCCTCTGTCTCGATGAACTGCTCGCGAAGGTCCTTCTTGTTGAACTTGTGCGTCGTGGTCTTGGGAATCTCGTCGACGAACCGGAAGACGTCCGGGAGCCACCACTTCGGGAACGTGTCGAGCAGGTGGTCCCGCAGGGACTCCTCGTCGACCGCTGGGTCTTCGGTCACGACGAACGCGACCGGCCGTTCCTGCCACTTCTCGTGCGGCACGCTGACGACGGCCGCCTCGGCGACGCCGTCGGCGTCGATGAGCGAATTCTCGAGCTCGACCGAGGAGATCCACTCGCCGCCGCTCTTGATCGCGTCGTCGATGCGGTCGACGATGTCGAGGTAGCCGTACTCGTCGATCGTGCCGACGTCGCCGGTCTTGAACCACCCGTCGTCGGTGAACGAATTCGCGTTCGCGTCGGGGCGCTCGAAGTAGCCGTCGGTAAGCCACGGCGAGCGCGCGTGGATCTCGCCCGGCGTCTCCCCGTCGTGCGGAACGGGATCGCCGTCCTGCGTCCGCAGGCGGATGCGCGCGCCCGGTGCGGGGATCCCAGCCTTTCGCTTGAGTTCGTAGCGCTTCTCCTCCGGAAGGTCCTGCATCTCCGTCGTCTCGAAGGTGTTCGCCAGGTGCGGCGAGGCCTCGGTCATCCCGTAGCCCTGGTAGATAGGCGCCTCGTACACCTCCTCGTACTTCTGCATCAGCGACGCCGGCGGGGCGCTCCCGCCTGTCAGCACGCGGTCTAAGCTGTCGAGCGGTTCGCCCGCGACGGATTCGAGGTAACTGTCCATCTCGATCCAGATCGTCGGGACCGCGGCCGCAGCCGTCACGTCCTCGGCGTCGATGAGGTCGGCGACGTCCTGTGGCCCGGTGTGTTGGCCCGGTAAGACGAGCTTCGACCCGTAGAACGTCGCCGAGTACGGGAATCCCCAGCCGTTGACGTGGAACATCGGCACGACCGGCATCACCGTGTCGTTCTCGCCGACGCCGAAGACGTCGACGTGGCCGTGGACCAGCGTGTGCAGGAACATCCGCCGGTGGCGGTACTGGACGCCCTTCGGGAGGCCCGTCGTTCCCGAGGTGTAACACAGCGCGAACTCGCGCTCTTCGTCGAGTTCGGGCCAGTCGTACTCGGTGTCGTAGCCCGCGATGAACGACTCGTAGTCGACGACCGATTCCAGCGAGGTCTCGGGCACCTCGTCGTCGATGACGACGTACTGCTCGACGGTTTCGAGGTCGTCGGCGATGGCCTCGACTGTATCGAGGAACGCGGGGTCGACGAACAGCATCTTGTCCTCGGCCTCGTTGATGATCTCGACGAGGTGGTGTTCCGGCAGGCGGTGGTTCGTCGTGTGGATGCTCCGACCGCTGCAGGAGGGGCCGAAGTACAGTTCGTAGTGACGGTAGTGGTTGACCGCCATCACCGACACGCGGTCGCCGAGGTCGAGGCCGTAGTCGTCGAGTGCGTGCGCGAGCTGGCAGATGCGCTCGTAGGCGTCCGCGTAGGTGTAGCGGTGGAGCGAGCCGTCTGAGAGCTTCGAGACGATCTCTTTGTGGTCGAAGAGATCGACCGCGCGTTGCAGGAACTTCGTGATCGTGAGCTCGTAATCCTTCATTGCTCTCGTGGCTCGAATCGGTAGAACACTCGGTCCTGGTCGGTCGGGCCGTCGATGTCGACGATCTTCAGCTGCACGGAATCGCCGATCTCGAGGTCGTCGTACGCCGCGTCGTCGATGCGGGCCGACAGGCGCACGTCCCCGAGGTCGACGACGCCGACGACGAACGGCACGTCGTCTTCCATCCCGGTCGGCGCGCCCGCGCGAAGCGTCGAGAACGCGAACAGCGTCCCCTCGTGCGGCAGGTCCACGTATTCGAGGTCGTCGCTCTGACACTCCGGACAGACGATCCGGGGCGGGAACTGCAGGTCGCCGCAGTCCCGACACTGCGTCGTCGTCAACTGCCCGTCGCGGAGGTTGTCGTAGAACTCGTGGATCTCCGTATGGGCCTCGTCCTGTAGCTCGTAGAAGTCGAGCAGTCGCGGTAGCTCGATCGTCTTCGGAATCTCGACGACGTCTCTGTCCGTCTCGTGGTCGTTGTGGGTTTCGTCGCTCATTGTGGTCGCCCTCGCGCGAGCGTCATCACGCTGTGCACTGAGGCGCTGCCGCTGAGGTTGTGGATGAGTCCGGTCTCTGGGTCTGGCACCTGTCGTTCGTCTTCGACTGTTCCGCGGAACTGATTGAAAATTTCCAGCGCCTGTGAGACGCCGGTCGCGCCCAACGGATGCCCGCACCCGAGCAGTCCGCCGCGCGGATTGACGCCGATGTCGCCGTCGAGTTCGCTGCGGCCGTCCTCGATGAACTGTCCGCCCTCGCCCTTCTCGACCCAGCCGAGGTCCTCGTACTCGATGATCTCGCTGATCGTGAAGCAGTCGTGGACCTCCGCGACGTCGAGTTCGGCGAGCGGGTCGTCGATCCCGGCCTGTTCGTAGGCCTGCTCGGCCGCGGTCGTCGCCTGCGGCCACGCCGACATCGACGGGAGATTGTTGATCGAGTTGCTCGCCATACACGCCTGACCGCTGCCCGTGATCCAGGCGGCCTCGTCTGTCACCTCTCGGGCTTTCTCCTCGCTCATCAGGATCAGCCCGGCCGCGCCGTCGGTGACGCCGCTGCAGTCGTACAGACACAGCGGCGGCGACAACTCGAAGGAGTCGACGACGTCGTCGACAGAGATCTCCTTTTGATAGTGAGCGAACTCGTTGTGGGCGGCGTGGCTCTTGTTCTTCGCGCTGACGCGCGCCATCTGTTCGCGCGTGGTGTCGTACTCGTGCATATGCCGCTGGGCGATCATCGCGAAGTACGGCGGCGCGTTCAGTCCGTTGACGCCGTCGAACTCCCGGTCCATCACGTTCGTCATACTGGCCTGTGTCTCGGCCATATGCTCTCGCGGGAGGTTCATCTTCTCGACGCCGAGGACGAGCGCGGTGTCGAGTTGCCCGGACGCGATCGCCAGCCAGGCGTAGCGCAGCGCGGCCTGCCCGCTCGCACAGGCGAGTTCGGTCCGCGCGATCATACTGTCGACGTCGACGCCGAGGAGTTCCGCCACCATCGGCGCGACGTGCGTCTGGAACGCGAACCGTTCTGGCTGGACGGAGCCGACGAACAGGCCTTCGATGTCTTTCGGCCCCACGTCCGGGACGTCATCGAACGTCGCCTTGCCGGCCTCTTGGATCAGGTCCTTGTAGCTCGCCTCGCGGACGCCCCACTTCGCGTGGCCGCCGCCGACGATGCCGACGTTTCGCGTCATCTCAGTCACCTCCGAAGTCCGGCTCTCGATCCTGGTTGAACGCCGCGACGCCTTCGAGCATATCGTCCGTGGTCGCGAGCAGTCCGAAGGCTTGGCTCTCCATCGCGATTCCAGTCTTGAGGCTCGCGTTCTGTCCTTCGGTGATGACGCGCTTTGCCACTTCGAGCGCGGTCTGGGGGCCGTTCGCGAGGTCGGAGACGACGTCGTCGAGCGTCTCCTCGAACTCGCCCTCGTCGAGGACGCGGTTGAGAATGCCCCAGTCTGCGGCCCGCTCGGCTGAGATCTGCATCCCGCGGTAGACCAACTCTTTCGTCCGCGGTTCGCCGATGAGGCGGACGAGCCGCTGGGTACCGCCGCCGCCGGGAATCAACCCGAGGTCGATCTCGGGGCTGCCGAGCGTGGAGCCTTCGGTCGCATAGCGGAGGTCGCACGCGAGGGTGATCTCCAGCCCCGCACCGAGACAGAAGCCGTCGATCTTCGCGATCGTCGGTCGCGGATAGTCGTAGATCGCTTCGACGGTCTCGTCGACGGTGGCCAGTTCCGTCGGCTCGGCCGTCGTGAAGCCGGTGATGTCCGCGCCGGCACTGAACGCGCGGTCGCCCGCGCCCTCGAAGACGACACAGCTCACCGCCTCGTCGTCGACGGTGTCGAGCAGGCGCTTGACCTCGTCGAACATATCCGTCGAGAAGGCGTTGAGTCGCTCCTCGCGGTCGAAGACGACGTTGAGGACGCCCTCGTCGGTCAGTTCGTGGCTCACGTAGTGGTAGGGGCCGCCGTCGCTGTAGTCGTAGAAGCCCCGCCCGGCGTCCTCGCCGGTGTGGCCGTTCTCGACCAACTCGACGAGGTACTCGGCCGGCTCGTAGCGCTCCGCGTCGGTCCGCTCGTGGAGGTCGCGGAGTTTTTCCACCACTCGATCGAGCCCGAGTTTGTCCGCGGTCCGGCAGGTCCCTTCGGGGAGGCCGCCGCCGAGACGCATTCCGATGTCGATGTCCTCGGGGTCGGCGACGTCGTCACCGATCAGCTTCGCCGCTTCGTTGATCATCCGGGCCTCGATTCGGAGCGTGTCGACGCCCTCGCCGTCTGTGGGCTCGTAGTTGACGCCCTCACTGTCCTCGTAGTCGTAGAAGCCCTTGCCGGTCTTCCGCCCGAGGTCGTCGTCTTCGACCCGGGACCGGATCGAATCCGGGACGGGCATATCCCACTGGTCGCGGGTGTGGGTGAAGATGTCGAGGCCGCCGAAGTCGTTGAGCTCGAACGGTCCCATCGGGTACCCGCGCTGGAAGACCATCGCGGCGTCGACGTCTTGGATCTCGACGTCGCCCTCGTCGAGCATAAACGCAGCTTCGCCCATCAGCGGCGTCAGCACGTTGTTGACGACGAACTGGGGGACGTCCTTGCGGACCCGGATCGGCGTCTTCTCGAGCGACTCGACGAACTCGATGCCCGCGTCGACGACGTCCGTTCGCGTCTGTTCGCCGGAGACGACTTCGACGAGGTCCATCTTGACCGGGGGATTGAAAAAGTGCATCCCGCAGACGTACTCGGGTCGGTCAGTGGCCATCGCGATGTCGCTGACGCGGAGACTCGACGTGTTCGTCGCCATAATCGTCTCCGCCCCTGTGGCGGCGTCCACGTCCGCGAAGACGTCGCGCTTGATGTCGAGATCCTCGGGCGCGGCCTCGATCACGAGGTCGGCATCGGCGACCGCCGCCTCCAGATCGACCGTCGTCGAAATCCGATCGAGGACGGTGTCTGCGTCCTCTTCGATCTGATTTTTCTCTGCGAGTTTGCCGAGACTCCACTCGATCTGCTCGTATCCGTCCTCTACGAGTTCTTCTTCGATATCGCGCATCACGACCTCGTAGCCCGCAATTGCGGCCACTTCGGTGATTCCGTGGCCCATATTGCCGGCTCCGAGAACCGCGACGTTCTCGATTGCTTCGTCCATCGGGTGATAGTTCGGAGCTACCATAATTAATTTATCGGAGGTTTGCAGTATAATGTGGAAACAGTGGCCGGCGAAATCGGTACGCCGATAAGGGTATGCCGATCTCGTACGGTAATAGGTGACTGGAGTCGTAAGACGGCCCTCCAGTCGCGCGTGTTCGCGAGTGACACCAACCTTGTGCGGGATGTACTGTTTCGTCTTCGTACGATATATTCGGACGCTTTCAGGGCGCGTATTGGTAGTTGACCGAGACGATGTTCGCAGACTTCTGGACCTCCCTGACGAACTCGTCTCGTTGCTCGTCGTCGAGGAGCCGATCGCTCGGACAGACGATCCCGACCGAACCGAGAACGCGGTCCTCGACGCGGACGGGTGCCGCCACCGCGCCCATCCCGACGACCTGCTCGTCACGGTCGATGCTGTATCCCTGCTCGCGGACCGCTTCGAGTTCGGCGGTCAGTTCCTCGGGATCGGTGATCGAGTTCGCGGTCTGCGCCGGCAACCCGTGCGTCTCGACGATACGCTCTATGGCGTCCTCGCCGAGGTGGGCCAGAATGGCTTTGCCGCCCGCGTGCGTGTGAATCGGTGTCCGGAATCCGGGATAGATTCCCAGTTGGAGGGAGTCGGATCCGAACTCCGTATGGAGAATGACGAATTCGCCCCGCTCTTCGACGTTGACGCTGGCCTGTTCTCCGGTCTTTTCCACCAGACGTTCGAGTTCGGGTTTAGCGACGTGAAATAGCCGATTCCGGTACTTCACCTGGCCACCCAGTTCGAGCAGTTGGAATCCGAGCCGGTAGGTACCGTCGTCGTTGACCACGTAGCCCATCGTTCGCAGCGTCCGCAGGTAGTCGTGGACGGTGCTCTTCGGGAGATCGAGTCGTCGTGCCAGCTCGGCGACCCCGACCTGTTTCTCCTCTTTGAGTACTTCCATTATCTCGAACGCTCGTTGGACCGTCTTCAGCGGTGGCGTGTCGTCGGTCATTCTTACGTCGAGCATCAGACTCGACGGACCTAAAGACATCGGTTATTTCGAACAGTATGTCGGTCGAATCAGAGGAGCTACTCTTGCGGCGAAACCGTTGTGTGGACGTTCCTTTTCGCGTACTAAGACAGGACTAACAGACAGTGTGGCCCGACAATCGGATCGGCTCATAGCAAAGAAGCAGACGCATTGAGTGTGAGAATGTAGAATTAGGATTCCGTCCGACTTTCTCAGACGCCACGCTGGGCATTTCAGACACACGTTCTGACCAGAGGCGATGAGACGCTTGCGGTAGTCCGGCAACGAGCGCGGTCCTCCCACGTGCCGAACGCAAACGTGATTCGGCGAACTGTCAGCCGTTCACCGAGGCGAAGGCTGTGGGCCTTTCGTGGCTAGGACGTGCGGGGAATTATTACTCGAAATCGTGTTTTTCCTCACGGATCGGCCAGCAGATCAACCCCACCACTGTCGCGAGGTCCTAACGGAAGTACAATTGTTATTCTCTCCGTGACGGAACGTCCGGAGCGAAGGACGTGTCTCACTCTTGTCCGGCGTCTCGATCGTCGCATTCCGACGGTTTGGGTCCGGTGTGGCACCGGCTCGTCCAACGCAGTTCAGCGATATTTGGACACGAGACCGACGAGGGCATCTGTCCGAGGCCAGATAATAGTACACAAAGTATATATACGCAAGAGAAAATAGGACAGGTATGGCTACATCCGAGCAACTGACTGACTCCGCTCACTTCTCGGTCGAGAACATCGGTGGGATCGACCAGACAGAGGTCGATATTCCGCCCGGCGTGACGGTTCTCACCGGCAAGAACGCGACGAACCGGACCTCCTTCCTCCGATCGATTATGTGTGCGATGGGGAGCCAGCGAGCCTCCCTGAAAGGCGACGCGGACGAAGGTCGCGTCGAGATGACGCTCGACGGCGACACTTACGAGCGAACGCTCAAGCGAGTGGGTGACGGCGTCACCTTCGAGGGCGACGGCTACCTCGACGATCCCGAAGTCGCCGACCTGTTCGCATTCCTGCTCGAAACCAACGACGCCCGGCAGGCGGCCGCCCGTGGCGACCAGCTTCGTGACGTCATTATGCGACCTGTCGACGTCGACGCGATCCGAGCGGAGATCCGCCGACTCGAAACCGAGAAGGGCGACATCAACGACGAGTTGGCTAACATCGAGTCGCGAAAGCGCGACCTCCCGCAACTCGAACAGCGTCGCAACACCCTCCGCGAGAAGATCGAGGACAAGCGTGAGGAACTCGCCGAACTCGAAGACGAGATCGACGACAGCAGCCGGGACGTCGAGCAGGGGCGGAAAGAGCAGGCCGAACTCGAAGAGAAACTCCAAGAGCTGCGGCAGACCCGCTCGGAACTCGAAACCATCCGCCGCAAGATCGAGCGCCAAGAGGAGAGCATCTCGTCGCTGAAGCGCGAACGCAGCGACCTCGAGTCGGATCTCGACGATCTGCCGGAGACGCCGATGGGCGACCACCGGGATCTCGAATCCGAGATCGATCGGCTCCGTACGGAACGGCAGGATCTGAACACGGAGATCAACGAACTCCGCAGTCTGATCCAGTACAACGAGGAGCGCCTCGAAGCCGAGGACTACGAACTGCTGCAGGACGGGGGCGCAGCTGCCGAGGAGAGCGGCGGCTCGCTCACCGACCAGTTGGTCGACTCCGACTCCGAGACGGTCGTCTGCTGGACCTGTGGCTCCTCGGTGGAGCGCGAGCAGATCGAATCGACGATCGACCGGCTGAAATCGCTCCGCACCGAGAAGGTCGACGCCCTCAACGACGTCAAAAGCCAGCTCGAAGAGCTGAAACAGGAGCAGCGAGAGGCGACGAAAAAGCAGCGTCGTCGCACCGAAATCGAACGCAAACTCGACGATATCGAGGCGGAACTCGACCGGCGTGACGAGCAGATCGACGCGCTGAAAGCGAACCGCGAAGGCCTGACCGACGAGGTCGAGTCTCTGGAGTCCGAAGTGGAGAGCCTCGAATCGGCGGACTTCGACGAGATCCTCACCCTGCACAAGGAGGCGAACCAACTGGAGTTCGAGATCGACAGCCTCGAATCCGACCTCGACGACGTGACGAGCGAGATCGAAGAGATCGAAGCCGACGTCGAGCGCGCGGACGACCTCCGGGAACAGCGCACGGAACTCGTCGACGAACTCACCGACCAGCGGACGAAGATCGACCAGATCGAGGCCGAAGCGGTCGACTCGTTCAACGAGCACATGGAGTCGATCCTCGACCTGTTGGGCTATGAGAACATCGAGCGCATCTGGATCGAGCGGATCGAGGACGCGGGCTCGACGAACGGGCAGACGCGCTTCGAACTGCACATCGTGCGGACGACCGAGAACGGCGCGGCCTACGAGGACACGATCGACCACCTCTCGGAGAGCGAACGAGAGGTAACGGGACTGATCTTCGCGCTCGCGGGCTATCTCGTCCACGACCTCCACGAGTCGGTGCCGTTTATGGTGCTCGACTCGCTGGAAGCGATCGACTCCGACCGGATCGCCGCGCTCGTCGAGTACTTCGCGGACTACGCGGACTTCCTCGTCGTCGCGCTGCTGCCCGAAGACGCACAGGCCCTCGACGACCGGTTCACACGCGTGACGTCGATCTGAGCCCCATCAGGACCGACAGCCCAGTACATTTTTCAGACCCTTCGGCGAAAGAACCCCAATGTCAAACACGACCGACAATCGACCATCGAGCAAGGTGGCGCGGCTGATCTCCGAATACGGCCTCGACGGCCTCGGAGACGAGCTCGAAGCCCGCTGGACGGGCGACGGCGTCGAGCGGACGAGCCTGCGCGACCTCGCGGATTACTTCAACGAACGGCTCCTAGAGCAAGCCCTCATCGACGCCGGAATGAGCGCGCTCGAGAGCGATGTCTCTTCGACGTACGAGAATCTGACCGACGACGAGGTCAGTACAGGTGTCAGAACAGACACGCGCAATCGCCTCGAACAGAACGGCGTCGACGTCGACGCGCTCGAATCCGATTTCGTCAGTTACCAGGCGATCAGATCGTACCTCACCGAGTACCGCGACGCCGAGTACCGACGACTCTCCGACGAGGAGAAAGTGGAGAAGGACCTCCAGAGCATCCAGCGGCTGATGACGCGGACGCTCTCGGTGACCGAAGAACGCATCGAGAAACTTCGCGAGACCGGCCGGATCGACGTCGACGAGTTCGAGGTGCTCTTGGACGTGCAGGTGCTCTGTCAGAACTGCGGCGAACAGTACTCTATCTCGGAGTTCCTCGAACAGCGCGGCTGTGAGTGTCAGCGCGACTGACGCTGACTGTCGTTCACTCCCTGCACTCAGCGACTTCCTGTTGGTTGCGCTAGGATTCGAGTTCGGCGGCGACCCAACGCAGCACGTATGTCGGAGTCCGCGTCCCCCTGGACAGCTATCGTCGCGTTCGAAAGTGATTACACAGCCGATCACGCTGTCGTGCAATTACGTTCGTGACGACGTGCGAATGCTACGTTAGTTCTGTATGTGAAAACGGATCTCGGAACGCGACGCTGACTGAACGCCGATCCGAGTATGCAAACAACAGTACATCTGTTATTCGAGGCGCAGCTACGAGCGCTTTCAGTGACAGTACGTCATCGGTTTTCGTTAGAATATTCAATGTTTTAACGTATAAGCGAATTATTCGACAATATACGCCACGAATTGAGCCATTAAATTTGAGAAAATAGGTATAAATCCTGGTTTATGTAGATATAATCCGAAATCGTCCTCGAACCGATTGTTTTGAAATTGAAAATCTCTACGTTCGTCGTAGATGCTTCAATCAGACAGTGACCGAACAGAGACCCCGCTCTCTCGTCGCCGTCCTCCGGCACTACTCGGCGTCGAGTCTGACATCGACGACGGCGTTCTATCTATGGTCGACGGCCGAAATCGCCGCGCCGAGATGTTGTGTTCCGACGTCGACGTGGACGAACACCGCCTCCGGGTCGCCCGCTACGGCGGCGTAGCCGTAGGCGGCAAACATCGCGCCGAACTCGTGCGGACAGACGACGAATTCCGGGATCGCTTCGTCGGCCTCGCGAAGGCGCGCGGCCCCGATCAACGGCGTGTGGTCGGTGCCGAAGTTCGCGAAGACGTACCCGAGGCCACTCTCGGCGAGCGACCGAAGCATCGACTCGGCGACTGTACGGTCGTCAGTTCGGTCGGCGTCGTTCGTGGGGATCATATGCGATCTGGTGTGACCTACGGTCCTTCCCGCGTTGGTCGTGTACAGGGGACACAGTCGGAAGACGAATCTGTGTATAATGAGTGACGTTGAATAATTCGTCCCCGTCGCGTACATCGAATCCGGAGTCGTCGACCACGGCGAAGTCCGAACATATATACAACCGATCGTCGATAACCCATCCGTGTTGAAACGGGAGCCAGCGTCGGGGGGAACAGCGCGGCGATGACGAACGTCGCTACCGCTATCGTTCGTGACCGCGCGGCCCTGTCGGTCCCGATCGGGCTCGTCGCAGCGGCGGGCGTGCGGCTCGGAGCGCCGTTCGATCCCGCAGGGGCGACGATGCTCGCCATCACGGCGTTCTGCATCGCGCTGTGGATCGGAAACCTCATCTCGCCGGCCTACACCGGCGTACTCTGTCTCGGACTCGTCGGCCTCGCGTTCTCGCTCGACCTCGCGCTCTCGGGGTTCCGCTCGCCTGCGACGTGGCTCATCGCGTTCGGTCTCGTGATGGGCGAGGCGACCCGGCGGAGCGGGCTCGCCGAGTGGACGGGGCGCTGGATCGTCCACCGCGTCACGGTCGAGGACCCCGCTGCGCATCCGGTCCGGACGTACCGTCGCTTGCTGGCCGGCCTGTCGCTCGCCGGACTCGCGCTCGTCCTCGTGATCCCGGTCGGCATCGTCCGCGTGCTCGTCCTCGCGCCGGTCGCACTCGAAGTCGGCGACCGCTTCGACGCCCGGGACGCGAAGCTCGGGTTGTTCTTCGGACCGATTCTGATCACGTATCTCGGGACCGTCGCGGTGCTCACCGGCGGCTCGCCGAACATCGTCGTGCTCGGGATCTTCGAGTCGATCACGGGGACGTCGATCGCCTGGACCGAGTGGTTCGTCCTGCTCTTTCCCGTGATGGGCGTCGGTCGACTGCTCGTGATCCTCGGGGTCGTCTACGCGCTCTATCGGCCGCAGGCCGACTGGACGATCGAGGAACAGACGTCGACGCTGCGGTCGATGACGGGTGCCGAACGCCGGATGCTCGCGTTCCTGCTGGCGGGCGTCGCCCTCTGGGTGACGGACGTGTTCCACGGACTGCACCCGGTGTACGGCGCGATGTTCGTAGCGGTGCTCGCGTTTCTCCCGGGGATCGGCATCGCGGACTTCGAGGACACCGTCGGCGACATCGACTTCTCGATCCTGTTCTTCATCGCCGCCGTGCTGGCGATCGGCGAGGGACTGACTCGGACGAACGTTGCGTCCGCACTCGCCGAACGCCTCCTGACTATCGTCCCGACTGAGGCACCGCTCTTTGCGGTGCTCGCGATCGTCTTTTTGTTTACGGTGGGGCTGATGTTCGTCATCAGCGGCTTGGCCGCTGCGAGCGTCGTGACGCCCGTCGTCGTCGCGTTCGCCGCCGATGCGGGCCTCCCAGTCGTACCGATCACGTTGACGGAAGCGGTTGCGCTCCAGATGCCGTTCTTTCCCTATCAGTCGGCCGTGCTCGTCGTCATCTTGGCGTACGAGATCGTCGAGGCGCGAGAACTGATCCGCGTCGTCGCCGCGGTCACGCTCGCGACGGTTCTCCTCTTGGTGCCGGTCCAACTCGGAATCCTCGCAATGGCCGGGTGAACGACGGACGCAAGCACGTGACGGCGGCGTGCGCGTGACCACTGCTCGTCATCCGTGGCGACGGGTTTTTGTATTCGCTTGCGTATTTGCGTACGATGCTACACGCACACGGATCGCTGCTGACGGTCGACGTCGGCGACCGCACAGCGGAGACGACGAACATCGACGAGGAACTCTCGGAGTTCATCGGCGGGCGCGGCGTCTCGACCAAGTTGGCGCACGACCGGATCCCCTACGACGCGGATCCCCTCGGCCCGGAGAACCGGGTCTACCTCGCCTCCGGGCCGCTCCAGCAGTCCTCGATGAGCTTCACGGGGCGGATGAATATGACCGGCCTCTCGCCGCTCACTGACGGGCTTCTCTCCTCGAACGCCGGCGGCTACCTCTCGCGGAACTTCGTCGGCACCGGCCACCCGGTCGTCGAGGTCGCGGGCGCGAGCGACGAACTCCTCGCCGTGCACGTCCGCGACGACGGCGTCGAGTTCGAGGCCGTCCCCGAACTGGAAGGCGCGACCGTTCCCGAGGTCACGGAGGCGATGAACGAACGTCACGGCCTCGAGAGCGAGAACCTCGTGACGATCGGTCCGGCGGGCGAAAACGAGGTCCGGTTCGCCTCGGCGATGACCTACGACGAGCGCGCCTTCGGCCGCGGCGGACTCGGCGCGATCCTGGGCTCGAAGAACGTCAAGTGTCTCACGTTCGAGGGCGACTCCGCGCCCGAGATCGAGATGCCCAACGAGGACGTCCAGATGGACGTGCACCGCCAGGCCGCGACCAGCGACGACATCTTCCGCCGGCAGGGGACGACTCATCTCGTCCAGATCCTCAACGACAACTTCTCGCTGCCGACGCGATACTTCTCGGAGCTCTCCTTCGAGAACGCCGAGAAGATCAACGGCGACCGCGTCGAGGAGAAGAAGTACAAGAAGGCAGCCTGTTCAGTGTGCGCGTTCGCGTGTAAGCTCCCGACCCGCGACGAGGCGAGCGGGCTGGAGACCGAAGGGCCGGAGTTCGAGACCATTATGGCCTTCGGCAGCAACTCCGGCGTCGACGACATCGTCGACGTGATGAAGTCGAACGAGCTGTGTGACGACCTCGGGATGGACACCATCTCCTGCGGCAACACCATCGCCGCGTACCTCGCCAGCGAGGACGAGTTCGGCAACGTCGAACTGATTCACGAACTCGTCGAGAAGATCGCCTACCGCGAGGGAATCGGCGACAAACTCGCAGAGGGTATCGACCGCATCTACGAGGACCTCGCCGTCGACAACTGGACCGTGAAGGGAATGGACTTCGCCGCCCACGACGGCCGCGTCGTCCACGGCCAAGGGCTCTCCTACGCCGTCGCGAACCGCGGCGCCGACCATATGTACTCGACGACGATGATCGCCGAGTACAACGATGTCATCCCCGCGGAAGGCACCGCCGGCAAAGCGGAGTTCATCATCGACAACGAGAACCGCAACGCCGTCCGCGACAGCGCCGTCCTCTGCCAGTTCGGTCTCGGTCGCGTCATCGAGGAAGACATCTTCGAGGCGCTCTTCGACGTCGACTACGAGGACCTGCTGGCGGTCGGCGATCGGGTCGTGAACCTCGAACGGCACTTCAGCAATCAGCGCGGCCGCGACGCCACCGACGACACGCTCCCCTACGACCTGCCCGATCTGGAGTCCTCGATCCAGGAGTACTACGACCACCGCGGCTGGACGGACGAGGGCGTCGTCCCCGGCGACCTCGTCTCCGAGTACGCGCAAGCGGACTGACGCTCGCGTCTCGGTATCCGTACTCGCTTTCCGAACACCGCCGCCCGGGTGACGCCTCAGCTACGACAGACGCGTAGCGTCGTTTCGGGGAGTACTTTCGGAATCCATCGAACGACGCACTCGCCGCAGTCTTAGAAAAATGTATATAACAGAACTGCAAAACTGATACACAGTATGGCAGAACTTGCCAAACTTGGACACATAGCGTTCGAGACGCCCGATCTCGAGGAGTCGTTGTGGTTCTTCCGCGACCTGATGGGTATGAAGGTCGTCGAACGGGAGGACGACACCGCATATCTCTGTGCGCTCCGGGATTACGAGCATCACACGATGAGCCTCACCGAGGGCGAGAAGGGGGCCGTCGATCACATCGCGTTCCGCGCGCAGAACCCCGAATCCGTCGAGGAGTACGCGGAGCGACTGGACGAGCTCGGGATGGACGTCACGTGGACCGAAGACGGTCACGAGGCGGGCATCGGCGACTCGATTATGTTCGAGCTCCCGGCGGGGCACCGCTTCGAGATCTACTACGAGATGGACAAACCCGATATCGACGGGGAACAGCGCTCGAAGATTCCGATGCGGCGCTACAGCCCCGAGTACGCGAACCGCGTGTACCCCCAGCGGATCGACCACACCCACGTGCAGGACGGACAGCCCGAGCAGACCTCACAGCTCTTCGAGGAGGAGTTCGGGATGGGACTGAACGAGGTCTTCAAATCCGAGGACGGCACGACCTGGGGATGGTGGCACGCTACGACGCCGCTGCCGCACGACATCGCAGTCCACCGACTCGAAGAGGAAAAACACGAGTTCCACCACATCGCCTACCACCTCGATCACCTGCAGGATCTGTGGGACGCCGCCGACATCCTCTCGGAGAACAACATCGAGATCGACGGCGGTCCCGGCAAGCACGCCATCACGAACGCGAACTACCTCTACGTCAAGGATCCCGCCAGCGGCATCCGTCTCGAACTGTTCGCCGGGCCGGGCTATCTCAACTTCGAGCCCGACTGGGAGACAGTCGTCTGGCAGGAAGAGATCGGGTCGGAGTCCGATCACCAGTGGTTCGGCACGCAGTACAGTCTCGGCGGCATCCCGTACACCGAATAGCGGCGCGCGCCCGCGAACCGCGCCGTCTTTTATTCGTCGCTGAGTCGGGCGTTGACCGTGCCGATCGAGGAGAACTCGACGGAGATCACGTCGCCCGGCGCGAGATCGACGGCCGGCGTCAACGACCCGCTCAAGACGAGATGACCGGCTTCGATCTGCTCGTCTAAGTCTGCGAGGGTGTTCGCGAGCCACGCGACCGACCGGGCGGGGTGATCGAGCACGGCCGCGCCGACGCCGGACGATTCAAGCGTACCGTTCTTGTAGAGCTTGACGCCTTCGAGCGAGAGATCCTGATCGGGAACCGTCGTCTGCTCGCCCGCGACGTACAGCGCGGAGGAGGCGTTGTCTGCGATCGTGTCCTGAATCCGGATGTCCCAGTCGCGGACGCGGCTGTCGATGACCTCGACGACCGGCAGCACCGAACTGGTCGCATCGAGCACGTCCAAATACGTCACCGGCGGCGAGAGCGACTCCTCCATAACGAACCCGATCTCGGGTTCGACCCGCGGCTGGAGGAGTTCGTCGCCGGGGATCTCTCGCCCCGCGACGAACATCGTATCGAGGAGGCGGCCGAAGTCGGGCTCCTCGACGCCGAGTTGTTCCTGAATACCGTCGCTCGTCAGGCCGATCTTGTGGCCGACGATCTCCGCCCCGTCGTCGAGACGGCGCTCGACGAGTCGCGTCTGGATGTCGTAGGCGTCCGACTTCGTCAGTTCGTGGTCCGCCGTGAGGCGATCGATCGGCGACTGCGTCCGAAGCGCCGTGTAGAGCGATTCGGCCAACTCCTCGCGGGTTTCTGCTGGAACTGCCATATGCCCGCTACTGAGTCGGGCATCAAATAGGTTGGTGTCCGGCACCCGAACGCGGGCCGCGAACGCTGACCCCCGTGATTTATGTCGACGCCTGCCCCGCCTTGGAGTATGGACGTGATTCACAGCGCGATTTGGGTATCGGACATCGACGAGACGCTCGACTTCTACGTCGGTGCGCTCGGTCTGGAGAAGACGAACGAGTTCGTCGGCGGCGACGACGCCCGAAACGTCTACGTTCGCGGCGAGAGCGACGCCGAGATCCAGTTCAAGCACAAGCCCGGTCACGACCTCGGCGAGCAGACCCGCGCTCGCTTCGACCACCTCGCGCTCGAAGTCGACGACACCGACGCGGAGGTCGAGCGCCTGCAAGAGGAGACCGAGACAGAACTGCTCCGCGGCCCGCTCGACTCCACGGGCGCGAGCGCGCGCGTCGCCTTCATCACGGACCCAGACGGGCACGTGATCGAACTGGTCGAGCCGCGAGAAGACCTCTAATAGGGATTATCGAACTGTTCGGAGATTCTCGCCGTACCGTCCGGCGAGACATCTATGCAGACTTACGATGATCCCTATAAGTTCCGAGAACCGGAGAGACAGAAAACGAAAGCGCGGTCGATTCGTCGTCAGTCGTCGGAGGCCGCTTCGGCGGTCTCGGCGTCTTTCTCGCTGGCGAGTCGCGAGGCGACGTCGGTGATCAGGTCCTCCTGGCCGCCGACGACCTCCATTTCGCCGAGTTCGATCAGGATCTCGCGGGGGTCGATGTCGTACTTTTCGCCCGCGCGACGGGTGTGCCGGAGGAACGAGGAGTAGACGCCGGCGTAGCCCAAAAGCAGCGAGTCGTTGTCGAGTTCGGGCATCTCGTCGTCGGAGATCATCGGGACGAGGACGTCCTCGGCGGCGTCCATCGTGCCGAAGAAGTCCGGGTTGACGTCGTAGCCGGCCTTCTCCAGCGTGCCGACGAGGACCTCCATCTGGGCGTTGCCCGAACCCGCACCGAGCCCGCGCAGACAGCCGTCGATCGTCACCGCGCCGGAGTCGAGCGCCGCGAGCGAGTTGCCGATCGCGAGCCCGAGATTGTTGTGCGCGTGAAAGCCCACGTCGATAGAGAGTTCGTCGACGAGCAGGCTGACGCGGTCGCGGACGTCGCTCGGCAGCAACGCGCCGGCGGAGTCCATCACGTAGACGGCGTCGGCGCCGTAACTCTCCATCAGTTGGGCCTGTTCGAGCACCGTTTCGGGCGCTGCCATATGCGAGAGCATCAGGAGACCGTTCGCTTCGAGGCCCTGGTCTTTGACGTACTCGAAGTGCTCCTCGGAGACGTCAGCCTCGGTGACGTGGGTCGCGATCCGGCAGATGTCCGCCCCGTGGTCGATCGCCATATCGATCTCCTCGATCGTGCCGATGCCGGGCAGCATCAGGACCGACAGTTCAGTGTCGGTGAGTTCCGGCGTCACGGCGTCGAGGTACTCCTCGGTGCTGGCCGCCGAGAAGCCGTAGTTGATCGAGGAGCCGCCCATTCCGTCGCCGTGAGAGACCTCGACGACGTCCATCTCGGCCGCGTTCAGGGCGCTGGCGACGTCTGCCATCTCCTCGGGCGTGAACTGGTGGTCGACGGCGTGCATCCCGTCGCGGAGCGTCATATCGACCAACCGAACCGAATCAGTCATCGCTGACACCTCCGATGGGGCTGGCGTCGACTGGCTGCTGTGCGATCCGTTCGGCGGCACCGAGTGCTGCGCTTGTCATGATGTCGAGGTTGCCCGCGTACGGCGGGAGATGTTGGCCCTCGCCCTCGACTTCGATCATCGTGGTGAGAATGATCGAATCGCCGAGGTCGAAGGCGACGTCGTCTTGGTCTTTGACTGTCGGTTCGAGCGTGACCTCGTAGCCGGGGACGTACGTCTGGACGTCCGCTTCGATACGGGAGACGGAGTCGCGGACCTCGTCGACGTCCGTGTTCTCGTCGACCATCGTGTAGACGGTGTTCCGCATCATAATCGGCGGCTCCGCCGGGTTCAGGGTGATTATCGCCTTCCCGTCGTCGGCCCCGCCGACCTCTTCGAGACCGGCCGCGGTCGTCTGAGTGAACTTGTCGATGTTGCCCCGCGTGCCCGGCCCGGCGCTCTTCGAGGCGATGTGTGAGATCATCTCGGCGTACTCGACGTTCGAGACGCGGTTGACGGCGTGGACGAGCGGGATCGTCGCCTGGCCGCCGCAGGTGACCATATTGATGTTCTGCGTCTCGCCGATCACGTCGTCGAGGTTGACGACCGGAACGGTGTAGGGGCCGATCGCGGCCGGCGTGAGGTCGATCGCGAACAGCCCGAGGTCCTCGTAGACCGGCGCGTGCTGTTCGTGGATGCCCGCGCTCGTGGCCTCGAAGACGATGTCGAACTCGTCTGCGTGTTCTTCGATGCTGTCGATGCCTTCGGTACCGACGTCGATTCCCTGCTCGACGGCGGCCTGGAGTCCTTCAGACTCCTCGACCGGGAAGATACCTACCATCCGCTGGAGGTCGATATCCTCACTCCGGTCGAGTATCTTGTACATCAGGTCGGTTCCGATGTTACCCGGACCGACTATCGCCGCATCTAACGACATATCGTTCGGTAGGAATCTATCGTACAAATAACTTCGCCTACGGTACGCGGGCAGAGCGGGTAGGCCGGTGGAAAATCCCGCGCGAAACGCGGATACGGACTCCGTACTGTAGATCACGCGATTCGAGTGCGACCGCCGAATATGATGCGTACCCGAAAGTTCAAACGATTTGCAGCGGTACTCGACGGTATGGGAGACGACCTCAGTATGGGAGACGACTTCACGTCGCGACTCCGCGCGTGCGAACCGGTCGCCGGCTGTTGGATCTCGATTGGCCATCCCGCCAGCGCCGAACTCCTCGCTGGCGTCGGCTACGACTTCGCCGTACTGGACGGCGAACACACCGAGATGACGCTGGAAGCGCTGGCGACGGTGGTCCGGGCTGTCGCGGCCGCGGGCACGGACACGGTCCCGATCGTTCGCGTCGCCTCGAACGATCCGACCGAGGTGAAGCGCGTCCTCGACCTCGGTCCGGTGGGCGTGATGGTGCCGTCTGTCGAGACGGCCGCGGAGGCCGAACGCGCCGTCGACGCCTGCACGTACCGACCGCACGGACGCCGCGGCGTCGCGGGCTACCGTGCGGCCGGCTACGGCGCGAACCTCCAGGAGTACGTCGCGTCGGCGAGCGAGGAGGTGCTGACGATCGTACAGGTGGAATCGGAGCGGGGCGTCGAAAACGTCGAGAAGATTGCTGCCGTCGACGGCGTCGACGCGCTGTTCATCGGCCCGGTCGACCTCTCGGCCTCGCTGGACGTGTTCGGCGACTACGACGCCGACGAAATGCAGGACGCCGTCGACCGGATCGTCGACGCGGCCGACGAGGCGAATACGCCGGTCGGCACGCTCGCGACGAGCCGTGCGGAAGTCGACGTCCGCGACGACTGGGGCGTCGACTTCCTGGCGATGGGGCCCGACCTGGCGATGCTCGGTGAGACCGCCCGGGATTACCTCTCGACGTACCGCGGGCGGCACGAATAGCAGCGATGCTGTCGGTGTCAGATCGGGTCAGGCCAGATCAGGAGTAGAACGACGCGAGAGAGAAGCAGAGTCCTGGTGTCAGTCCCTTTTAGAAGGGGTACTCGCGTGGTTCGCGCTGGACGGACGTCCACTTGGTCTGAGTGAACTCGTCGATGATCCACTTGCCGTTGTAGCGGCCCATTCCCGAGTCTTTCACCCCGCCGAAGGGAACGTGCGGTTCGACGTTGACAGTCTGATCGTTGACGTGGACCATCCCGGCTTCGATCCGGTC
Organism: Halobellus sp. Atlit-38R; assembly: GCF_003665925.1. NCBI lineage: Archaea > Methanobacteriati > Methanobacteriota > Halobacteria > Halobacteriales > Haloferacaceae > Halobellus > Halobellus sp. Atlit-38R. The sequence continues at coordinate 46,915 of NZ_QXIJ01000008.1, forward strand.
GGCGACGTCGCGGGCGCGACCGCGATCGGCTGAGTGAACCGACGCTGCGAGGCCGTACTCGGTATCGTTCGCGAGTTTGACCGCTTCGTCGTCGTCGCTGAAGGGGATGATCGGCGCGACGGGCCCGAAGTGCTCGTTGCACGCGGCGGCCATCTCGTTGGTGACGTTCGTGAGGACGGTCGGCTCGACGAACAGGCCCTCGCCAGCACCGCCGGTTTCGAGAGTCGCCCCCTGCTCGACGGTACGGTCGATGTAGTCGAGCATCTCCTCGCGCTGGTCCGCGTTGATGATCGGGCCGATCACGACGTCGTCGTCGAGCGGGTCCCCGATCTTCAGTTCGGCGGCGCGCTCGGCGAGTCGTTCGGCGTACTCGTCGTAGATCGACTCGTGGACGAGGTGGCGGTTGATCGAGATGCAGACCTGTCCCTGATTCCAGAACGAGCCGAAGACGCCCGCATCGACCGCCGCGTCGAGGTCGGCGTCTTCGAGCACGACGTGGGGGTTGTTGCCGCCGAGTTCTAAAGCGGGGAACGCGAAGTGATCGACCGCGTTCTGTCCGACGAGTTGGCCGACCGGCGTCGATCCGGTGAAAGCGATGACCTCACAGTCGGGGTGCGAGGCGACGCGGTCGCCCGCCTCGGGGCCGGTACCGGTGACGACGTTCAGGACGCCCTCGGGGAGCCCGGCCATCTCGAAGAGGCGCGCGAGCAGCAACCCACCGGAGATCGACGTCTCCTGTGCGGGCTTGAGCACGACGCTGTTTCCGAGCGCGATAGCGGGCGCGACCGCGCGGATCGAGAGCTTCAACGGGACGTTCCACGGCGATATCACGCCGACGACGCCGACTGGTTCGCGCTGGATGATGTTCTCCTTGCCGGGGATCTTCGACTGATTGTGCCCGCCGGAGGAGCGAAACGCGAAGGATGCCGCGTCGTGAACGAAAGTGATGGTCCCGCCGACTTCGATGTCTTGGCGCGGCTTCGTTCCGCCGCTCTCTACGGCGAGAATCTCTCGAATTTCGTCCTCGTACTCCTCGATGAGAGTCGCCGCGCGGCGGACGACGGCGGCGCGTTCGTCGGGGGTCGTCTCCTCCCACTCCGCCTGGGCCCGCGTAGCGGCCTCGAAGGCGCGATCGACGTCGTCGGCTGAGGCCGCCGGGACCTCCGTGACGGACTCGCCGGTCGCGGGGTTCGTCACGTCGATTCGGTCTCTGTCGTCGGGCGTTTCCCACTCACCGTCGATGTAGAGGGCGTTCCAGAAGGCGTCGGTCGAGATCTCCTGGGATACCTCACTCTCGGACATACACGTCTGCGAACACGTCCCACGAGTAAAATAATACCGACCCCGGAACCGGTTGCCTATTATGGATCAACTCCAGAAATGTAACCATATTCAATTACGCAACTCCAGTGTGCAGGCGAAGCAAGATCGCCGTGCATCCGTGGACTGGTTTCGACCTGAAAACGGAGCTGGGCCGACTCGCGGGGCGAACGTCGCTGTGAGTGTCGAAAGTATAATGAATGCACCAGCGAACGTAGGAACGTATGCCACTCAGCCAAGACGAGATCGACCGCTTCGCGACGACACTGTACGAGGCCTACGACGAGAAGGAGCCGATCGCGCCGCTCTCGGACGAGACCGAATTTTCGACCGAAGACGCCTACCGCATCCAGTTCGAGGTGTTCGACCGGCTCAGCGAAGGTGGCCGCGAGGACATTGTCGGTCACAAACTCGGACTCGTCAGCGAGGCGAAACAGGAGCAGCTCGGGATCCCGGAACCGATCTTCGGGTACGTCGCCCACGAAACGGTACTGGATAACGAGCCCGTGCCGACCGAAGAGATGATCTCGCCCCGCATCGAGGCCGAGATAGGCTTCATCCTCGACGAGGACCTCACCGCACCTGTCTCGACGATGGACGTACTCACGTCGACGCGGGCCGTCGTCCCGGTCGTCGAGATCCTCGAAAGCCGCTTCCAGGGCTGGTCGATCCCCTCGGCACAGGACGTGATCGCCGACCTCACCTCCGCCGGCAAGGTCATCGTCGGCGAGCAGTACCGCGACGTCACCGACCTCGATCTGAAGATGGAGGGAGTCGCCGTCTCGGTGAACGGCGAGGTCGAAGCGACGGGCCTCGGTGCGGACATTATGGGCAATCCCGCGCGACCGGTAGCGTGGCTCGCCGACCGTCTGGCGGACGTCGACGACGGACTCCGCGAGGGCGAACTCGTGATGAGCGGCGGCATCACCGCAGCCATCGACATCGAGCCTGGCGACGTCTACAACGTCGAGTTCTCGAATCTGGGCTCGATCGAGGTCCGCGCCGAGTAACGAATCCGCGACCGCTCTAGTTTTCTGTTTGAAAACGGTGTGGGGTGAGAGGGCGAAACGCGGTAACTGCCGCTACAGGACTATTTGCAGTCATACCTTCTTTGGAAATAACACACGTACGCCTGTTTGGACCGGATTAAACGACATTTTCGGGAGCGCTCGCCACCGCAAGAATTCTGAATGCGAAAACGCGCCGCGACTACTCGATCAAGTCGTAGAGGTTACCTGCGAAGATGTCCGCGCGCGTGTCGGCGTCGACGTCCATCCGTTCGACCGCGTCGATCGTCACGTCGACGGTACGACGGCCCCGCTCGGGACTGAACGGGTAGTCGGTGCCGAAGACGACGTTCCCGTCGTTGAAGAACGAGTCGGCGCACTCCAGCGCCGGTGTGGACCCCGAGACGGCCGTATCGGCGTAGAACTTCTTGAAGTACTCCTCGGCCGGCTGCGAGAGCGACGCGGCGTTCTCGTGGAAGCCGGGGTAGTTCTCGGGATACGCCTGCCGCTGCTGATAGAACATCTCGATGCGCCGCCCGTAGAAGGGGACCATTCCCCCGCCGTGGTGCGAGACGATCTTCAGGTCGGGGTATGCTTCCATCACACCGCCGAACACCAGCCGCGACAGTGCGAGCGTCGTGTCGAACGGCCAGCCGAACAGACGGTGCTCCATATACTCGGCGGCCCAGTCGTACCACTCCCAGAGTTGCGGATGGATCCACAGCGGGGTGTCGGTTGTCTCGGCCTCCTCGAAGAGCGGCCAGAACTGATCGTCGTCGAGCGGGCGACCGTCGACGTTCGAGAAGATCTGGACGCCGGCCATATCCAGGTCGCCGACGCAGCGGTCGAACTCAGCGAGGAACGCCTCGCTCACCATCGGGAGCGTTGCGACCGGGATGAACGAGTCGGGGTGCTCGTCGGCGAGCCGACGGATCTCGTCGTTGGCGAGGCGCGTGATCTCCAGCGCGAGATCGTGATCCATCCCCTGGAACATCGTCGGGAGTGCGAGCGTGATGATCTGCTTGCCGACGCCGTAGTCGGCCATATCCTGCTTTCGCTGTTCGACGTCCCAGAGGAACTCCGGCCGACCGGAGAGGCCCTGAAAGCCGAACTCGTCGGTCAGTTTCTCGAAGAAGTGCTCGGTCAGGATGTGCGTATAGCCGTCGACGATTTCTGGCATAGTGGCTACTACTCCCGAGGGGAGTCATAATTGTTCTCACTAACGAACGCGGTGTATCGGGCGCGAACCGCGAGGTCCTGCTGCCCGGTGGCGGTGAGTCACTCCCGCGCGTACTTGATGTCCAAGGCGAGTTCGTGGGCGGTGCTCTCGACCTCCGCGGTGATGTCGTCGTCGAAGCCGGCGTTCCCGAGTCGCTTCGTGGGCGCGGAGATGCTGATCGCGCCGAGAACGTCACCGCCGAGTTTGACCGGCGCACCGATACACGTGAGTCCCTCCGTGCGCTCCTCGTTGTCCGTCGCGTATCCACGTTCCCGGATCCGATCGAGCTCCGTGAAGAGTGTCTCGCGGTCGGTGATGGTGTTCTCGGTCGCCTCCGGCAGCCCCCACTCGTCGACGATCGCCTCGACGCGCTCGCGAGGGAGCGACGCGAGGATGGCCTTCCCGATGCCGATGTTGTGCAGTCGCAGTCGGTATCCGACGTGCGTATCGAGGTTGACAGCGTAACTCCCGCGGGACTGATAGAGATACACCGCGCGGCCGTTCTCCTCGGTCGCCAGGTTCGCCAACATTCCGGTGTCGGTCGCGAGTTGGTCGATCTTCGAGCGCCCGTACTGATACAGCGGCGAGCGACTGCGAACGTGGCCACCCAGGGAGAGAAATTTCAGGCTGAGCGCGTACTCGTCGCCGTTCTTTTCCACGTATCCGTGCTCTCTGAGCGTGCTGAGGTGGTTGTGAATGCCGCTCTTGCTCATTTCGAGGCGATCTTCGAGTTCGCTGAGCCGAAAGCCGTCGTCGGTATCGAGCGTCTCGATCAACTCCAACGTCTTCTCGCTGGTCCGTACGGGGTGGTTCGCCTTCTTGGTCATATGTACCCGATAGATAAGGAAGTACATACATTTTCGGTGTGAAAACTAACTGTGTCCAGTGTTGAAATATATTAAAACATTATATGAGTTTATTTTTGTGGAGACATAGGCTTTGAATTAGATGACAATCCAATTCTGAGTTGCACTTTCGAATTATATGTATTGAATTCTCCCTCATTCAAATACGATGCTTTTGTACCGGTCTTCAGATAAAACTATATAGTAGTTTACTATTAGAAGTATTCATCCACTGATCGACACCTGAATTAACCAATCGAAATATTCTATCGATTTATGAGGCACAAGTCACGGCTTTGTACAGCAGCGTTTAAACTCCCCCCGACAGACTGAATCAATATGTCTGAAGCGAATCCGTTCGAAAGCCTTCAAGAGCAAGTAGACGACGCAGCGGCATATCTCGATGTCGGCGACGACGTCGTCGAACGCCTGAAGCATCCCGAGCGCGTGCTCGAAACCAACCTGTCGGTGGAGATGGACGACGGCGAGATCCGGCGGTTCAAGGCCTACCGGTCGCAGTTCAACGGCGATCGCGGTCCCTACAAGGGCGGCATCCGCTATCACCCGAACGTCTCGCGCGACGAAGTCAAGGCGCTCTCCGGATGGATGGCGTACAAGTGCGCCATCGTCGGCATCCCGTACGGCGGCGGCAAGGGCGGCATCATCGTCGACCCCGACGAGCACTCGGAGTCGGAACTGGAACGGCTCACCCGCTCGTTCGCCAAAGAGCTCCGTCCGCTCGTCGGCCCCGACCGCGACATCCCCGCACCCGACGTGAACACGGGCCAGCGCGAGATGAACTGGATCAAAGACACCTACGAGACCCTCGAAAACACGACCGCTCCCGGCGTCATCACCGGAAAGGCGATCTCCTCTGGCGGCAGTGAGGGCCGCGTCGAGGCGACGGGTCGCTCGACGATGCTCACGGCTCGCGACGCCTTCGAATACCGGGGTGGCGACATCGGCGACGCGACCGTCGCGGTACAGGGCTACGGGAACGCGGGCTCGATCGCTGCGAGACTCATCGAGGACCTCGGCGCGACCGTCGTCGCCGTCTCCGACTCCTCGGGCGCTATCTACGACCCCGACGGACTGGACGCCGTCGCCGTCAAAGAGCACAAGAACGAGACCGGCTCGGTGACGGGGTACGGCGACGTCGAGGAAATGACGAACGACGATCTGCTGACGCTCGACGTCGACCTGCTCGTCCCGGCGGCGCTCGAAAACGCAATCGACGCCGACCTGGCCGAAGACGTCGACGCCGACATCATCGTCGAGGCCGCGAACGGCCCCCTGACGCCCGACGCCGACGATATTCTCGCCGAACGCGACGTCCTCGTCGTCCCCGACATCCTCGCGAACGCGGGCGGCGTCACCGTCTCGTACTTCGAGTGGGTCCAGAACCGCCAGCGCTTCTCGTGGACCGAAGAGCGCGTCAACGACGAACTCGAAGCGGTGATCACGAGCGCCTTCGACGACCTCGTGGATGCATACGAGACGCACGACCTGCCGAACTTCCGCGTCGCGGCCTACGTCGTCGCCATCCAGCGGATCGTCGACGCCTACACCAACAGCGGCAACTGGCCGTAGACGAGCGGTTTACACGCCATCGGGTACTCCGCTTCTTTCGTCTGTGTCGGATTCGATCACTCGGGCGTCCAGCCTCGCGTGTTCGTTCCGACGCCGATTCACTCGGTACTGTGCTCCCGCGAGGCACACCGCCAGCAACCCGAGCGATTCAAGTTCGTGCCGGGCGCGGGAGTATACAATGCGTCAGGACCACCTCATCTCCGCGACACAACTGTCGCGGGAAGACATCGAGGCGGTGCTCGACCGCGCGGCGGAGATCGACGGCGATATGGACGCCTGGCAGGGGCGGCACGCCGGATCGGTCCTCGGCCTCTGTTTCTTCGAGCCGAGCACCCGTACGCGGATGAGCTTCGACACCGCGATGAAACGACTGGGCGGCCGAACGATCGATATGGGGTCGGTCGAGTCCTCCTCGGTCAAGAAGGGCGAAACGCTGGCCGACACGATGCGCGTCGTCGAGGGCTACGCCGACGCACTCGTGCTCAGGCACCCGCTCGAAGGGTCGGCGAAGATGGCCACCGAGTTCGTCGACGTCCCGCTCGTCAACGCGGGCGACGGGGCTGGACAGCACCCCACACAGACCCTGCTCGACCTCTACACGATGCGGGAGAACGCCGGCCTCAACGACGTTACGATCGGCATTATGGGCGATCTGAAGTACGGGCGAACGGTCCACTCACTCGCGGCCGCGTTGACGAACTTCGACGTCCGCCAGCACTTCATCAGCCCCGAGAGCCTCAGTCTCCCGCGAAGCGTCCGCTACGACCTCCACGAGGAGGGCGCACAGGTCCGTGAGCACACCTCGCTCACGGAGGTTCTTCCGGACCTCGACGTCCTCTACGTCACCCGCATCCAGCGCGAGCGCTTCCCCGACGAGAACGAGTACCTGAAAGTCGCCGGTGAGTACCAGATCGACACCGACGACCTCGAACGGGCGAAAGAGTCGCTGACCGTGATGCACCCCCTCCCGCGCGTCGACGAGATCGCGCCCGAAGTCGACGAGACCAGCCACGCGAAGTACTTCGAGCAGGCGCATAATGGCGTCCCGGTCCGTATGGCGCTGCTCGATATGCTGCTTGAGAACGCTACCTCGGAGGACGACCAATGAGCGACGCCGACCGAGAACTCCGCGTCTCGAAGATCCGAAACGGGACCGTCATCGACCACCTCGCGGCTGGACAGGCGCTGAACGTCCTCGCGCTCCTCGGCATCGACGGCTCCGGCGGCGAGGGCGTCTCCGTCGGGATGAACGTCCCCTCGGATAAGCTCGCGAAGAAAGACATCGTGAAGGTCGAAGACCGAGAGCTGAGCCAATCTGAGGTCGACGTCCTCTCGGTCATCTCCCCGGAGGCGACGATCAACATCATCCGCGACTACGAAGTCGTCGAGAAAAAGCGCATCGAGCGGCCGGAGTCGGTCGATGACGTGCTCGCGTGCCCGAATCGGAACTGCATCACGAACGCCGACGAACCGGTTCAGACGCGCTTTATCGTCCTCGAAGATGGCCTCCGCTGCGGTTACTGCGGCGAAATCGTCCGCGAGGACGAGGTTGCCACACACCTGAACGTGTCCTGACTCGACTCCCGCTCAGGCGAGCCTAGCGGTCGGTCCCGCCCGACCACGTCCGGGAAAAATCACGCTTCGCCTGTCGTCGAGGGGAAATGACTTTGTACCGAGACGATGTATCTCCGGGTATGTCCGGAAAAGCGAAATTCATCCTGGTACTGGCGCTCATCGCACTCGTCTACTTCGTCGTCTCCGGCGGCGAGGAACCCGTCGAAGTCGACATCGACGAGGAATAACTCGAATCCTGCCTTTTCGACGGACGATGACGCGTCAGCGATAGCTACCTACAGCGAGAGATCGCATCGGCTATCGCTCGATGGGTCGGCCGGCTGACCCCTAGCCTACGTGACGGCCGCCCGCGGCCGGTCCGACGGAACGAACGACTGATACCGCTCGGCGCGAAACGCCGACTATGTACGGTATCGTCACGCGGAACGCCGAGGAGGTCGACTGGAGCGAGTTCGACGCCGGCTTCTACGAGGTCAAAGACGTGACCGGCCGGGCCGCAGAGCCGCTCTCGAACGCGGTGAATATGATCTCGTGTTTCGGCGACAACGCGGCCGTAAACTCGAATCCGGACCTCGCCGCGGTCGACGCCGAGGGGAACCGCGCGACCCGCGAGCAGCCGTACTTCGATTGGTCGCATATCTGCCCGACGAACGAGGAGTACCGCGCCGGACTCCTCGAAATCGTCGAGGACTGCGCCGCCGAGAACGGCGACGTCAGACTCGACGACGTCGGGTTCCCGCGCGAAGGCTACTGCCGCTGTGACCGCTGTGAGCGCCGCTTCGCAGAGAGCGAGTACGAGGACCGACAGGCGTGGCGCGCCGCCGAGATCACGGACTTCGTCGCTGCGGCCGCCGAGCGGATTCCCGGCCGGACCTATCTCACGCTGTATCCCGATCCGTACCCCGGCCATCTCTACCGACGCGCCGGAATCGACGTCGAAATCCTGGCCGACTACGTCGACGAGTTCGTCGTGCCGCTCTACGATATGCACTACGCGACGACGTACTGGCTGGAGACGATCGCAAAGGGGTTCGAGAGTCTTCTCGACCCGCTCGACACGCCGTTCTCGATCGAACTGTACGCGGTCGACCTCGACCTCGACGATCTCGTCCACGCGACGGAGGTCGCAGAGGCCTACGCGGAAAACGTCCACTTCGGCTACGACGCGTCGAACGCCGCGGCCGCGATCCGGCGGAAGGACGCCGACAGCAGATCGGGCGTCACGCACCGCCCGGACGACGGCTGATCCCGTTCGGTCAGTTTTCCCGACCACTCCGCGCTACCGACTCGGTGTCTCGGCCACCCCGCCCTGCATACCGTTTCAAACGGCTCCGGCGAGGAACGCGACGACGACGATACCGCCGACGAATATGAGTGCTGCGAACGCGAACAGGCCGGCCAGGAGTCGACGCTGCCCCGATGTCGCTTCTGCCATATCCGGTGTACGGCCCGGTGCCGTTTATACTCACGGGCGGATGGCTGCCGTCCACGAGCGTCTCGGCCATCCCCGAAACGTCTCGGCCATCCTCGAAACGTCTCGGCCATCCTCGAAACGTCTCGGCCATCCTCGAAACGTCTCGGTCATTTTCGGAGCGTCTCGAACGTCTCTCCGGCGAGGCCCGGACCTGTCGGAACCGACATCGCGCCGTCCTCGACCGGCGCCGGGTCGGGGCCGACGTCGTCTGCGAGCAGCGACCCGGTTGCGAGGCCGCAGGCGCGGACGTCTGGAAGGGCAGCGGCGACGTGTAGCGCGCCGACGCGCGCGACGACCGCGTCGATGGTGGTCGTGACGACGGTGTCGACACCCCGCCTCGCGGCTCGGCGGGCGACGTCCAGCGTGCGGCGCGGCCCCCCCAGCGCCATCGGCTTGCAGACGAGGACGTCTGCCGCGCCGGCGTCGAGGATTCCGTCGGGACCGACCGCTGCCAGCGACTCGTCGAGTGCGACGTCGACGCCCCGACCGCGCAGTTCGGCGTGCCCCCCGATGTCCGCAGCCGGTAACGGTTGTTCGACGTACGCGAAGTCGAGATCGGCCGCGACGCCGAGCATCCGCCGTGCGGTTGAGGCGGTCCACGCACCGTTCGCGTCCGCGCGGAGTTCGACGTGTTCGCCGGCAACGTCCCGGGCCGCGCGAAGTCGCGCCTCGTCTTCCTCGGGCGTTCTCGCGCCTACTTTCACTTTCACCGCGGGGTAGCCATCCTCGACGGCTTCCCGGGTCGCTGCCGCTGTTTCCGCCACGGTTCCGTCACCGACGGTGGCGTTGACCGGAACAGACGTTGCGGGCGAATCGGCAGCGAGATACGTCGCGAGCGACTCACCGACGGCGCGAGCCTCCGCGTCGACTGTCGCGAGTCCGAGGCCGTGCCGTGCGGCGGGTCGCGCCTCCGCAGACAGTTCGGCAGCCGCCGTCTCCACCTCTGCTTCGGGCGCTTCAGAGACAACCTCAGCGAGCGCGGCGTCACACGCCTCGTACGATTCGGTCCAGCCCGGGAGTGGCGTCGCCTCTCCGACTCCGTCGACGCCGTCACGTTCGACGCGGACGAGAAATCCATCGCGGCGCTCGATCCGGCCGGCTGCGGTGTCGAGTGGGGACGCCAGTCGGAGTGAGAACGGCTCGTAACGCATCACAGCGGGAACCCGGTGAGCGAGAGCCCGACGGCGAACAGGACGGCGTATCCGGCGAGCAGTCGACCCGTTCGTTCGAGCGTGGGATTCAGCACCTCTCCGGCCGTCTCGGTGAGCATCGTCCGCGTGATGTCGAGCGCTAGCGGAATCGTGAGGTACGGGAGCGCGACGCCGAGCGTGAATCCCGGTTGTCGAAGGAACCACAGCGGAGCCGCGTACGCGAGCACGAGCATCGCGATCCACTCCGCGCGGGCGAAGCCGTACCCGAACCGGACGGCGAGCGTCCGTTTACCCGTCGTGGCGTCCTCCTCTTTGTCGCGGACGTTGTTGACCACGAGAATGTTCGTCGAGAGCGCCGCGACCGGGAGCGCCGCGACGATGGCTGCGACAGGGACCGTCTCCGGCGGGAGACCGACTGGAAGCGGTCCTGCAAGTACAGCCGCAGCCTGCACGTAGTACGTCCCGGCGACGGCGACGAGGCCGAAGAAGATGAAGACGAAGAGGTCGCCGAGCCCGTGGTACCCGAGCGGGTACGGGCCGCCGGTGTAGGCGATTCCCGAGGCGACGGAGAGTAGGCCGATTACGACGATCGGTACGCCGCCGACGTAGACGAGGTACGTGCCGAGCAAGATCGACGCGGCGAACGTGAGGTACATCGCCCGCTTGACGCTCGCGGGATCGATGAGGCCGCCAGCCGTGACGCGGGTGAACCCCTCGCGCTCTTCGGTGTCTGCGCCCTGGATCGCGTCGTAGTAGTCGTTAGCGAAGTTGGTTCCGATCTGGATCAAGCCGGCCCCCACGAGCGCCGCGAGTGCGGGCAGGACGGCGAAGACGCCGTCGTGGAGCGCCAGGCCGACACCGACGACGACCGGCGAGGCCGCCGCCGGGAGCGTCTGCGGACGGGCGGCGATTACCCACGCCTCCCGTCGCGTGATGTCCTGCGTGCTCATTGTCGAACTGTCGGGACGGAGGTGCTGTGAAACTTCCCATCCACCTTTTTTCACCGGGGCCTCGCGCTGCCTGCGGCAGCGCTCGACCCCGGCCAAAAAACCTGGAGGGAAAAAAGCCGCTCTGCTCGCTTCGCTCGCCTCGCGGTGAACGCCGCGCGCACCGCGGTGGCACTTCCTTCAGTAGCGTTTGCATCTGCCGACACAGCCGATCGTACGATGTCGGTCGATGACGGGCGAACACGTGCAAACACAATCTATGTGAGCGATGAGAAGGCATATACCATATGAAATTGAAATTACTGTTCATATGACATTAAGACGGCGGAATATTCTCAAAGGAATTACGCTACCTATAGTAATTGGTTTATCAGGCTGTCTTTCTCGGCTACTTGGATACGATGTGATGGTAAACAATCCGACAGATTCCGCGGTTACAGGGTCGGTTAAGATCACCGATAGACAGTCTGGTAGTGTGGTTCTCGATAAGAAATTTGAATTGGGAGCCAACGGAGAAACCAGATACAACCGTATTGGGAATCACCAGCACGTACACGAGGTAGAGGTCGAAACTGAAGCAGGTCTGTCCAATGATGATCTTTGGAATCCCGGTGAGGGGGGCGCATTACATTTGACAATCAGAATCGAAGACGACGAGATACAAATCAGTAGAATAGTTGATTAAAATCACAGAAATGTACTTTCGGAATCAATAGGGAGATCCGCTGTCTGTATTGATATCAGTTCTTGTTCGCAAAATAGTGGCCCAAGAATTGACGAGCAGAAAACATTCACCATCAAAGTGGTGAAGCAGGGGTATGGGAGTGAGGAAATTTTGGGTCGGAGTCGTAGTGATTGTTCTCCTTGCGTCTACAGCTATTGGTGCCGCTTTACTCTACGATCAGTTAGATGGTACTGCCCGTGCGCTTGAAGTTCATTCCTCTGAGATCAATAATACGACTAACAAAAGTATCATACAGTACGAGAACCTGTCTGAGGATCAACAGTCTGTATTTAGATCAGCGGTGAATTCGGAAAATGGGCTCGCTCCAATACCGGAAACCGTAGACTACAGTATCTGGGATGAGACTGAATATATGGAATACCAAAACGAAACATACCGCGTGTATATCATCGTAGAGTAATTTCCCTGTCTTGAGCGGTTCGTGTATAACTGTGGGAAGTCTTCTATGACACCCTCATAGTATAGCTGCGTCGACTAGCGAGAATCGGTGTAGCTGTCGGCTGGGTCCTGATCCGTTGTCGACTAAATGTACCGCGAGCGAGGCCGTAGGCCGAGCGAGCGGCTTTTTCCCTCCAGGTTTTTGCGCGGTGGGTTCCCGCAGCGGCGCGACGCGCCGCGAGGAAACCCACCGTGGAAAAAGGTGGATTAGTAGTGCCAGGGATACTGACTGAAGTCCGGATCGCGCTTCTCCAAGAAGGCGTCGCGGCCCTCCTGCGCCTCCTCGGTCATATAGGCGAGCCGCGTCGCTTCGCCGGCGAACACCTGCTGGCCGACGAGCCCGTCGTCGGTCATGTTGAACGCGTATTTGAGCATTCGTATCGCAGTCGGCGATTTATCGGTCATCTCTGCGGCCCACTCGAGGGCGACGTCCTCGAGGTCCTCGTGCGGGATCGCTTCGTTCGCCATCCCCATCTCGACGGCTTCCTCCGCTGAGTACGTTTTCCCGCGGAAGAACACCTCTCGGGCCTTCTTCTGACCGACCTGCTTCGCGAGGTACGCCGAGCCGAACCCGCCGTCGAAGGAGGCGACGTCGGGGTCGGTCTGGAGGAACTTCGCGTGCTCCTCGGAAGCGAGCGTCAGGTCGCAGACGACGTGCAGCGAGTGGCCGCCGCCGACGGCCCACCCGGGCACGACGGCGACGACGGGTTTGGGCATAAATCGGATGAGACGCTGGACTTCGAGGATGTGGAGTCGGCCCGCTTTCGCCTCCTTGACGAGCGGGTCCTCACCCTCGTCGGCTTCGTCGTCGTCGCGGTACTCGTAGCCCGACTCGCCACGGACCGACTGATCGCCGCCGGCGCAGAACGCCCACCCGCCGTCTTTCGGCGACGGTCCGTTACCGGTCAGGAGGACGCACCCGACGTCGGCCTGCTTGCGGGCGTGATCTAACGCGGCGTAGAGTTCGTCGACCGTGCCCGGGCGGAACGCGTTGCGTTTTTCCGGGCGATCGAAGGCGATGCGGACGACGGGGACGTCGCTCGCGCGGTGATAGGTGATGTCGTCGAACGCGTCGGCGCCGTCGACCTGCTCCCAGCGCGTCGCGTCGAAGAGTTCCGAGACCATACCGGGAGACCGGCGGGAATCTGCAAAAAGATTCGTTTCGCGTCGCAGTCGCGTTCGCGTGGTCCTTCAGTCCGCGTGCGCTGCGACGAGTCCGATAGTTACGTCGTGTCTTCGAGCACTCGTTCGACCGTCCGCTCGCGGAGCTCATCGCGGACGCGGTGACTCGCTTCCGCGTCGGTCGCGACTTCGACGACGTGGGACCCCTCGCTGGTCGTCGCCTCGGCGTACGCGTCGCGGAAGGCGTCGCGGTCGGCGCCCTCGACGCGCGCGAACGAGAGGTCGTACAGGTCTTCGGTCGGTTCGAAATCGAGCCCGTGCGGTGTCACGAACTGCGAACTGAACGGCGGGTCGTACGCCTCGATCGGGAGCATATGGAAGATGCCGCCGCCGTCGTTGTTGACGAGGACGATCGTCGCCTCAACGTCGGACCGCCCGAGCGCCAAGAGGCCGTTCATATCGTGGTAGTACGCCAGGTCGCCGGTGACGAGCGTCAGCTCGTCGGTCGTCGCCGAGCCAGCCCCGAGCGCCGTCGAGACGATGCCGTCGATACCCGAGGCCCCCCGGTTCCCGAGAGCCGTGTACGTCTTCGTCGTGGGCGTCCCGAAGCGGTCGAGATCGCGAACCGGCATCGAGTTCGAGACGAAAATCGTCGAGGGATCGGGCGCGAGGTCGACGACGTCTTCGAGCACGCGCCCTTCGCAAAATTCGTCGTACTCCTCGAGCACGGCCTTGTGTGCCGCGTCCGCGTCGGTCCAGCGCTCCTGCCACGTGCGACTTCCGGGGCCGGCGAGGAGCCGAGAGAGCCGACCGAGCAACCGCGAGGGGTCGGCGACGACGAGGTCGGTCGCGGTGAACTCCGCCTCGCGCCAGCCAGCGGCAGGGTCGACGACGTACTGATCGGCGTCGACGGCCGCGAGATACTCGCGGAGGGGCTTCGACGTGGGCGACGCACCCACGCGGACGACGACCTCGGGATCGGGCCACGCCTCGCGGACGCGCTCGCCGAGGAAGGCATCGTACCCGCCGACGACGGGCGTCGTGCGGACGAGACCGCCGTAGCGGACGCCCGAGAGCGGGTCCGCGAGCACCGGGAAGCCGCTGGCGTGAGCGAACGCCGCGACGGCTTCGGGGTCGACGCCGGGCGAGTCCGAGGGCCCGACGACGAGCAGGCCGCGCGGTTCCGAGAACTTCTCGGCGAGCGTGCGTAGCGCGTCGTCGTCGAGTTCAGGTGCGCCGGCTGTCGTGTCGACGAAGGCGCCGTCCCGCCCCGCCGTGGCGCTCTCGGGGAGATCAGTCGGCACGTCGCCTTCGACCGGCGTCGGCTCCAGCGGCTTGCGGAACGGGAAGTTCAGGTGGACTGGCCCCGCCGGAGTGCCCGTCGCTTTCGTGACCGCGCGCGCCGCCGTCGTCCGGAGCGATCGGAGTTTTCGCGGCGTCGCTTCCGGTTCGGCGACGTCGCGGTACCAGCGGACGGCGTCGCCGTAGAGCTTCTCCTGGTCGATCGTCTGATTCGCGCCGGAATCGCGTATTTCGGGGGGACGATCCGCCGTCAGCAGCAGCATCGGGACGCGGGACTGAGAGGCTTCGATCACCGCCGGGTGGTAGTTCGCGGCCGCCGTCCCCGACGTGCAGACCAGCGGCGTCACGTCGCCGGTGCGTCGTGCGCGACCGAGCGCGAAGTACGCCGACGACCGCTCGTCGAGGTGCGAGAACACGTGGATGTCCTCGTGGCGGTCGAACGCGACCGTCAGCGGCGTCGATCGGCTGCCGGGCGAGATACAGACCGCGTCGATGCCGACGGCAGCGAGTTCGTCGACGAGCGCGCGTGCCCAGAGCGTGTTTCGATTCGGGTCGGTCGCCGAAGGTCGATTCGGATCAGTCATCGAGATACAGGTCGACAGAGCGTCATTTCGTGTCGTCAGTCTCCAGTTCGTCGAGAATTGGGCGGTACTTCAACTGCACTTCGTCCCACTCGCGGTCCGGGTCTGAGTCGGCGACGATGCCGACGCCGGCGAACAGGGTCGCGACGTCGCCGTGAGCCACGGCCGAGCGGAGCGCGACGGCGAAGGTGCCGTAGCCGGCGGCGTCGATCCAGCCGACCGGAGCGGCGTACCAGCCGCGGTCGAACGGCTCCGTCTCGCGGATGGTTTCGAGGGCCGCCTCGGGCGGGAGGCCGCCGACAGCGGGCGTCGGATGCAGCGCCTCGACGAGTGAGAGAACGTGTTCGTCCCGGTCGAGCGTCGCCGTGATCGGCGTCCAGAGGTGCTGGACGGTGGCGAGGCGCTTGATCCGCCGGGGGCCCGGGCTGACGGACGCCGCGAACGGCGAGAGCTGTTCCTCGATGGTTTCGGCGACCAGATCGTGCTCGTGGGCGTTCTTCTCGTCGCGTGCGAGCTCCTGGGCCAGCCACTCGTCTTCGGCGGGCGTCTCACCCCGTCCCGTCGTCCCCGCGAGCGCGTCGGTTTCGACCGTCCGACCGCGGACGGAGACGAGCCGTTCGGGCGTCGCCCCGAAGAACGACGGCTGCGGCCGCCCGTCTGCGGGTTCGGGTTCGATCAAGAACCGGTAGCAGTCGGGGTACTTCTGCCCAAGGCGGGACAACACGTCGGGCAGCGACAGGTCGTCTTCGAGGTCGACGTCGAGCGCCTGTGCGAGGACGACCTTCTTGAGGTCGCCCGAGTTGATTCGGTCGACCGCGGCCTCGACGCCCGCCGTCCAGTCGGCGCGGGCCGTGGTCCGCCGTCGACCGCTGACGCCGGGCGGGTCGACGAGCGGTTTGGCGTCCGGGAGCGACTCGATCCGCTCGCGTGCGTCGGCGAGTCGGGCTTCGACCGCCGCCGAGTCGACGTCGTTGCCGACAGCGTTGACCGTCAGCCACGCGTCGGCGTCGGGGTCGTCGCCGTCCGTCCACGTCACCTGCACGCGCGGGAACACGAATCTCGCGCCGGGGAAGTCCTCCCACGGCGGGCCGGACGTACTGTCGCCGTGGAAGGCGAACCCGCCGAACAGACGCGGTCGCGCGGCTTCCGTTCCGGCGTGAACGTCGCCGGAGGCGAACAGCGTCTCGGCGGCCTCCCGGATCGCGTCGAATCGGTTCGATCCGTCGGCCGTCAGGGTCGCCGCCGCACCGCTCCCGACGACCGTCGCCTCTTCGGGGGCACTCCAGACGGTTCGCGGCGCGTCGGCTTCGCGGAGCACGGCCCGAAACGACGGCGCTGCGATAGGGACCGATCGGCTGACGAGGTGATGCCCCGCCGCGTCGGTCCGCAACGATTCCATTACCGGCTTTCAGGACGCCACGCTCTTTTATTTGACTATACCACCAAACTCGAAGAATCGGCTGACGGCCGCGTAGTACTTATCTAGCCGTAGCGCTCCTCGTTCCACGGATTCGCGGTGTCTGAGTAGCCGCGCCGTTCCCAGTAGCCTCGTTCGGGCTCGGTCAGGAACTCCACGCCCTCGACCCACTTCGCGCCCTTGTAGGCGTATTTGTGTGGCGTCACGACTCGCAACGGACCGCCGTGGTCCTCGGCCAGCCGGTCGCCGTCGTGTTCGTAGACGAAGAGGACTTCCTCGCGGAGGCACTCCGAGAGCGCCAGATCCGTCGTGTAGCCGTCGATCGCGTGAAACAGCACGTGGACGGCGTCGTCGCGAACGCCAGCCAGGTCCGCGATCGTCGGGAACGTGACGCCGGTGAACTCACAGTCGAAGGTGCTCCAGCCGGTGACACAGTGGAAGTCCTGTCGTTGCGTCGTCGACGGCAGCTCTCGAAACTCCGCATACGAGAGGGAGAGATCCTCGTCGACGGCACCCCACACGTCGAAGGACCACGTTTCGGGCGTCCACGACGGGGTGCCGCTCTTCGAGAGAACTGGAAAGCCGTCCGTCTCGTGCTGTCCGGGCGGGAGTCGCCGGTCGCCGAACTCCCGATAGAGGTCCGTGACGTCCTCGACCATACCGCAACTGATGCCCGAGGCGACCTAACGGTGCCGGCTTTCGACGAGAGTTGTCGTCATCGAACCAGTGTGTGGCTCCGACGTCAATAATTATCTTCGAGGCAAAAATATATATTTGAATCTGGTAAACGATGTTTTCTCATACCCTGAATATTCGCCGCAGGGTTTAAATAACCCGCCTTCAAACCCCCTCACGTTCAAATGCCCAAGGTGAACATCAACGTCCCCGAGCACCTCGAGATGCAGATCGCGCAGCTCGTCGATCAGGGCGAGTTCGTAAACCGCGAGGAAGCCATCGCAGAGCTCCTCTCGACGGGTATTCGCGCGTTCAAAACGAGCGGCCCGATGGACGAAGAAGACCGCTTCGAAGACGACGGGATGATGGGTCACGAAGACGAGTACGTCTTCTAACACGCCTCTCTCACGCGATAGGAGCGTCTGCACGTCTTCCTCACAACTCGGTCGCACGGCAGCGCGCGATCGGACGTGTCTCGGGTGCACACGCTGCGGCAGGTCGCCGGGTCGCCCTCCCGTCTCCGAACGAGGAGCGACGGCTTCGGTCGGCGTCCGACCGTGTCAGTTCCCACCAATAATCCTTAAAACGGCCTCTCACGTATCCACGTCTATGCACAAGGACGAGCTCTTGGAACTGCACGAACAGATGGTCATCATCAAAGACAACTTCGCCGCACGCGAGGACGTCGACGGAAGCATCTTCGACCCCTACGAGGAACTTGACGTCGACCCCTCGCACGTCCACAAGTCCAAGAGCGAGCACAAACACGCCGTCTTCGTCCTCGGCAACGCGCTGGCGACGGCGATGAGCGAAGACGAGTTCTCGAACGCCGGACGGGTCGGCAAGCGGATGGAAGAACTCGCCAAGGACGCAGAAGGGAAGCTCTGAGTCGGACAGCAGTCGATCACGGGCTGACGCGACTCACCGCTCGCACCTGCAGCGTCACTCGGCTTTCGTCGGTTGCAGTCGGCACTCCACTCCCGTTAGTCGCTATCGGTGTCACCGCGGTCGTCCCGTCGCCACGATCCGAAACGCCGTAGTTTCTTAACTGCTCGTCTACTCCGGGTGTACGATGGACGCTCTCCCGGTCGATCTCCTCCTGCGCGTCGCGGTCGTAGCCGCCCTCGTGTTCTCTCTCACCGCGGCGTTCCTCTTCGATCAACCCTCTGCGTTCGGTGCACAGTTGCGACAGCGCTTCGTCCTGGGTCTCCCCTGGGGAACGCTCCTCTCGGCCGGCTTCGTGCTCGCGGTCTACCTCTTTTTGCAGGGCGGGTGGGCCCGCTGGAACGCGCCGGTGACGCTCCCGTTTCGAGCGTGGTCGTACTTGTACCCGCTCGGGATGCTCTCGGCCGCGTTCTCGCACAACGGTCCAGGCCATCTCATCGGGAATCTCGTCGGGACGCTCACCCTCGCTCCGCTCGCGGAGTACGCGTGGGGGCACTTCACCCGCGAGCGCGGCACGCAGTCGTTCTCGTCGTGGCGCACGAATCCGTACGTCCGCGCGTTCGTGATCTTTCCCGCTGTCGTCCTCGCAGTTGGGTTGCTCACCTCGTTCTTCGCGATCGGCCCGATCATCGGCTTCTCCGGCGTCGTGTTCGCGTTCGCGGGGGCCGCGCTCGTCAACTATCCGCTCGGAACCGTGATCGCGCTCGCCGGCGGCGGAGCCCTCCGATTGGTGTACAACGCGCTCCAGACGCCGATCCTCACCCGGAGCGCGCGCCCGGCCTACATCTCGCCGTGGTGGGCCGACATCGCCATTCAGGGCCACGCGCTGGGGCTCCTGATCGGCGTCCTCGTGGGGCTCGTCGTCGTCCGCGCCCGACGTCGAGCCGATCGTCCCAGCGCCCGGCGACTCTGGCTCGGGACGCTCCTCTTCGCCACCGAACAGTCGCTGTGGGCCGTCTACTGGTTCCGTGGCGGTGAGACGTACGTCCTCTACCGCGCGGCGGGTGTCGTCTTAGTCGCGCTGTTGTCGCTGGTCGTCGCCTCCGCCGTCGTCGCCCGCGACGACGAGCTCTTTCGCTGGGAACTCGCCGGCGACAGCGGCGTCGTCCGGAACTGGCAGGTCGCCGTCGGCGTCCTCCTGCTCTCGACGGCCGCCATCGCCGGGCCGGCCGTGCCCGCGAATCTGTACACGGCAACCTCGGGCGACCTCCCGGGCGACGAACTGACCGTCCGCGACTACGAGGTGACCTACGCGGAGAACGTCGAGAACGGTCTCGTCGCGGCGGTCGACATCGAGGCGTTCGGCGAGACGACAGCCGTCAACACCTCGGGCGTTATCGTCCGCAGCGAGCAGCGCGGGATCTGGAGCACAGCGGTCCCGAAAGGCCGGTTGGCGTTCGACGGCCAGGTCGCCGTCCGTCTCGGCGGCGTCGGCTGGCGCGAGACCGTCTATGCACAGCGCGACGGGTGGAACGTCCTCGGAAACCGGACGGCCTACCGCGTCGCGCTCGGCAACACCGACTCCGCACGGGTAGTGTACACGTCCGACCCGGTCACTGCCGGGCCGGTACTCGCCGGGCGGAACGTGACAGTCGTCCCCAACGAGAGCCAGTACTATCTTCGGGTCACCGAGGGGAACGACTCACTCAGTGCGGGCCTCCCCGCGAAAAACGAGTCGGTGACCGTCGACGGACTGACCTTCACGCGGAACCGCTCGCGCGTCTTTGTCTCCTACGACGAGACGAGACTGCAACTCCTCTCGAAAGAGACCTACGAGTAGCGGGGGCGCCTTACTCGTCTCCGCCGGACCACTCGATCCGGTACACCTCGGCGTCGATGTCTTCGGAGTCCGCGTCGTGGAACTCGAACTGCCGATCGAGCGAGAGCGTCGCGCGGAAGGCGTGCGTCACCGCGCCGCCGTGGTCGGCGGCGAATGCTTCGATGAACTCCTGTGAACCGCCGTTGTGGACCGAATACGACACGTCGGCGAGCCGAGCGGCGGTTTCGAGGAACGCCCGATCGGCGTGTTCGTTGCCGCGCTGGGCGCCGAAGGGCGGATTCATCAACACGGTCGTCGGTTCGGCGGGACACAGCGGTGCGCGCGTCGCGTCGGCGAGCACCCAGTCGATCGAGGTCTTCGTCCCGACGCGTCGTCGGTTCGCCGTGGCCGTCGTCAACGCTGTCCGGTCGACGTCGACGCCGACCACCCGGGACGGGCCGCGGAGCGCGGCACCGAGCGCTAACATTCCCGTTCCGGTCCCGAGGTCGACGACGAGTCGGTCCTCGATGTCGCCGTTCAGGTCGGCGACGTGAACGACGTGGGCGGCTAACTCCGGGGGCGTCGGATACTGTTCGAGGTCCGCACGCGGGTCCTCGAAGCCCGCGACGACAGCCAGTTGCGTCTCCAGTGCCGACTTCGTCGCCATCAGAGCCACCTCCGTGAGGCGCTGCGGAGGCTCCCGCTCGCGAGACGGTGCGGCGCGAAGTTCGGTCTCATCGCGATGAAATACCCTCCGATAATACAAAAAGGCTTCTCGAAAACGGGGAGTTATTCGGCAGCCGGGTAGCACGCGGCGTTGCCGTCGCGCGTCAGTACGAGCGCCGAACGACGGTCGATCCGCTCTCATCGCGGACGGTGACCACGTCTCCGCCGTTGTTCCAGATCGCGCCGCTGGCTCCCCAGTACAGCGTCGAGTCGCTGTCCGTTCCGGACCCGGTCCGAAGCGTCAGCGTCGCGCCGGGATCGAGCGTGGTGCCCTCGGGGACGGTGTAGGTGTGGTCGGCCTCGTCGGTGACGGTCCACCCCGAGAGGTCGAGACGCTCCTCACCCACGTTGCGCAAGACGACGTACTCGTCGTTCAGATTCTCGTTGTCGTTGCCCTCCGCGTCGGCGTGAAGCGTGTCGATCGCGAGCGGCCCTTCACCACCGTCGGCGAGCGCGGTAGTTTCGCTCGCAGTCGCCGTCACGTCACCCTCGATACAGGACCACAGCCCACGACGGGACTCGCGCGCCGTCACTTCTATGTCCTCGTATCGTTCACGTTCGGTAAAGGTACTCTCGTACACGCGAGCGTGGCCCTCTCTCAGCAGGGCGTAGTTGAACGACTCGCCGTCGACGTAGACGTACGCGAGCAACCGCCCGTAGTAGCCCCGTCGATCCGACTGCTCGTCGAAGACGAGCGTCACGGATTCGCCCGCGAGTCGGTCTTTCGCGTACGCCGAGGCGTCCTCGCCGGCCCGGCCGAGACACGCCGCTCCGGCGGTCGTCTCGGGGATGCCCTCGAACTCGTCAGGGGTGTTCTCACCGTACACCTCGGGCGTGTCGACGCCCAGCAACCGGACAGTCTCGCGCGTCCCGTTCGGATACGCGACTTTTATCGTGTCGCCGTCGACGACCTCCGTGACCGTGACTTCGTCGCCCTCGACCGGCGCCGCGGTGGCCGCCGATTCCGTCGGCCCGGCACCCGCTCCCGGCGTCCCGCCGAGACACCCGGAGGCGACCACGAGAAGCAGGGCGACGAGGGTTACAGCGCGCATACCTGCCATCGAGTGACCGGGACATATACCGCTTGGGGGTCGCGTTCGCAGAGTAGTCTAGAGATTCTGTCACAAAGGCTTAAATAGACCCTTCACCACAAACCTTATAATGGAACGTTCGCGTCGTCAGCGCCAGCGAGAGCAGGAGACCGAACAGACAGACGACGAGCGACTCGTCTGCCCGGAGTGCGAGTCGTCGGACATCGTCACGGACGCCGATCAGGGGGAGTTGGTGTGTGACGACTGCGGCTTAGTTTTGGACGAACAACAGATCGACCGCGGGCCCGAGTGGCGGGCGTTCAACCACTCCGAGCGGCAGTCGAAGTCCCGCGTGGGCGCGCCGATCACGGAGACGATGCACGACCGGGGGCTGACGACGACGATCGACTGGAAGGACAAAGACGCCTACGGGCGCTCGCTCTCCTCGGAGAAGCGCTCGCAGATGCACCGACTACGGAAGTGGCAGGAGCGCATCCGGACCAAGGACGCGGGCGAGCGCAACCTCCAGTTCGCGCTCTCGGAGATCGACCGGATGGCGTCGGCGCTGGGCGTACCACGATCGGTACGGGAGGTCGCGTCGGTCATCTATCGACGCGCGCTCAACGAGGACCTCATCCGCGGCCGCTCCATCGAAGGCGTCGCCACCTCCGCGCTCTACGCCGCCTGCCGGCAGGAAGGCATCCCGCGCTCGCTCGACGAAGTCGCGGAGGTCTCGCGCGTTCCACAGAAGGAGATCGGTCGGACGTATCGCTACATCTCCCAGGAACTCGGCCTCGAGCTGAAGCCGGTCGACCCAAAGCAGTTCGTCCCCCGCTTCGCCTCCTCGCTCGGGCTGAGCGAGGAGGTCCAATCGAAGGCGACCGAGATCATCGACGTCTCCGCAGAACAGGGCCTCCTCTCGGGGAAGTCGCCGACGGGATTCGCGGCCGCGGCGATCTATGCAGCGTCACTGCTCTGCAACGAGAAGAAGACCCAGCGCGAGGTCGCCGACGTCGCGCAGGTGACGGAAGTCACCATCCGGAATCGCTATCAAGAGCAGATCGAAGCGATGGGCTTCCGCTGAACGGTCTCCTCTCCTCTCAGGCCCGACCCGCGCTCACTCCTGGACTTCGACGCCCGTGATCTCGAATCGCGCCCCGCCGGTCTCGCTCTCGGTGACGGTGACGGTCCAGCCGTGTGCTTCGGCGATCTGATCGACGATGTTGAGTCCGAGCCCGGTCCCGTCGTCCGCGGTCGAGTAGCCGGTCGCGAACACGTCCTCGCGCTCCTCAGCGGGGATGCCGGGGCCGTCGTCGGCGACGTAGAAGCCGCCGTCGACGTCGCCGATCGTGATCGTCACGTCTTCGCCCGCGTGTTCGATGGCGTTGCGGAGGAGGTTCTCGAACAGTTGCCGGAGCCGCGCCGGATCCGCGATGATCGTGCGGTCCGTGTCGATCACGAGCGACGCCTCCGCCGTCGAGACGGTTCGCCAGCACTCGTCCATCAGGTTGCCGAGCGCGACGGCGTCGGTCGCGTTCGCGCGACCCCCTTCGCGCGCTAGCACGAGCAGGTCTTCGATCAGTTCCTCCATCCGTTTGAGCGCCTCCGCGGCGACGTCTAGATGCTCCGCTCCGGCCTCCGCGTTCAGGCGGTCACTCGCACGTTCCGACTGGACCAGATCGATCCGCCCTTCGGCCACGTTCAGCGGATTGCGCAGGTCGTGGCTGACGACCGTCGCGAACTGTTCGAGGCGGTCGATCTGCCGTTCGAGTTCCTGTTCGTACTCGTGACGCTCGGAGACGTCGCGGCTGAACGCGATGAACCGCTCGTTACCGTGAAATCTGATCTTCGTGATCCAGACCTCGACGGGGAAAGTCGTGCCGTCGCGCCGTCGGTGCCGGCCCTGAAGCTTTATCCGCTCTCCGATGGCGGCGTCGTCCCAGACGGTCCGGAGTTCGTCGGCGGAGTGGTCCGCCTCGATTTCGGCGACGTTCATCGAGAGCAGCGTCTCCCGCGAGTGCCCGAGGTTCTCGACGTTCTGTCGGTTGACGTCGACGACGTTCCCCTCGACATCGTGGACGGTGATCGCGTCCGGCGACTCCTCAAAGAGCGCCCGGAGCCGTTCTCTGCTCCGTTCGAGTTCCTGTTGGCGCTCCTTCTGTTTGGATATATCGGCGTTGACCGCGACGAAGCGCTCGATATCGCCGTCCTCGCTTTCGACCGGGGCGATCGTCTGATCGACGACGTATCGATCGCCGGATTTCGTCTTGTTGACGATCTCGCTTCGCCAGACGTCGCCGTCCAGAATCGTCCCCCACAACTCCTCGTAGAACTCCCGATCGTGCTCGTTGGACTTCAATATCCGCGGGTTCTGTCCGAGTACTTGGTCGGCGTCGTATCCCGTCGTCTGCTCGAACGCCGGGTTCACGTAGACGATCGTGCCGTCTCGCTTCGTGAAGTACACCGAGTGCCCCGACGCTTCGATGGCCTCCCGAAAGAGTCGAAGCGAGCGGTCGCGCTCTTTGCGTTCTGTGACGTCTCGGACGATTCCATCGACGTACGTGCCGTCGGGTTCTTCGGTCTTCAGAAGCGTGAGAGACCCCCAGCGGTGTTCGCCTGTCAGCGTCCGAATCGGCACGTCGTAGTTCTGCACGACTCCGTCGCGGTCGAGTCGACGGCGTAGTTCGGCCAGGTCTGCTGCCCCGCGAACGAAGTCCTCGACGGCGTGCCCCGTGACTCTTTCGGGAGTGTCAGCGCCGAGTAACGTCGCGAGCGTCGCATTCGCCTCGACGATCCGGCCGTTCGGGTCGGGGGTCGCCCGGAAGATGCCGGCCGAGGACGCGTCGACTAATCGCTCGTAGCGCTCGCGGTGGGCGTCGGCATCGACGCGGTGGAGTGCGTGTGCGACGTCCGCGCCCAGTTCCGAGAGGAGGTCGCGTTCCTGCGCGTCGAAGGCGTTCGTTCGGTCCGCATAGACGTTGAGAACGCCGTGGAGGCCGTCGTCGTACACCAGCGGAATGGCCGCGCTGGACCGATAGCCGCGGTCGAGCGCGTGGGCGCGCCACGGTTCGTACGTCGCGTCTTCCGGGATGTTCTGTACGACCGAGAGTTCCCGCGTCAGGACGGCCTTCGCGGTGGGACCGGACTCTTCTAGACCGCTGTCGGTCGTGATCTCGATGGCGTCTAGATAGCCCTGATCGACGCCCGCGGCGGCAACGGGGTCGACGGCGTTCGCGTCCGCGTCGTGCCTGCCGATCCACGCGAAGCGATAGGGGTCGGCCTCGCTGATGAGCTGGCACGTTTGGCGTTCGATCTCCGTTCGGGTGTCGGCGTGTACGACGGCCCGATTGATCTCGCTGCGCACGCGACGGATCCGTTCGAGTTCGGCCGCGCGCTGGGCGCTGCGGTACCGTTCGACGGCGTTCGTGATCCGGTTGGCGAGGAGTTCGTACTGCTCGAGTTGTGTGCCCTTCCGGAGGTAGTCCGTCGCGCCGCGTGTGATGGCGTCGCTCGCGATCGACTCGCTCCCCTCGCCGGTGAAGAGGATGAACGGGAGGTCGGGAGCCTGCTCGCGGACCGCCTCCAGCAGTTCGAGCCCGTTCATTTCGGGCATCTGATAGTCCGAGACGACGCAGTCGAACGACGCCCCGCCGTCCGTGAGCCGTTCGAGACCGCTGGCCGCGACAGATTCAGTGACGACTTCCAGGCGGTCGTCCTGCCGAGCGAGCACCGTCGACGTGAGGTCTAAGAAGTTGGGGTCGTCGTCGACGTGCAACACTCGTATCCCGCCAGTCATACCAAGTGGACTTTGGCTACTGTTGGTATAAATGGGGCAGTTTGATTCCGACGGGTGGGTCATCGTCTCTCTGGGGCCGTGAACACGACGACCTCGCGGTTCCACAGGCCAAGGCGGTACGTCGTCGCCTCGTAGTCAGATCCGAGTCGCTCCGCGAGCTCGGTTCGGTGTGTGGGCGCAGCGATCACGACTGGCGGTTCCGACGCGTTCGCGTACGCCGAACCGAACGTCGAGACGTTCGCCGTGCTCGTCGCGTCCGCGCCCGCCGCTTCGACGTACCACGGCAGCGGCAGTCGGTTCCCCCAGGCGTCGCTCACCGGTGGGAACCGGGTCGTCCGGTCAGGCGTGACGTGGTACGCCGCACCGACGTAGAGAACTTCTGCCGTCGACGAGTCGCCGTCGGCAGCAGCGCGTGCCGCCGCTTCGATCGGTTCGAGGTCGTCACTCGGCTGGGCGAACTGCGCGAGTCGGTTGTCGCGGTCCGACGGCCCGTAGACGCTTCCGGCGGTGACGGCACCCACCTGCGCGACGACCGCGAGGACGACGAGTGCGACCGCGACGACGGTTCCGGTATCGACGTCGGGACCGGATGCGGCAGCGACTCCGCGGCGGAGGAGCGCTGCGAAGCCGACCGCCGCGGGGAGCGACAGCGGGACGACGACGTGCACGAGCGTCCACGAGGCGGAGACCTCCGCGATCGTCGGGAACAGGACGACCGCCAGAAGCCCCCAGTAGCCGACGCCCTCGACCAGCGGCCGGCGGGCCGACGCGTAGCGCACCCAGAGCGTGGTTCCGACGCCGACGGCGACGACCGGGAGCGCGACCGCAGTCAGGGCTCCAGCCGCGTCGCCGAGGTACGGGAGCAGCGAGTGCGTACCGTCGGGATAGCGGTTGACGACGCGGACGCCGACGAAGCGCCAGAGCGCGCCGACCGTCCCCTCGTAGATCGCGAGGTGGAACTCCGTCGGATCGTAGAGTCCGACGTCGACGCCGGGACCTGCCCGGGGGGCGAACAGAAAGACGGTCGTCCCGACGAAAAGCAGCGCGGCGCGGGCGGCCGCCGTCGTCGTCCCCGCGAGTCGCGCTCGGAGCGCTGCCACCGCCGCTCGGGCGCTCGCTCCGCCGTCGGCGGCGACGCTGCGCTGCTCGACGACGAGGACCCACGCCGCGAGCCAACAGCAGAGATAGCCGGCAGCGAATCCGGATGCCGACGCCGCGAGCGCCAGTGTGACGGTGGCAGCGTATGCGTCGCGTCGGCTGTCGCGGTCCCACGCCCGCAGGGCGAAGCCGACGAACGCGAAGCCGAACAGCGCAAGCGGCACGTCGCCGCGGAGGAAGCGTGAGTAGTAGAGGACGAGCGGCTGAAACGCGAGGAGAGCGGCGAACAGGACCGTTTCGGCGTCGTCGAGACGGTCGCGAAAGAGCAGTGCGACGAGCGGGAGCGCCGCCCCCAAGACGGCGATCGGGAGTCTGGCGACCCACTCTGAGACGCCGACGAGGGCGAACAGCGTGCGACCGACGAGCGGGAGCAGCGGGCCGCCGGCGATCGGACGGTACTGGTAGGCACCGGTGTCGAGATAGCGGAGCGTCCAGTAGCCGACACGCGCCTCGTCCCAGTGAAACGGGCGCGCGCCGAGGCCGACGAGTCGGACGAGGAGGCCAGCGAACGCGAGGGCGACGACGACGCCGAGAACGCGGTCACGTCGGAACGAGAGGCCGGCGAGCGACACCGGCGTTCGCTCGGAACCTCCGGGCGCGGCGTCGCCCTCGCGAGACATAGCGATCCATCGCGGCCCGGAGGGTAGAAACTTTGTGATCCAGGGGCCGCCGACACCGACCGTGTCTCCGTCAGCGACGACCGCGACGTCCCGGGTCGATCCACACAGTCACGACTGCGACCGTCGAGCCGATCCGCAACGCACAAACGGCGTCCCGACCCAGCGCGGGTATGACCGTCGTCGACGCGCTGCCGCCGCGGCCGCTGGAACCCCAGGAACTGCTCCAACTGAACGACGCCGAGGCGCTCGAACTGGCCGTCCCGATCGAGGACGAGGGCCGCGCCTCCGGGGTGCTCGTCGCCACCGGTGAGTGGGTGAAAGGACTCGCCTTCGACGCCGACGCGGAGTCGTGGACCGTCGTCGAGACCGTCGCCCTCGACGACGGCGTCGAGCGCGTCGACGGCTTGCAGGCCTGCGAGGCGGCCATCCTTCGGTTCCGCGGCGACGACCCCGAGGAGATGACGGCCGAGAACGCACCAGGAACGTACGAACCGCAGGTCGACCAGTCGGCCGACGCCGACGGTGCTACCGGAGCCGAGGACGAGTAGCTGTCGACGAGGACGGATCGACGGCCGACGAAACCGGATGACAATCGAGCGTACCTTCTAAAACCTTCGCGACGTAGGGCCGGGTGAGACGATGTACGACAAGATTCTCGTTCCGACTGACGGAAGCGCCGCGACCGAGGGCGCAGTCGAACACGCCATCGAACTCGCGAAACAGTACGACGCGACGGTACACGCGCTGTACGTCGTCGACACGGGTGCGTACTCCTCGCTGGAGATGGGCTCGGATATCGTCATCGAGGCTCTTCAAGAGGAAGGCAACAGCGCGGTCGAGAAGGTCGAAGAGCGCGGCGAAGAGGTCGGCGTGGACGTCGTCACGACTGTCGAGACGGGTATCGCACACCGCGTCATCGTCGACTACGTGGCCGAGGAAGGAATCGACCTCGTCGTGATGGGGACGCACGGCCGAACCGGCGTCGGCCGCTTCCTCCTTGGGAGCGTCGCCGAGAAGGTCGTCCGCACCGCCGACGCGCCGGTGATGACGGTCCGATCGGAGGACAAAGAGGCGGAAGCCGACGGCGGCCCCGCGGTCGACGAGGTATAATCCGGTCGAAACGCCGACACGACCGGGACGCGACCGCTTCGCAAAGAGTTTTGAAACGGTCCACCGAACGGCGAGGTATGACCGAGTACACCGTCGAGTTCGTCGGCACCGGCGAGACCGTCGACGTGTCGGACAAGCAGACGATTCTCAAGGCCTGTCTGGAAGCGGGCATCGCCCAGGAGTACTCCTGCCGCGTCGGGATGTGTCTCGCCTGTTCGGCGGAGATCGTCGAGGGCGAGGTCACCCAACCTGCCGCACGTGGGCTCACCGACGAGGAGCGGGAAGACTACGCGCTGACGTGTATGGCCCGCCCGCAGAGCGACCTGAAGCTGAAGCGCGGCGTCTACCCACCGAGCATCGAGCAAGACGCGGCCGGCGCCGCTGCTGCAGCGGACGACGACTGAGGTCGCTTCCCTGGCGGGGAGAAGAGCGAGAGAACCCTATTTGTCGGATCGGTCCGTGTCGTCTCCGGGCCCGCTAACAGAGACGCCGCCATCGGTTCCCACGAACGCGAACGACTCGTCGGATTCAGAGTCCTCGCCGTTCTCGATCGAACTGCCGTTCGAGAGGACCTCACGCGGTGGGCCATCCGCGTCTGACGTGTCGATTCCAGCCGGCGGTTCGGCGTCGAAATCGAGGTCAGAGGGCATCCCACTCCCTCCGGAGCCGGTCGACTCGGCGTCGCTGTCGGCCGTAACGAGGCGATCCGCGGCGTCCTGAATCGTGTCCATTCGCTGGGTCTGTTCGCGGCTGGCTTCCGCGACGTCGTCGACGCGGTCTGCGATCTCTTCGGAGCGCTCGCGCGTCGTCTCGACCATCGCCGTCACCTCCTCGGCGCTGACCGCCTGTTCGTCGGTCGCGGTCGCGACCTCGGCGATTCCTTCGGTCGTTCGCTCGACCGCGTCGACGATCTCGTCGAGGCTGTCCATCGCGTCCTCACCGCGGTCGATACCCTCGTGGAGTTTGTCGGTTGTCTCCGAGAGGCTCTCGATCGTCTCGGCGGCGTCGGTTTGGACGCGGCCGACCGTCTCCTCGACGTCGCTTGCGCGCTGTCGGGACTCCTCGGCGAGTTGTTTCACCTCGTCGGCGACGACGGCGAACCCGTCGCCCGCTTCGCCCGCCCGCGCGGCCTCGATCGAGGCGTTCAGTGCGAGCAGATTCGTCTGTTCTGCGATCTCGTCGATCGCTTCGATGACTTCGTCGACCTCGTCGATCTGGGCCTGGAGCCGTTCGAGATCGGCTGAGGCCTGATTCGCGGCGTCTGCGACTTCCTCCATCACGTCGATCGCCTCGTCGGCGGCGGTCTCGCCGGAGCGCGCACGCGAGACCGCCTCGTCGCTCGTGTTTTCGACGTCCTCGGCGGTCGCAGCGATCTCCTCGACGGTCGCACTCATCTGTGAGACCTCCGCGGCGACCTCCTCCATATCGCCCGCCTGGTCGTTTGCGATGTCGCGGATCGTCGCGGAGCGTTCGGCGACGACCGACGAGGCCGAGGAGACGTCTTCGATCGGGTCTTTGAGGTCCTGTTTGACCTCGCGGGCCAACTCCTCGCGGTGTTCCGCCTCGCGGCGCGCCTCCTCGCTGTAGGCGTGAATGTAGGTGTCCATCGCGATCTGTTGATCGATCGCGAGCACTTTGAGGAGCGAACTGGCCCGGTCGACCACGGCGTCGACTGCGGCGTCGACGTCGCCGTTCGTGTCGGCGTCGGCAACAGCGTCGGCACCGCCCGCTCCGCCCTCGTCGCCGCGTTCGTTCGCGCCGCCGACAATCCGTGAGAACAGGCCGTCGGTTGCGTGGTCGGTGTCGTCCCCGCCGGACTGCGTCGTGGAAGCAGATCGGTCCGTGTCGCTCTGAGCGGAGCCACCGAACTCCTCTTTGACCGCATCCCCGATAGCCGACATCAGACCGTCGTAGTAGATGCTGTACGCGCCGAGATAGAACTTCGGCCCCATATCCAACATATTGTGGATCTTGCCGATGCGAGCGCGTTGTGCGAAGTAGTCCCGACCGTACTCGCCGCTGGCGAGCGAGCGCAGATACTGTGATTGGGTCTTTTTCAGTTGATCGACGCCCTTGCTCGACCGACCGAGGACCTCAGTGGCCCGAGGATCGCTCGTCAGGTGGTCGTAAAACTCGTCGACGATCTCGTCGGCTATGTCGTCGAACGTCGGTTCGAGCGCACGCATCCGCTCTTTGTCCGCCTCCGTGAGGCGAACGAAGGACTTGCGCCACTCCCGTTCTGACTCGTCGATTCCCAATGCGTCGATTAGCTCGTCGCCGTCGACGAGGCCCCTCGTGTCGTCGGTTACTACGACGCCTCGGTCGTTCATATGTAGGGGACCAACATCTCGACATAAGATTGTTCGCTCCCCGGTATCAGGTCTGATACTCCTCCGCCGACGACGGTGCGGCGCGTGCGACGCACTGTCGCAACGGCGGCAGAAACCGTTAGGTGCTGCGACCGCTCGTTTTCGATATGAGCCGCGAAGCTCGCGACGGAGACTGGCTCCGTGAGAAAGTCGAATCAGCGGAAGCTTCGTCGCTGGCGCTGCTCGGGTCCGAACAGTTTCTCTACGCGGCCGCCGGGGGCGATCCGGTTCCCGAGGCGCTGCTCGTTGCCGCCGCAGCGAGCGAACACGCGGCGCGGGAAACGTTCCGACAGTGGACCGAAGACGAGGGAGACGACGACGCCCGCGCTGCGTTCGAGTCGGTCGCCGAGCAGGAGACGGAACACCGCAGCCGGGTCGCGAGCGAACTGGACGGCTGGAGCCCCGAGAGCGGGCCCCCAGGGCCGATGCACGCGTATCTCCGCGCCCGTGACGCGACTGTCGAGCGCATCGCCGGCGGGATGGTCGGCCGTCCACTGGTCACGCTCCGGACCCACGAGCGGCTCGTGTCCTTCTTCACCGCCCGCGGCGACGACCGGCGCGCGGGTCTCTTTCGAGACCTCCGCGCGGAGACGGCGGCCGTCCTCGACGACGGCATCTCACTGCTCGAAACGCGGTGTGCGAGCGATTCGGCGTGGGAGACCGCCAGGCTCGTCGCGACGTACACGATCCGGTTGGCCGGCGACGACACGGCCGACGCGCTTCGGCGGCTGGGTATCGACCCGGCAGTGTCGAACAGCGGGTGAGAGCGGGCAGTTCGAATCGGGCCGCCCCTACGCCTCGTCGAACAACTCCTCGCCGTCCACCATTCGCTCCGCGACGGCGTCCATATCGAGCGTCACACCGAGACCGGGCGTTTCGGGGACCTCGATCGAGCCGTTCTCGATAACCGTCTCCTCGACGAGTTCGTCCCACCAGCCGAGTTCGTAGGAGTGATACTCGACGGCCAGTGCGTTCGGAATCGCCGCGCCGACGTGGGCAGCCGCCATCGTGGCGACGGGCGAGGCGACGTTGTGCATCGCGACGGGAACGTAATACTGGTTCGCGACGTCGGCGATCTTCCGCGTCTCACGCATCCCGCCGACTTTCGGCAGGTCGGGGGCGACGATGTCGACCGCCTGATTTTCGATCAGCCGGCGCACCTCCGTGACGCGATAGCGGTTCTCGCCGACGGTGATTGGCGTCGTCGTCGACTTCGTGACTTCCTCTTGAACGTCGAGATTCTCCGGCGGGACGGGGTCTTCGAGCCACCAGACGTCGAAGTCTTCGATCGCGGCCGCGAGGCGCTTTGCGGACCCACCCGAGAACGTCCAGTGGCAGTCGAAGGCGACGTCGGCGCGGTCCTTCACGCGCTCTGTGACCTGCTCGACGATCTCGGCTTTGTGCCGGATCTCCCCGGGGCGGAGATGCCGGTTGGCGCGGTCTTTTTCCAGCCCCGAGGGCACGTCGAGGTCGAACTTCAGCGCGTCGTAGCCGAGTTCCTCGACGACCCGCTCGGCCTCGTCGGCGCAGGCCTCCGGATCGGCCTCGTCTTCGGTGTGGCAGTCACAGTAGACACGCATCTCGTCGCGGTACTTGCCGCCGAGCAGTTGGTACGCCGGGAGTTCGAGAATCTTCCCCGCGAGGTCGTGCAGGGCGACCTCGATACCGGAGATAGCCGTGACGGTGACGCCCTCGACGGAGCCCTCGCCGGACATCTTCTGGATCAGGTGTTCGTACAACCGGTCGATGTCGAGGGGGTTCTCCCCGACGATCATCGGCTTCATCCGCTGGATGAGCTCCGGCACGCCGGCCCCCCAGTAGGCCTCGCCGGTCCCGACGATGCCGGCGTCGGTGTAGACGCGCACGAGCGTCCACGGAAAGTTCCCGTCGACCATCGTCGTCTGCACGTCGGTGATCTCGACGTCGCGGCCGCCACCGCGTCTCGCCGTCACGCCCATAGTCTCCGCGGAGAGCTCTCGCATCGTGTACTCCGCGTTCGGGTCGTGCAGCTCGGAGTAATCCGTTCCCATAGCAGTCGGTTTACTCGGTACAGTGAAAGTCTTTGGTCGTCGGCCGGCAGTCGATCTCACTCCGGCGGCGGACGGTTGCGAACGCCGATTCGCGCCTGCTCGTGTGACCGGTAGTGAAACACGGCGGAGACGAAGAAACTGAGTACGACGAGTCCCGCCCAGCCGGCGTCGGGGAGCAGCCCGAAGGGGAAGAAATCGAGCCACGCGACGAGCAGGAGGGCGGCGCTGACGGCTGACAGCGCCAGATAGTACTCGTGCCAGGGGAGGTCGTTGCCCCGCACGACGTCCAGATAAATATTGACCTCCTCTTTGGCGGCTGTCGGCCGAACCGTTCCGCGGTCTTTGTCGTAGACGACGAGCCCGGCGTTGTGAAGTTTCGGCAGATGAAGCTGTTGGAGTGCCGTATAGACCGACTTTCGGTCCTCGCGAGTGACTCGCTCGACGGTCGTTCCCTTCTCCCAGGCGGCGACTGTCTCCGCCAGCGACCCGATGTCGTGGGCGTCCGACCCCGAAAGAACCCGCAACACGTACCGCCGCCGGTGATTCGCGAGCACCTCGAAGAGTTCCTCCTCGGAGAGGGCCTCTATCGACCCGTCGGGTTCTGGGTCGAGTGTCGCGGGCCGCACACTAACGCCAGAAGGTTTCACGTAACGGACATTATTTTTCGACAGCATAAGTATCTCCCTTCGTGTTACGAGATTATCACGTCAGGTAGCACGGGAATACCGGCTCCGTCACTTATGCGGTGATTAGCTATGCCGCCACCCTGCGAAGCATTCGCGTGATGAGGATCGTCGGCGAGCGGAGGATACAGTGGCGACGGCCGGAGTACACGGGACCGAACAGATGTCTCGCATGTACTGCCGTCAACGTCGCATTAACCGGAGTCCTGGCTGTCGGCATCAGTTTCGTCAGCGTACCGGTCGGCGTGGTCGGACTTGCGGCGATCTATTTCCGCGGGTACCTCGTGCCGGGAACGCCGACGCTGACCAAGCGGTATCTCCCCGATTCGGTGCTCCAACTGTTCGACGGGCACGACACACCGGGGGTCGCGTTCGGCGCGGGACCGCCCGCAGTCGTCGATATCGAGCGGTTTCTGGTCGACGTCGACGCTCTCGAACCGTGCCGAGGTGGCGGGGACCTGTGTCTCTCGCCGAGGTTTCGGGATGCGTGGTTCGAGCAGATCGACCGGGTAAACCCGGATGAAGCGGTCGAGTTACTCTTCGAGAGCACCGCCGGCGACCAGCCCGTTTCGACAGCGCGGCGATCGCACGCGTTCGTCGCGATGGCCGATTCGGTGACAGTCGGCAAGTGGGAGTCAGAAGCCGCGTTCCTCGCTGACTGCGCCGCGGACGCAGTGCTTCGTGACCGCACGGCGGCCTGGCGGAGGTTCACCGACGAGGCGCGTTTGGAGGTGCTCGGCGCGCTTCGATTATGGCTCGATCGCTGCCCCGCCTGCAGTGGAGTGATTTCGCTCGACGGGGAGACGGTCGAGTCGTGTTGTCGCTCCTTCGAGGTCGTCGCCGCGACGTGTAACGAGTGTGGGACGCGGGTGTTCGAGGCGCGGCTCCCGCCGGGTGAAATCCAGGTAGAGTGACGTGAGGAGACAGTAACGCGACTCGGTCAAAGCAGCAATCGATCGTATTTCTCTGTCGGATCCGTTATGGCTACGGACGGGTTCGGTCGGCGGTTCGGGCAGTGGGACAATAGCGCGGGCGGTGAACGAGCGTTCAGGACAGCCGAGAGAGGTAGAACCACCGATGTGACCAGATCTGATAGAGCGCCGAGCCTGCGATGATCGCGAGGAACGCGCTCGCGAAGACGAGCGGGTCGACCGCAGCGAACAACGGCACGCCGGTGAGCGAGAGCACGACGAGAAACAGCGCGAGCGTTCCCAGCGTCCGGTAGTACGTCGCCCAGGTGACGCCGTACTTCGTCACGACCTCCATATACACGTCGACCGTGCGTGCCTCCTTGCGGAGTCTGATCGTCTTTCGATTACGATCGTAGTCGACGACGCCGGCCGAATCCAGTCGAGGCAGATGACTCTGGTGCAGCGAGATGTAGACACTGTCGCGGATGTTCCGCGGCGCCGGTGATTCCCCCGTCTCGATTTCGGCGATCTCTTCGGCGAGGTCCCGGAGCATCACCTCGCGCCCGCGATCCTGGAGGTACTTGATCGCGTATCGGCGTCGATCGTTGCGAAGTAAGTCGTGAATATCCGTTTCTGAGATTCTTTGCCTCGTGGATTGTGATCTATAACTCATACCTGCCCTCGGGTAATTATTCATTGCTCACACAAGTATATAGTAATCATCTTCAAGAAAACAAAGCAGAAGCGCTGAACGTATCGTTAACCGCGGATCGATCCTCTTGGAATCTCACTCGGCGGCAGCAAGATCGTCATTCCACTCTGATTTGCCGTTCAATGCCGTCATTCCCCGCCCGCCCCGGATTCGTCGATCTCCGAAGTCGATTCCGTTGTCTGTGAGTTCTACGAGCCTCCAAAACGTCGCGTTAAGAGCCCGTGAGTACCGTTAGCCAGGAAAACTCGCAATTAGCTATGGGGGTATGAGGGGTGGGGGTAGAGTGTGGAAACACCCACTCAGGGCGCCGCGGCGGACCAGCGACGATCGGTCCTCGCGAGGGCGGTTCGACTCCGCCGGTGGGCATCCCCCACGGGGGAACACAAACCATGACAGAACGGTTCGAAATCTCACGACGGAAGGCACTGGCGGCTCTTGGAACGATCGGCGTCGCGTCTGCGGGCGCAGGACTCGGTACGAGCGCGCTGTTCACGGACGAGGAGTCGTTCGAGAATAACTCCCTGGTGGCTGGTTCCCTCGACCTGTTCGTCGACTACTGGACGTCGTCGGACCAGGGCAGCTACGGGAGCAGTGCCAGCAGCGGACAGGTGGACGGCGAAGGAGACGCCATATACGCGTACGAGCTCTCCGACGTCAAGCCGGGCGACAGCGGTGCGCTGGCGTTCTGCCCGAAGATCGTCGACAACCCCGCCTGGCTCTGGCTGGGTTCGGGCGGCGTCGTCGACTACGAGAACGGCCAGACGGAACCCGAGATGGACGCCGACGCGAGCGGCGGCGGCTCGATCGGTCTCCCCAACGACGGCGCGGGGTTCGGCGAACTGAGCGAGTCCATCCAGGTCACGATCTCGTACGCGGAAGGTATCACCCCCATCGAAGAGGACGGAGAGCTCGTCGGCTTCGACTGCGTCAACCCGGTGGCGCTGAACAACCCCGAAGACTACACGCTCGCGGACCTCAGCGAGGAACTCCTCTTCGGCTTCCTGATGGACATCGCGCGGAACGAAGAAGGCCCGCAGCCGTACCCCGGCTCGCCCGACGTCGAGACGCAGACCGGCCCGTGTCTCTGCATCGAGTGGGAGCTCCCGGTCGAGATCGGCAACGAGATCCAGACCGACGCCCTCGACTTCGACTTCACCTTCGTCGCCGAGCAGTCGCGGCACAACGGCTCGCCGATGAGCCCCTTCGTCGACGTCGACGCGTCGAGCACGGTCGTCACCCAGCCCGCCGACGCACAGGCCGGCTACCCCGGCTCCTTCACCCTCCGTGCGAACGAGAACGTCGTCGAAGTCGACCTCTCCGGTCTCGCGGAATCCTTCCCCGCTGACACCGCCGGCAGCGACAACGTCGGCGTCTTCCTCGGCGATTCGAGCGGCGCCTACAGTGTCGAAGTGAAGCTCGAGTCCGACGGCACGTTCGTCCTCGCGAACAACAGCGCTGGGGCATCGATCGGTGACTTCAGCCCGATGCTCGACGGCGACGTGATCCGAATGGACACGGCCGGATTCGGCTCCGTCGGCGTCATCGCGAACATCGTCGACGGCAACGCGAGCACCACGCAGGCGGTCGCGACGCCCGGCGACGACAAGCCGTGGCAGGGCCCGCTCTACGTCATCTGAGCCGGCGGTTCCTGCACTGCGCTTCCCCCACCCCGGTGGACCGACCCGACGGCGGGTCGTGACGGTTCGACTCCGTCGGTGGGTCTTCCCCGAACGGGGAGCGTCCGCGGCCGGACGACGAACACAGACCAATGACAGAACACGAATTCGACCTCTCGCGGCGGAAAGTCCTCGGTGCACTCGGTGCGGTCGGCGTGGCCTCGGCCGGCGCCGGCCTCGGCACGAGCGCGCTGTTCACGGACGACGAAACGTTCGAGAATAATCAGCTGACGGCGGGGAGCCTCGACCTCAAGCTCGACTACAAATCGACCTACAGGGGCGGCCCCGGTCGGCTCGACGCGATCAAAGCGATGGGCTACCCGGACGCCGAGGACCTCGGCGACGGCGTCTACCTCCTCGATCAGGCCCCCTCGCCGGCGGATATGCAGGCGTGGGAAGACTTCGTGACGGGCGAGGAGTTCCAGTTCTGTTCGCCGGAGGCCGACGAGTTCCTCGTCAACGGCGACGGCATCCCGGTGTTCACGCTCACGGACGTCAAGCCGGGCGACTACGGCGAGGTGACGATCAGCATCCACATCTGTGACAACCCCGGCTGGCTGGAGATGGTCGGTGGCCTCCGCTCGAACGCGGAGATGGGTATGACCGAGCCCGAGATGGGCGTCGACGACCTCAACGCGGGCGAGATCGGCGAGCTCGCCGACCGAATGCAGGTTCGGGTCTGGTACGACGAAGACTGCGACAACGTCTACGAGCCGACCGGAACCGGTGAACAGCAGGAACTGGAAGTCGCGCTCGTCAGCGACGTTTCCGGGTCGATGGGCGGCTCCCCGCTCTCGGCTCTGAAGACCGCCGCGAACGGGTTCGTCGACAACCTCTCCAGCCCGGACGAGGCTGCCGCCATCTCGTTTTCGACCACTGCGACGACGGACCAGGAACTGACGACGAACTACCAGGCGGTCAAGAACGCCATCAACAGCTACTCCGCGGGCGGCGGGACCTCGATAGCCGCAGGTATCGCCGAAGGGGCGGACGAACTGCTCAACGGCACGAACGCCACCGCTGGCGCGTCGAAAGTGATGATCCTGCTGAGCGACGGCCAGTCCAACGCATCGGCTGCACTCAGTGAGGCCGACGACGCCAAGGACGCGGGCATCCGCATCTTCACGATCGCGCTCGGCAACGCGGCCACCGGCCTGCTCGAAGACATCGCGACCTCGCCCGACGACGCGTTCATCGCGCCCAACCCCGCCGATCTCGACACCGTCTACGCGGAGATCGCGCAGGTCGTCCTCGCGGGCGAACTGCTGATCGCCGAGGGGTCGCTCGCGGACGTGATGGCGCTCCTCGAAGAGGGCGTCGAACTCGACGGCGACCGCTCCGCCGATGGTCGACAGCCGTACCCCGGCCAGACCACCCAGTGCGTCGGCTTCGAGTGGGAACTCCCCATCGAGGTCGGCAACGACGTCCAGACGGACAGTGTCTCCTTCGACGTTGGCTTCAACGCCGTCCAGTCGCGCCACAACGAGATGGGCGACAGCCCCGGGGTCGCTGGCGGGACGAACGAGACGAACACCACGTCGCCGTAGCACGGGTGCTGGCGACGTTCAACCTCGTGCCGGTGCTTCGCAACCTCGGTTGCGAGCGGCCACGGCCGCGACGCGGTTCGACTCCGCGACGGGGTGTCCCCCGCAGGGGAACTCACCTATGACAGACAACGATCAGACGTACGCACTCTCGCGACGCAAAGTGCTCGGAGCCCTCGGCGCGGTCGGCATCGCTTCGGCGGGCGCCGGCCTCGGCACCACCGCGTACTTCAACGACACCGAATCGTTCGAGAACAACACGCTCACTGCCGGGACGCTTGATCTCAAGATCGACTGGCAGCAGTCCTACTACGGGCCGACGGAGTCCTGGGAGTACGTCAACGCGCACCCGGACCACGACGGCGACGGCGAGCAGTCGATCGAGATCGGC
This sequence comes from Halobellus sp. Atlit-38R, assembly GCF_003665925.1. Lineage (NCBI taxonomy): Archaea > Methanobacteriati > Methanobacteriota > Halobacteria > Halobacteriales > Haloferacaceae > Halobellus > Halobellus sp. Atlit-38R. Next base: position 85,784 of record NZ_QXIJ01000008.1, read on the forward strand.
GGGGAAACGTACACCTACGGCGACGAGAGTCGGAATCTCGTCGACTACCTGACCTGTACGAACTTCGATCAGAACTACGCGGCCAGCTACAACGGTCAGGAGCACCTGATCGAACTCGACGACGTGAAGCCCGGCGACAAAGGCGAGGTCACGTTCAGCCTGCACCTCTGTGACAACCCAGGGTACATCTGGATGCGTGCCGCGGACATCGTCGAGAGCGGCGGTGTGAACACCGAGCCCGAACGGGTCGCCGAAGGCGACGACGCGAACGACGCGGACCTCGCGGAGAACGTCGACGTGCGGATGTGGTACGATCAGAACTGCGACAACCGCCTCAACAGTGCGGACATTATGCTCACGATCGACGTCTCCGGGTCGATGCTGTACAGCCAGTACGGCGGCGTCGTCAACGACGACCCAATTCTCGGCTACGACGAGACGACCAAGATCGACTTGGCCGAGGTCGGTGCGGCGGCGCTCGTGCAGGAGCTCATCGACACCGACGCGGACGCGCGGGTCGGCGTCGTCTACTTCAACGGCTCCTCCGGCGGCGATCCCCACATCGAACTCGGGTCGCCGCTGACGTCCGATCTCGCGGGTCTCATCGCGCCCGGCGGCGCGCTCAACGGCCTCCGGCAGGTCCTCGCCGACATCGTCGGCGCGGGCACGACGGACCCCTCGGGCGGCGCCGGCATCAGCACGGGGACGTACATCGGCGAGGGCGTCCTCGAAGCCCAGGCGGAACTCGCAAACAACGGCAGAGTCGACACGACGCCGATCAACGTCGTCCTCTCGGACGGCAACTCCTTCCAGGGCGGCGACGGCACGCCGTACGCCTCCCCGACGAGTGCCGCGGACGACGCTCGCGCGTCCTCGCCCGCACCCGCGACGAACGTCTACACCATCGGTGTCGGTGCCGACGCGAACGACGCCATCCTCACCGAGATGGCCGGTGCGGCGGATAGCAGCGGCGACGACCCCGCGTACTTCCGGGACGTCCCGGACCCGACGAACCTCGTGTCGACGTTCCAGACGCTGGCGGACCTGTTCACCAGCGAGATCGTCTTCTTCGAGGGGACGCTCGCGGAGGCGCTGGGCGCGCTCGACGGCGACGGCATCCACCTCGACGGCGACCGGACGACGCCCGAGACGATCGAGTGCTTCGAGCCCGAGGTCGGCCACTGCATCGGATTTGCGTGGTCTCTGCCCCTCGAAGCCGGGAACGAACTCCAGGGCGACTCGGTCGCGTTCGACCTGTCGTTCTACACCGAGCAGTGCCGCCACAACGACGGCGTCGACCAGGCGGCATAGACCGACGCAAGCGAGCATCACTGCTGGAACACCGGATCGCTGCCGCGCAGGTGCGGTAGACGACCGGTTCGTGCTCCGGCGTGTGACTTCTCGAAACGGATTCAAAATGAAGACACCCACACGACGACAGATACTCGCGGCGGTCGCTGGCACGGGCCTCGTTGCGGTCGGCGCGGGGCCGGTGCGAGCGGCTAGTGGACTCGCGCCGGTCGAACTGAACCAATCGGCGCAGATCCAGGCCGGCGACTCGTTACCGGCGGTCGCGCTCGACTGGCGCGAGACCGTCAACGGCGTCGTTACCGAGGACACGGGTCTGACTGCGGTCTCGACCGACCGTACGGGCGACGTCGGCCTCGTCGTCGACGAAGCGGTCCTGCCGGGCGATACTGGGGCTGTCACGCTCCGGGCGACGCTCGTCGACGCCGGGGAGGGCGAGACCGTCGGATCCGCCGAGCTAGCCCTCCTCTTCTCGCTGACAGAAACCGCTGAGAACGGCCTCACAGAGCCCGAACGGGAGGCGAACGACACGACGCCCACAGTCGGCGAACTGCAGGACGCCACCGAGATCGAGATCTGGAACGATATGGGCATCGGGACCGGGAACGGCAGCAACGAGGACATCCCGTTTCTGACCGACGGCGACGACGTGATCGCGTCGGGTACGCTCGCAACGGTCGCTGACGACCCTGCGTTCGCCGATGGCGGGTACGGACTCACCCGAGATGGTGAATCGTGTCTCACGGTCGGCGAGGCGGTCTACGTCTCGTTCCGCTGGGCGATTCCCATCGACGCAGGCAACGTCGTTCAGAGCGACAGTGCGCGGTTCACCGTCGGGTTCGCCGCTCGGAGGTGTCGCGTATGACCGCCGTCCAAGATATGTCGCGCCTCAGCGCGATCACATCGCGGTGCAGCGCGTTTAACGCCTCGTTACGTGCAGGAATGCACTTCCGCGCCACCGGATCGACGACCGTTCCGGGCGTTCAAGACGACGATGCCGAAACGGGGAACTCCCCTAACGCGGCGATAGCTATGCCCGATAGCGTCCATCTCTCCTCCAGTGATGATTCACCTGCTGGCGAGACTGGAGGGCCGCGACGATGACGAGTGAGCGCAGCGCGCTGCGAACGGTCGCAAACGTACTCGGCGTGCTCTTGCTCGTCGGTCTCGTCGCTCCGTTCGTCGTCTACGGCGTGCCGCAGGTCGCCGGCGCCGACTACAGTTTCGTCGTCCTCTCCGGCAGTATGGAACCCGCGATGAGCCCCGGCGATGCGATCGTCGTCCGTGAGGCCGCGCCGGGTGAGATCACCGAACGGGACGTCATCACCTTCCGGACAGACAGCGAGACGCCGACGACCCACCGCGTCATCGACGTCATCGAACGGGACGGGACCGTCGCCTACGTGACGAAAGGCGACGCCAACGAAGATCCCGACAGCGGAACCGTCTCTCACGAGCAGGTGCTCGGCGAGGTGCTGGTGACGCTCCCGCTGCTCGGCTACGTCGTCCGGTTCGTCAACACCCCCGTCGGCTTCGCCGTGGTCGTCGTCGGACCGTTGGTCGCCTTCGTCCTCTCGGAGGTCTGGACGCTCGTCCGATCGGTCGACGGCGAGCTGGTCGAGAGTGAGTCGATCGACAGCGGATCGGCGGACAGCGAATCGGCAGACAGCGGATCGGCAGACAGCGAGACGGGTGCGGCGACGAGCGGCGGGACGTCGTCACGGGGAGCAGCGGCCGAGGCGAGAGACGACGCGCCGGCGCCGATTGAGGCAGCGTCGAAGGAGCCGACCCCAGCCGAATCGGGATCGACGTCGGCGACTGCGTCGTTCACCCTGACGCGGTCGAGCCTCCAACTCCTGGGGCTGGTGTTCGCGTTCTACCTCCCGTACAGCGCGTACGTCGCGTACACCACGATCGCAGCGTGGACGATCGCGGTTGCGATCGCGACTGCGATCGGGCTCCTGTTCACCGTTGGCCTGTACGTCGGCACCCGCGGCGACGAGAACGCAAACGGGGATGCCGACAGCGACGCGGACGGCAGCGCGGAGAGTTCCACCGAGGGGGCCGACAGCGACCTGCCGAGTGAAGTTCCGATGCCGCCGGTCGATGGCGACGACGCCGACGCCGTCTATCCCGACCGATCGACCGCTGCCGACGGCGGTAGCGAACTCAGGGGGCGAGACGACGATGCGTAACTTCGAGACAGAACAGAGCGGGAGTGATCTGTCCACCGGAAAATCTGCGCCTGCCGGCGCAGAGAGGCAATCTCTCCCGGAACGGCCATCGAACACAGTGGAGACGATAGATGTGACACGAGAGCGCGGAACCGACGAACAGCGAGGTGAAAACGATCGAGGGCAGGGACGTATCGGTTTCGGGTTGTCGCGGCGACAGCTCCTGTACGCGGTCGCTGCGACCGGCGCGGCGGCCGGCTCGGGCAGCGGCGTCGCCGCGATGCTCACCGACACGGAACGCGTTGGCTCACAATTCACGGTCGGCACGCTCGACCTCGACGTCGACGTGCGCTCGCCGTCGAGTTGGCAGCACGGCGCTTACACCGGGTCGCTCGGGATCAACGAGTCGGAGACGGCCGTCTTCGAGCTGTCGGTCGACAGCAACCCGGCGTACGTCTGGCTCGTCGCCCCCTGCCCGTCGTGTGAGCCGATCGAATCGAAACTCGACGTGCGGCTCGACCTGACGATTCCGGGAGCGGGCACGGTGACGCTCTTCGACGGGACGCTCGGCGCGTTCCGTGCGGCGTACGGATCGGGAGCGTTGCTCTCGACGCAGGCGCTCGCAAGCGACGGCGAGACGTGGACCGTCTCGTTCACCTGGACGCTGACCGAGCCGGTCGCAGACACGGACGTAGCGTTCGGATTCGAGTTCCGGGCCGTCCAGCAGCGACACCTCGGCGACCCGCGCGCGTACGATCTCGGCCTCCCGGCGTGTGCACCGTGCGACGAGACCGGCGACTGCGGGAAGGACATCAGCTACGTCGCGTTCTGTAGCGACGAGCCGATCGACCCCGCGGACGTCGCCTTCGCGCGTCATCTGTGCGGAGATACCGATCGATACGCGACGCTCGACGTCACTGCCCTGCCGGCGCACGTCGACCGCGTCCTGCTCAAACACGGGACGACTCTGGACGTCTTCGCGTACGACGGCGAGGCGACGCCGTTCCGCGTCACCACCGGCGGTGACCAGTCCGATCTCGTGATGGTGGCGACCTACGAGCAGGACGGCAACGAGTACCCAGGCAGCGGGACGCCGCCGCGGAGTAACAGCGACCCGTGCCCGGGCACGTACTCGCTTAAACACGAGTTCGGAGCCTCGAACGGCGACGACCAGATCGATCACGGACAGAGCGATTCGAGTGGCGGTGACGAGGAATGAGAAATCAGACGACACTGGCGGTGGCGCGATGACGTTCGATAGCTGGCGGCGCGACGGAGGCAGACGGCTGCTCGCAGTCGCCTTGGCGCTCGTCGTCGTCGCCTCCGTATCAGGCAGTGCGACGACGGCACTGCTGTCGGATCGCGAGTCGATCGACGTCGGCTTGACCGTCGACGATCACGGCGGCGTCTCCCAGTTCCACGTCGAGTCGGTCGCGGCCTGTCCGGTCGAAACGGTCGAGCACGAAGCCGCGACGCTGCAGCTCACAGAGCGGTTCGACGTCGAGGGTGACGGCTGCGCCCAGATCTCGGTTTGGGTCTCGGAGTCCTGGCTCGACCGCGTCGGCACGGACGTCGACGACGTCGTCATCGGTCACGAGAACGCGAGCGGATGGGCGTACTTCGAGACGACGGTCGTGCGCGAGCAGGCCGGCTGGTACGAACTGACTGCAGTCACGGACGGATTCAGCCCCTTCGGGCTGTTCGTGCCCAACGAAACGTTCGTGGACACCGCCGCAGGCGCGGCAGCCACCGGAGCGAGCGGACCGGACGAAGCGGCCGCTCCCGGCGTGCCCGGTGACCGCGGCGATCTGAACGTCTCGGACGATGTGACGGGGAGCGACCCAGCCAACGAAACCGTCGGTGAAGTGGCCGCAGACCCGGTCGAAGACGAGACCGCCGGGAACGCGACGGCCGGAGGCGGAATCGTCGGAAACGCAACGCAGTCCGGGAACGGCGCGAACGACGAGTCCGGTGGGCCGGACGCAGCGCCAGAGTCAGGGGTGAACGCGACCACGGACGCGTCGACTTCGGAGGCTGGTGCGACCGTCGAAGAGCCCGAGCCGTCAGGCGACGGCGACGCCGTGGCGAGTGACTCGCCCGACGAATCGCCGTCGGAGCCGAACGACACCGAAACCGACGCGGACGGATCTGGTGACGACACGGCCGACACTGACGGAGCGAGCGGCGACGGCGACGCTCGCGGCGAAACCCAGAGTGAGGACGCCGCCGCGACGAGTAGTGACGGAAACGACGAGACAGAGAGCGACGCCGGCATCGAGCAATCGAGCGACGGCGATCCGGGCGCCGACGAGTCCACCGAGGCGCCAGTCGGCGGTTCCGCGTCCGAGAACCCGGACGGGAGTGAACCCGGCGACGAACTAGAGAGTGCGTCCGATACGGCTACCGGCGAGAGCAGCAGCGGAGACGATGAGAAGGCCGAGAACGAAGACAGCGAGTCGGCGTCTAACAGCTCTGACACGGGCGACGCAGCGAGCGGAGCTGACTCGGGCACGGGCGCGGAGTGATGACCCCATCGGGCGTCCCGGCGACGCTCTCGCGGAAACACCTCCTGGCGGTCGTGGTGATTGCGATGGCACTCACGGGAGCGGGCGTCGGTGTTCTCTCGGACGGCTTCACCCTTTCGCGAGGCCCTGGCCCGGCCGAGGTCGGTGACGCTGCGGCGCCCCTCGCGACGATCAAGGTCACGGCGTCCGACCCCGTCGCCATCCGGAACGACGCAGGTGATGTAGGCGTCGTCAGCGGGACGCTCGGCGGGACACTCACGCTCGCCGAGGGAGCCGACCGAGTGGAATTCGTCGTCCAGACGCGACTGCCGAACGGAACGTGGGCGGTCGCAGCGTCCGGGACCGCGACGGGGGTTCCGGCCGGCCAGTTGAACCTGGAGCCCGGCGTCGGCGGGCCAGACACGATCTACCTGGATGCCGCTCAGTCTGACGGCTTCGACGTCCAAGAACCTGGGACCGTCGCGGTCCGCCGCGGCGCGATCGCGGTCACGGCGCGACTGTTCGTCGGCGACGAAGTGATTGCGACAGTCACGGACGTCGACGGCTACGAACTCACCGTCGATCGACCAGCACCGGCGACGATGTCGTTCGCGCCGGTGGACGAGTCGGCGACGGAGGAAAACAGCGACGCCACCGGAGCCAGCGATCCGACCGACACGACTAGACGCACGATCACTCAGACCGGGTCGGGATCGGACGGCGGTCCCGAATCAGGTAGTGGAGCCGACGCAAGCGACGCGGACGAGACGACAGACAGCACCACTCCGACGACGGCGTTCTTCGGGACCGGGGACGTGGTCCCGGGGAGTGCCGGCAAGTCGGCGGCGGTCTTGGAGCCGACGTCGGCGGAGATGACTACGCTAGAGGTCACTGTCGGGGCCGCGATCGACGCCGAAAACGGCGTGACAGAGCCCGAATCGGTGGTCGACGAGACGCCCGAAGATGGCGAACTCTCGTCGGAGTTGGACGTCAGGATCGTCCTCGTTCGAGAGTCCGGCGATCGGGAGTACGTCGCCGGCAGTGCAGACGCATTCGTCCCGCTGTCGACGGCTGCCGGCGCGACAGCGTCGCTGGCGATCGAGCCGAACGAGCCCGTCTCGCTGGTCGTCGAGTGGCGGATCGACCCCACGGTTGGGAACGAGATCCAATCAGACAGCACGACGGCCTCGATCCACTACCGCTTCACGTCCGACCCGTCTTGAACAGACGCACTGTGTCGGTTAAGCGACGATTAGCTATAGTGACAGGAAGTCACCAGACGACCGATGAAAGCGATCGGAGAGACGCAGTTCAGGTGGCGGCAGCCGGAGTACACCGGGGCGAACCGGTGTCTCCCGTGCACAGTGGTCAATGTAGCAATCGCGGGTATTCTGGCGATCGGACTCGCCTCGATCCGCCTCTCGCTCGGCATCGCGCTGCTCGTCGTCGGGGTCGCAGCGATCTACTTCCGCGGGTATCTGATCCCCGGAACGCCGACGCTGACCAAGCGCTATCTCCCAGATTCGGTGCTGGGGCTGTTCGACGCCCACGAGGCTCCGGCCCCGCTCGGCGCGGGGAAACAGGATCCGGGCGACATCGAGCGATTTCTGGTCGATCTCGACGTCCTCGAACGGTGCCAGGGAGGCGAAGACCTGTGTCTGATGCCGGCGTTCCGCGAGTCGTGGGACGCGCAGATGGCGCGCCAGTCGGTCGGCGATAGCGAACCTGGCGACCAGTTGCTATTCGAGGGGCTCGGCGTCGACCGGGCGGAGATAGAAACGAAGCGGCAGCCGAACGCGTTCGTCGCGGTCGCCGACTCGGTGACGATCGGTCGGTGGGAGTCCGAATCCGCCTACCGCGCGGACGTCGCGGCCGACGCCGTGCTCCACGCGCGGTCGGCAGCGTGGGAAGAACTCGACTACGAAACCCGACTGGAAGTGCTCGGCGCGCTCCGTCTGTGGCTCGATCAGTGTCCCGATTGCGATGGCGCAGTCACGCTGGACGAGGAGACGGTTGAGTCGTGTTGTCGGTCCTTCGAGGTCGTGGCCGCGACGTGTGACGACTGCGGGACGCGCCTGTTCGAGGCGCAACTGTCACCGAACGCCCTCTGAACTGACGGCCGCGGCACCGACACGGGACAGGACACTTTTTCGACGCACGTTGATTCCGAGGAGGCGACTATCGGAACGTCTCGTATCCTCGCTTGCTCGTCGATCCGAACGGAACGCTCACGAGAGCTGATTCAGATACAGCCAGCGACGCGACCACAGTTGATAGAGCGTCGAGCCGGCGATGATCGCGAGAAACACGCTGGCGAAAATGAGCGGATCGACCGCGGAGACGAGCGGTACCTCGGTGAGCGACAGGACGACGAGAAAGAGCGAGACCGTGCCGAGCGCCCGATAGTACGTCGCCCACGTCACGCCGTACTTCGTCACGACCTCCATATACACGTCGACCGCACGCGCGCTGTCTTTGAGCCGAATCGTCTTTCGATCCTGGTCGTAGTCGACGACGCCGGCGTCGTCGAGCTTCGGGAGGTGATTCTGGTGCAGCGAGATGTAGACGCTGTCGCGGATGTTCCGCGGCGGCGGCGACTCCTCAGTCTCCAGTTCGGCGATGTCCTCGGCGAGATCCCGAAGCATCACTTCGCGTCCGTGTTCTTGCAGACACTTGATCGTGTGTCGCCGCCGGTCGTTCCGGAGGAGGTCGTGGATATCCGTCTCCGAAAGCCCCTGGCCCGTCTGCGTCGATCGGATACTCATATGACAGGTCTACCTGCGTATCAACGAGGTAAGCATATAGTAATCAACCCGATTAACGTCGTGCAAGAACCCTCAACGAGTCGTTAATCGGGTTTTTCACGGGTTCAACGACGCTGTAGAGACTCGAATCACTGTTGCGACCCCACTCCGCGTCGATAATACGCTATTTTTCGCGGCTGTCGTGAGTAGATGGGTGCTACACTCAGTCCAGAGTCTTCGTCGCAGCAAGTGATTGCTGCCACCGTTTCAGCCGCTCTTTGTGCCGAAAATACGGCGATAATCCTACAACCCGGGTGTTAGCTGCGCAAACTCGCGATTAGCTAATGGGGTGTCTCCTGTGGGGTGGAGTGTGGACTCACCCACACTGGGTCCGCAGTCGGCGCCTCGACGACGGCTGCGGCGGCGGTTCGACTCCGCCGGTGGGTTTCCCCCGCAGGGGGATGAATGAGAATGTCCGGAAAAGACGAATTCAAGCTCTCGCGCCGAAAGGCGCTCGGAGCGCTCGGCACGATCGGTATCGCATCCGCAGGCGTTGGTATGGGAACGACGGCGTTCTTCAGTGACTCGGAGAGCACGAGCGGATCCTTCACCGCTGGTAAGCTCGACCTCAAGATCGGGTGGGAGGTCAGTCACTACGGGAACAACGTCGACCCAGAACTCGTCGAACCGACCGACACCAATGGGGATGGGCTCGGAATCGAACTCAACGATGTGAAACCAGGCGACTCCGGATGGATCCGGTTCGAGATTCTGAATGAGCACAATCCCGCGTGGGTCTGGTTCCGCGGCCGTCTCAAGAACTCGATGGAAAACGGTCAGACCGATGCAGAGCTCGAAGCCGAAGGAGAGGATACTGACGGCTACGGGGAGCTTGACGAGAACCTTGCGTTCCGCTCCTTCTACGACCAGAACCAAAACGCGACAGTGGTCGATGGACAGCAGACGGGCAATATCTGGAACGACCGCTACATCCAGAAACCGCTCGATCTGAAGGCGACGCAGGAACAGGGTCAGTATGGCTCGATCCCCGTGCTTCTCGACGGCGTTCGTGACGGAGATTCACCGGACGTCGTCGGTGGTGCGTATCCGGACGGCGAACCCATCGATCCGTTCGGAAACGGAACGTCTCAGTACATCACGGTCCGCTGGTCGCTCCCGAAGGAGGTCGGCAACGAAGTGCAGAGTGACGCCATCACGGTGTGCTTCGACTTCTACTCGGAGCAGTCCCGCCACAACCCCAATGGCCGCTTCCGCGGAACCGATGAGAACGGCGATTCTGTCACTCCTGACGGGAAGTACCCGACCAACCCGTGGGCAGACGAGTACTCTAGTGGCGCATTTATGTCGCTTGCCGACCAGGATGTGATTCTCGGTCCAAACCCAGATAACGGTCAGATCGACAGCACTGCGGGGAGCTCGAATAACACCTAGTGACGGCGTAGCCGCCAGGAAATAGACCTGAACTACGTCACTGCCCAGGCCGGTGCGTCGCGGTTTTTTCGCGGTCGGCAGTTCGACTCTGCCGGTGGGTGTTCCCGCTACTGGGGAGAGGGTTCAGATGACAAAAAGTCAAATGGAACTTTCACGACGGAAAGTGCTGGGCGCACTCGGTGCCATCGGCGCGGCGTCAGCCGGCGCTGGCCTCGGCACGAGTGCGTACTTCAACGACACCGAATCGTTCGAGAACAACACGCTCACCGCGGGCGAACTCGACCTCGAAGTCGACTGGGAAGAGCACTACTCGTTCCCGCAGGCGTACGGATTCGCCGACCCGACGGGCGGCCTCGACGTCACCCGATCCGAGCCTGCAGATACCTCGGGATACGTCCCGCTCCCCGACCCGGAGAATCCGATGGTCTGGGTCGCTGAGGGCGACCTCGGAGACTATATGGGCGCGACGTCCATCGAAGCGTACCCGGACCCGGACGGCGATCGGATCCAGGAGGCGTTCGCGTCTGAGCCGGGCGAAACGACCGAACGGGACGTCGGCTACATCTGCGAAGACGGCGCCGATATGGACGAAGACCTCGATCCGAAGGCCGAGGGTGCGCTCCGAACGGACAACGACGACACCTGGGACGCCGAGAACGAGGAACCAAAGCCGCTCGTCAGTCTCGACGACGTCAAACCCGGCGACTTCGGCGAGCTCACGCTGAGTTATCACCTCTGCGGGAATCCGGGGTACGTCTGGCTCCGCGGGGCGCTCCGATCGAACGCTGAAGGCGGCGTGACAGAGCCCGAAGGCGAGTCCGCCGCAGAGGACGGGACCGTCGAGAGTCCGGGATCGGACGGCGAACTCCTCGACGCGATCCAGACCCGCCTGTGGTACGACGACGGCGACAACGTCGCCGAAGTCGGCGACGGCGGTGACGGCGCGGGCTATCTGACGCCGACGCTCTCGCTCGGCGAACTCCTGTTGTTCCTCGAAAGCGGAAACGGCGTTCAGCTCTGTCCCGGCGACACCGGCGGACCGATCGTCGAACCGCCGGCGGGAGACTGTCCAGAAGAGAAGGTCTACGATAGTCTGCACGCCACCGACGACGACGTCACTGTCGACACGCCGCTGACTGACGGCTCGACCGAGATCACGATCGGATTCAACCCCAAATGCGCGGACTTCGGCCTTATCCAGGGTCTCAAGACGGACGAGGCGCCCGAGGGACCGCTCCCAGAGAGCGGTGAGAAAGAATACGACACGCCCTACGGCACGATCACGGTGACGACCGCTCTCGTCGACGGGGACCAGACCGTCACCGACTGGTCGATCGACAGCGACGAGGGCTACTGCGTCGCGAAAGTCATCGTCAAAGGCGGCAATCAGGGCGCAAACGTCTACAGCTACGACAACGAGGACCGCGACGACGACTTCACCGAGGACGACGGGGCGATCGGCGCCAAGAGCGACGAGGATACGGAGTTGCAGACTCCCACGGGTCAGGACATCAGCCACGTCGACTTCTGTCTCGCCGCCTCGACCGGAGACGGCAACGGCGACGAGCCGAACGGCGAGGACTGCTGCTTCGAGCCGTCGACGGACCACTACATCGGCCTCGCGTGGTGGCTCCCGACCGACGTCGGCAACGAGATCCAGTCCGATTCCGTCGGCTTCGACCTCGGCTTCTACACCGAGCAGTGTCGTCACAACGACCAGTCGAACGCGGAGTAGCGATCAGGTACCGAACCGACGATGGACAATCCAACACGCCGACAGGTACTCGGTGCAGTCTCCGGCACTGCGCTGCTCGCGTTCGGGGCGGCCCCCGCGCGGAGCGCCGCCGGTCTCGACCCCGTCGAGCCGAATCAGTCGACGCAGATCCAGGCTGGTGAGTCGCTGCCGACGGTCGCGCTCGACTGGCGCGAGACCGTCAACGGCGTCGTCACGGAGGACACTGACCTGTCGACGGGCTCGACCGGGCACACCGGCGACGTCGGCCTCGTCGTCGACGAGGCGGTGCTCCCGGGTGATACCGGAGCCGTCACGCTCCGGGCCGGCCTCGCCGACGACACGCCAGGCGGAACCGCCGCTCGATCGGCTGCGGTCTCCCTCCACTTTGCGCTCACGGACACCGCCGAGAACGGGCGCAACGAGCCCGAGCGTGCCGCCGGCGACGAAACCGCAGAGACGGGCGAACTCCAGGACTTCGCGACGATCGAACTCTGGCGCGATATGGGCCTCGGCACCGGGAACGGCGCGAACGAGAATATCCCGTTCGTGACCGACGGCGACGAGATGATCGCTTCGGGCACGCTCGCGGAAGTCGACGCCGATCCCGTCTTCGATGAGGGGTATCCGCTCAGTCGGAGCGGCGAGTCGTGTCTGTCTGTCGGCGATGCAGTCTACGTCACCTTCCGGTGGTCGATTCCGGAGCGCGCGGGGAACGTGATTCAGGGCGACTCGGCCCAGTTCGTCGTCGGCGTCACCGTGGAGGCGTGTAGAGATGACTGACAGGATGGGAACGGACAGTATGAGATGGATTAACAGCTTGTTACGGGCGTCCGCGGACCCCCGGCCGAACGGCCCGAGAGCCGGGTCGGTCGTTAAACAGCCGGTTACGCGGTCGCCAAACGCCGCTAATCGGTCGATAGCTAAGCCCGATACTCCGCATTCCTGTCGTGTGCACGGGGAACATCGCACGAACGGAGGGGTGGAGATCGCTCACTGTCACCTCACCCGCTGGCAGCTGGTCACGAGGGCACGATCAGCACCTGCATCGCGACGACACACAGACACCGGACAGTCTCTCGGGAGCCGCACGAGGTGAACGACGATGGGTGTGACTGACGACGAGTGGCTCCGGACCGCCGTGCACGTCGTCGGCGTGATCCTCCTGATCGCCGCCGTCGCGCCGTTCGTGGTGTACGGAGTCCCCCAGGTCGTCGGCGCGGATCACGGATTCGTCGTTCTCTCGGGGAGTATGGAGCCCGCGATGAGCCCCGGCGACGCCGTGATCGTCCGCGAGGCATCACCCGACGAGATCACCGAACGCGACATCATCACCTTCCAAACCGACAGCGAGACGCCGACGACCCACCGCGTCGTCGACGTGGTCGAGCGTGAGAGCGGCGAGGCCTACGTGACGAAAGGCGACGCCAACGAAGACCCCGACAGCGGAACCGTGCCGTACGATCGGGTGATCGGCGAGGTGCTGTTCGTCATCCCGCTGATCGGATACGTCGTCAACGCCGTCAACACCCCTGTCGGGTTCGTCGCGGCCGTCGTCGTGCCGCTGGCGCTGTTCGTCGGCTCCGAGCTGTGGACCCTCCTGCACTCTGTCGACGACGACGTGGAGACGGGCGGCGACGGCGGACCGGAGACTGCGGGCGGCCACGCGGCCGCGACTGACGGGAATAGCGGAGCCGCCGGGAGCGTCGGGAGCCACAGTGCCGCCGACGTCGACAGCGAGGGCTCGGCGATCACGCTGACTCGATCGAGCCTCCAGCTCCTCGCGGTCGTGTTCGCGCTGTATCTCCCCTACAGCGCGTACGCGGCGTACAAGCTCACGGAGGCCTGGGCGATCACGGGAGCCGTTGCGACGGGAATCGGCTTCCTGTTCGTCGGCGGCCTGTACGCGAGCACCGCCGGAGATGACGCTCCCCCTGCTGACACCGAAGACGGCCCTCCAGACGATCCCGACGGCGGAGCCGCGGCCGCAGCCGCCGGCGAGACCACCACCGTAGAAACTGACGGGGGGACGCACGGTGGCTGACGGGCCGGGCGGACTGTCGCGGCGGAAACTCCTGTACGGGCTCGCTGCGACCGGTGCGGCGGCCGGCTCGGGCAGCGGCGTCGCCGCGATGCTCACAGACACCGAGACAACCAAGGCGCAATTCACCACCGGTTCGTTCGATCTCGACGTCGACGTGCTGTCCCCCGCGGAGTGGCAGAACGACTCGTACACCGCATCGCTTGGACTCTACCAACCCGAGACCGCCTCGTTCGAACTCGCCGTCGACGACAACCCAGCGTACGTCTGGCTCGTCGCTCCCTGTCCGACGTGTACACCGACCGAGGAGAAAATCGACGTGCGGGTCGAGCTGGCGGACCACGACGGCAGTACGACTGTGCTGTTCGAGGGATCCCTCCGGGAGTTCCGCGCCGCGTACGGTTCGGGCGGCGCGCTCTCGACGGAGGCGCTTCCGGACGGCGACGAGACCTGGACCGTCTCGTTCTCGTGGGAGTTGACCGAGGTCGTCGACGGCGACGTCGGGGTCGACTTCGGGTTCGAGTTCCGGGCCGTGCAAGAGCGGTACCTCGACGATCCGATGGCCTACGATCTTGGCCTCCCGGAGTGTGACGGCTGCGACGACGGCGGCGACGAGAATGTCGCGTGTGGCAAGGGGATCAGTTTCGCCGCGTTCTGTAGCGAGAAGTCAGTCACACAGAGCGACGTCGAATTTACTCGACGGACCTGTGGCGACACGGACCGGGCGGCGACGCTCGAAGTGACGACGATCCCGTCGCACGTCGATCACGTCCTGCTCAAGCACGGGACGAAACTGGACGTCTTCGCGTACGACGGGGAATCGACGCCGTTCAGCATCAACAGCGGCGGCGAGAACTCCGACCTCACTCTGGTAGCGACTTACGAGCAGGACGGCAGCGAGTTCCCCGAGAGCGGCGACCCGCCGCGTGCGACCAACGACCCGTGCCCCGACAAGTACTGGGTGAAGTACAATTTCGAGGACGCCGAGTGGGCGATCGGGACGGACGACACTAACGGAGGAAGCGAATGAGCAGCAATCTCTCGATCGACGCCCGGCGGGTCCTCGCACTCGTGCTCGCGCTGGTCGTCGTCGCGTCTATGTCCGGCAGTGCGACCGTCGCACTGCTGTCTGACAACGAGTCGATAGCGGTCGGGCTCACGGCCTCGAACGCCGACACCGCCGGCGGCGGTGTCTCCGGATTCGACGTCGAACCGCTCGACACCTGTACGGTCGGCAACGCCACGGTGAACCAAAGCCAAAGCGACCTCCAAGCCGCGGCGACATTCGAAGTCGAAGGCGACGGCTGTGCGAAGCTCTCGGTGTGGGTCTCTGAGTCGTGGCTCGATCGGACTGGAGAAGACGTCGACGACGTCGTCATCGGCCACAAGGGCGCGGGCGGCTGGGTCTTCTTAGAAACTGCCGTCGGCGAACAGAAACACGGCTGGTACGAACTGACCGCGACCACGACCGGCTTCAGTCCGTTCGGGCTGTTCGTGCCGAACGAGTCGCGAGCGTCACCAGCGGGATCGAACGGAGGGGACGCCGCGGCGGCGTTCGACAGCGACGCGGACGTGAACCAGACTGAAAACGAGAGTGTCGACGGCAACCGGACGGTGGCCGGCAACGACACCAAGAGAAACGGGAGTGTCGGCGGTACCCAAGTCAGCGACGCACCGGAGCCGAGCGACGGAAACGAGAGCGTGCCGGCCAATGGGAGCGCCTCGACGAACGAAACTGCCGGCGACGACGCGAGCACCGGAAACCAAACGGACGGAAAGGCCGAGAACGCCTCGACGCCGGCGCAACCGTCGTCTGACCCCGACGGCGCGTCACAGAACGAGACCACGCCGGACGACGACACTGCGCAGAACGGGACCGCACCCAGTAACGGCGCTGACAGCAACGGATCAGAGAGCGGTTCCGGCGACGAGGCCACCACCGACGGCGAGGCCGAGGCGGAGACGACCGAATCTGCGGCTTCCGACCCCGAAACAACTGAAACAGCCGAAACAGAGACGCCCAAGTCCGAAGCGACCGAAACTGAAACGGACGACTCTGAGGCGACCGAAACTGAAACGGCCGAACCCAAAACTGACGAAACCACCACCGAAACTGAAAGCACTGAGTCCGCGGGCACAGACTCTGAAAGCACTGAGTCCGCGAGTACGCCCACGGCGACAAAAGACGGAGAGACGACCGCGACACCGTCGTCGCAGGACGCATAGATGAGCGCCATCGACGTGCCCGTCGGAATCACTCGGACGAAACTCCTCGCCGTCGTCGTGCTCGCGACCGTTCTCGGCGGCGTGGGAGCTGGCTTCGTATCCACCGGCGTGTTCGACGCGACCGGCCCACCGTCTCCCGCTCTCCTCGGCGATGACTCCGCGTCCGAGGTCGCCGGGATCACTGTGACGGCGACAGACCCGTCCAACGTGCGCAACGAGGCAGGCGACGCGGGCGTCGTCACCGGAGCGCTCGGCGGGAGCCTCGATCTCGAACGCGACGTGAGTCGGGTCGACTTCGTCGTGCGGAGCCGACTCCCGAACGGAACGTGGGTCGTCGTCGACCGCGCGTCGGTCGAATCGGTCCAGTCGGGGACGGACGCCATCGACCTCGCGACGGTCGTCGGAGGACCGAATACGACGTACCTCGATCACACGCAGTCGGACGGGTTCGACGTGGCGACGCCCGGATCGACAGCCCGCCGCGAGGGCGCCGTTGCCGTGACGGCGCGCCTCTACGCCGACGGTCGCAGCGTTGCGACCGTGACCGACACTGACGGGTACGCGTTCGTCGTCGATCGGCCCGCCGGACGGACGGTTGGGGGACCGAACGAGAACACAGTCACCGCCTCGGGTGACAGCGCCTCGACGTCGAACGACCAAGCGGAAACCCGGAGTGATTCGACCGGGAGCGCCGGCGGCGAGTCCGGCGGGTCCGACGGATCAGACGGCGGGTCAGAGACCGAAGACGGCGGATCGGAGACCGAAAACGGCGCCGAGGCGAACCGAACCACGGCGCTGTTCGGTGCGCAGGACGTGCTCCCGGGCGGTCGCGGAACGAGCACGGCTCAGGTATCGAATCCGCGAGACGAGTCCGTGACCGCGACGTTCGCCGTCGGCGGAGCGGTCGACGACGAGAACGGGCTGACGGAACCCGAAGCCACCGTCGACGACACTGCAACGCAGGGCGAGCTTTCGGATCACCTTGCGGTCCGGATCGCGATCACGCGCGAACGCGGCGGCCGTTCGTACCTCGTGGGCAGTACCGACGGGTACGTGGCGCTGGCCGACGCTGCGGAGACGACCCGGTCGCTCGAACTCGACCCGAACGAGACCGTCAGCGTCGTGGTCGAGTGGCGGGTCGACGCCGCGGTCGGCAACGAGATCCAATCGGACCGCACGACGCTTTCGGTCCACTGTACCTTCGAGCCGTCGACGACGCTCCTCGAAGCGATTGCATAGAGGGAGTCGCGGTGGGCGTCGCCGCTGCCTGCGGTGAGTGCGCCACTCACCCGATCAACAGTCGGACGTTGTAGACCATCGTGAACGTGCCGACGAGCGAGAGAACCACCGGTGGGAGGTACGCGAAGAACTCGTCGTCGTCGGCCGCCGCGACCAGCGAGATGGCGAGTGTGATGCCGAACACGGCGTACTTCAACAGCGCGAGTCCGTAGATGCCGAATGCGTCGACGCTGAGCCTGACCAACGCGTTGGCCTCGCGAAGATCCGGGCTGTGTTCGATGATCGCGATCGTGGTGACGATGTCGCCGACACCGTAGGTCGCGAGCGCGAGCACCCACAGGCGAACGAAGTTGGACGACTCGGCGAGGCTGCCGTCGGGCGCGAGGTACTTTCGCGCACCGCGTAAGCGCTTCATCGCGTCGGACGCCATCACCACTCGTCCAGGCGGTTCAGTACCGAGACGATTCGCAGCACGGAGCCCGCGTCGCCGGGGTCGTAGACCAGTTCGTCCGTCGAGCGGACGTGATCGAGTACCGATTCGGAGGCGTGTTTCGGTGCCGCCGCGATCCCGGCGTCGACGTCTTCGGCCCACTCCATCACCCGCAGGTCGGACTTGCTGTCGCCCATCATCAACACGAACGGGTCGTCGATGCCCAGGACGTCCAGCGCGCCGCGAACGCCGGTCGGTTTGTCGAGGTCGAGCGAACCGATCTCCGCCGCGTCGGCGTGGTAGTAGGCGACGTCGATCCGATCGAAGCGAGCCTGCACGTCCGCGGGGATGTCCTCGACCTCGCGTGACGGCGTCGCGTCCTCGCTGTCGAGGACGTCGGCGATCTCGGGGTCGGAGGCGGCGTAGTACGCCCGTGCCCAGTCCGCAGAGCGCCCCGGCCCCTCGCTGTCGCCCGTCCGCGACTCGATGC
The DNA here is from genome assembly GCF_003665925.1 of Halobellus sp. Atlit-38R. NCBI lineage: Archaea > Methanobacteriati > Methanobacteriota > Halobacteria > Halobacteriales > Haloferacaceae > Halobellus > Halobellus sp. Atlit-38R. The sequence goes on from NZ_QXIJ01000008.1 coordinate 104,124, forward strand.
CGACGTCGCTGATGCCCTCGACGGCCTCGACGACTGCCCGTCCGAGCAGGTCGACAAGATAGACGAGGCCTTCGTCGATGACGGCTTCGGCGGCGTCGCTGCCCACGTCGAAGTTCGGCTTCAGCGTCACGTTGAACTCGTTGCCCTGGAGGTGGACCGAGCGGCGGAGTTCTTCCGGGGCGGCCGTCAACACGCGCGAGCGCACGAGCGAGAAGACCTCACGCACCTCTTCTTCGAGCGTCTCGTAGAGGAGTCGCTTCGTGTCCGAGCCGTGACCGGGCGTGAACACGCCGGTGCCCGCCTCGTAGACGATGCTGAACGACCCCGAGTGGACCAACTCGGTTCCGAGCCCCTGTATCATAAATCCCTTGACGTTTTCGAGCGTCTGTCCCGTGCAGATGATTATCGGGAGGCCCGCCTCGTGGAGTTCAGTGAGGAGATGCAGCGTCTCACGAGGGATCTCGTTGTCCGTACGGCCGGCCGAACGGAGCGTCTCGTCAACGTCGAGTACGAGCGCGTTGACCGGGCGACCGTACTTCGAGTAGAGGTCCAGCGCCGTGAACGTCTGTTCGCGCGTGGCTCGCGCCGCGACGTCGGCGAGCGTCTCGCCGGCGGCGAACGACTCGGCGATCTCGCGTTTGCGCGCCTCCAGATCGTCGCTCGCATCCTGCCAGTATTCGAGTGCGACACGGGAGTCGACGGGTGGAAAGAGATCGACGAAATTCTGGAGATCGCGGAGCGTATCCGTCTCGTACTCCTGATAGAGTCGATAGAGGAGATCGTACCGGTCCATACGTAGTCCCCGTCCTCCGATGGTAAAAGCACACCTGCCGAGGCGGTAATGGAGCCAAATCGAGTTCGAAGCGGGTCCACAACCAGTCGTTCCGGTGAGGGAAACGCTCAAACCAGCGACCGCCGTACACCGGGGTATGGCAGACTGGACCGACAGCATCGTCGGCGATCGGATGACTGTCGACAGGGAGTTCAACGATCGGGTCGAAAATTCGCGGTTTACGAGCCAGGAGTGGGGCCTCATTATGACGGCGACCGAGTTCGACATCGAACATGCCGACGATCCTGACCGGGCACGGATCGTCGCCGACACGGAGAAGCTGCCGCAGATTATGCCCGAACTGGAGAACGTCCGTTCCCAGATGGCGCAGATGGGTGGCGCCCCTGGCGAGGAGAAGTCGAGCAGCGGCGGACTGATGGACTCTCTCAAGGGTGCGCTCGGTCTCGGCAACGGCAGTAGCGGGACCGACCAAGAACGAGTCGATGCCGCCGAGCGGCTGACGCAGGCCTACGCGGACGCGCTCCAGAAGCACTTGGAGTCGAAGAACAAGTGGGAGCAGGTGCGCAACGCGTACCTGGAGTAGGCGATCAAGCGATCGGTGGCAGTCGAAGCGGGCATCGAGGAGAACGCTTTCCTCACAGGCTATCGTTTGTTGGAGTATGACCGACGATAGCGACGACGTTCGCGAGTTCGACGGGATTCGTCTCGAACGCGTCCGCGAACACGTATGGGAGATTCCGCGGGAAGGCGAGATGCGCGTTCCGGCGCGGGTGCTCGCGAGTGAAGCGTTGCTCGAACAGATCAGCGACGACAAGACGCTCCAGCAACTCCGCAACGCGACGCACTTGCCGGGCATCGCCGAACGGGCCGTCTGTATGCCCGATGGGCACCAGGGCTACGGGTTCCCCGTCGGCGGCGTCGGCGCGACCGACGTCGAAACCGGTTGTATCTCGCCGGGGTCGATCGGCTACGACATCAACTGCGGCGTCAGGATGATGCGCACGAACCTGACGTACGACGACCTCCGCGGGCACGAGGAGGAACTCGTCAACGCCCTCTTTTCGAACATTCCATCTGGACTCGGTGGCGGCGGCGTCGTCGAATCTGATATAGAGACGATGGAGCAGATTCTCGACCGTGGCGTCGACTGGGCGCTCGAACACGGCTACGCCGTCGAAGACGACCTCACCCACTGCGAAGACGAGGGGATGCGCCCCGACGCCGACCCGAGCGCCGTCTCCCAGAAGGCCAAAGACCGCGGGAAAAACCAGATCGGGAGCCTCGGCTCAGGAAATCACTTCCTCGAAGTCCAGCGCGTGACTGACGTCTATCGATCGGACGTCGCCGCGGAGTTCGGCCTCGAAGAGGACCAGGTGGTCGTCCTCATCCACTGTGGCTCTCGGGGACTCGGTCACCAGATCTGTTCGGACTACCTCCGGAAGATCGAACAGGAACACGGCGACCTGCTCGCAGAGCTCCCGGACAAAGAGCTGGCAGCGGCGCCCGCAGGCTCCGACCTCGCCGAGGAGTACTACGGCGCGATGTGTGCGGCCATCAACTTCGCCTGGGTGAATCGGCAACTGATCATGCATCGGACGCGCCGCGTCTTCGAGCGCATTTTCGACCGCGACTGGGAGGAGATGGAGATGGAACTCCTCTACGACGTCGCCCACAACATCGGCAAGAAGGAGGTCCACGAGGTCGCCGTCGACGCCGACGGCCATCCGACTAACCCCGAGGACGCGGTCGACCGGGCCGAACGTGAGCTCTACGTCCACCGGAAAGGCGCGACTCGCGCGTTCCCGGCCGGGCGGCCCGAGATCCCGTCGGCGTACCGTGACGTCGGCCAGCCGATCATCATCCCCGGGAGTATGGGTTCAGGATCGTACGTCCTCCGCGGCGGCGAGCACTCGATGGAGCTCTCGTTCGGGTCGACCGCACACGGCGCTGGGCGGACGATGAGCCGAACGCAGGCGAAAAGCGAATTCTGGGGCGAGACCGTCCAAGAGGAACTGCGCGACCAGCAGAAGATCTACGTGAAAGCGCAGTCGGGAGCGACTGTCGCCGAGGAAGCCCCGGGCGTCTACAAGGACGTCGACGAGGTGGTCCGCGTCTCAGACGAACTCGGCATCGGCGACAAGGTCGCACGGACGTTCCCGGTCTGTAACATCAAGGGCTGATTTCCCACGGGGCCAGCAGACGCTCTGTGTGGCGAGAGGGCGAGCAGGTGGCGCCTCCGACGACTACGACGCCGTGACGGCGCGCCACACACCCGCCGTGACCGTCACGGTCTGCGTTCAGAACACGCGGGTGCTGGCCCCGGTATCGTATAAAATGCCTCGCAGGGGCCGGGAGTGATCGGTGTCGCGGCACTACTCGCTGTGTGTGCAGACGACGAGCCGATCGTCTTCGCGGGCGACGCACAGTCGTTCGGAGCCGTCGAGGCCGAACGAGTGCGTTCGGCGTTCGGTCAGCAGCAGTCGCGTGAAGGGTTCCCCACAGGCCGGGCATTCCACGCCGTCCCGATTTTCGTACAGCGTCACGTCGCCGTCCTCGCGGAGGAGTTTCATTCGATGCCGGACGGCGTGCTGGTCGAAGCGATCAGCCATCAGCGGGAGAAGTGCCTGCGGGCGATAAAGTCGTTGCCGTCGCGCGGTCGAGGTCGTGCGGTCGGTGTTGCATATGCCCCTCTTCAGCCGAGTCGAGAGAGGCGTTCCTGAGCCGTCGTCAGCGCCATCTCGTCGTCGTCGACGAGATACGAGACGAGGTCGCGCGCCGCTCGAACGAGGAGTTCGGACTCCTCGGCTGGGACGTCACCGTAGACCGCGTCGACGCGTTTGACGTGGGTCGCGAGCGCCTCTCGGACCTGTCGCGCGGCCGGGTCCGGATTGTCGTCGAGCCACGTCCCGAGGTCCGAACAGAAGGCGTCGAGTACCTCGGCGTACGCGAGGCCGCGCGCGTCGGTCATCGACGCCGGAACCGACGACGGATCGGGGCGCTGGCCGTCGTCGGCGCCACGGAGGAGTTCGAGGACGTACCACTGCATCTCGTCGTCCGGGTCTCGGGTCCGTCCGAAGACGTCGACCGCGTGGAGCAGTTCCGCGGCGGCGAGGACCGTGTCGTCGACCGACTGGAGCTCGCCGGCGCGGACGAAGCCGCGCTGACGGACGTAATCACGGAGAGTCGTTTTCAACTCCGAGGCGATATCGTCGATGTCGGTCGCGTCATCGAGTTCGGCGCGGGGGACGGAGAGGTCCAACTCGACCGCGCTGTCGGTGTGTCGCTCTCGGTCGCCAGTTCCGACGCTCCGCATACTCCCGCAGTCCGGGCAGTCTACCCGGCCCGTATCGAAGTACGACCACTCGCGCCCGCAGTCTTTGCAGCGGCGGCGGCCACGGATTCGCATACCGGCCGTTCTCCGGCGAGCGAGAAAAACGCGTCGCGATGGCGATGCCGACTCCGCGCCGTGATAGAGTCACGAAGCAAAACCGCAGGACAGGTACGGGGTTTGCGCCGAAACACGATCGATAAAACGGCGATGACAGCTGTGAGCGGCCGGGATACGTCGGCTCTCGACGAGCGCGTGGGGAGAACGAATCCTCGTCGTAGCCGACATATTTATGTGCAGGAGTCGGTTACAATCGGGTGACGCTTCGTCTGGAGGGCCGAAGCGTCAGCGGGGACCAATTCAGGGCGGCAAGCATCCGCGTGCTTTTCACGCGGCTTGCTTCCTTTTCCGACTATTATCGTCGAGAAACGTCTCTGTCACTCGCCTGTCCGGAGACCGATCACTCGGGGAACAGTGTCGCCTCCGGTGCTCGGGCGTCGACGACGAGCGAAATCCGTGGTGGGTGGAATTGTAAGGTATCTGTAACGGTGGTCGACCGCGATCGGGCCGCGAATGGAGTCCGCTACCGGGCGTGTAATAATAATTAATCAGACATATTAGGACCCTGATCAGGTAGTGGTAAGCGTAACGATATGTTTAGGAAAGCTCATCGATACGTATCGAGTTTTCGGCCCGTGATCGGCACTCCCAAGCGCACAGTGGGTCGATATGTTTATTTTGGAGAACACTAATATACAAGTAGAATCCACCGATGTACGACCTGACAGGATTTCAGCGCGACCTGCTGTACGTGATCGCCGGACTCGACGAACCCCACGGGCTCGCGATCAAAGAAGAACTCGAAGAGTACTACGAGAAGGAGATCCATCACGGCCGGCTCTATCCGAACCTCGACACGCTCGTCGAGAAAGGACTCGTCGACAAAGGGCAGCGTGATCGCCGTACGAACTACTACACGCTCACCCGCCGCGGCCGCCGCGAGATCGCGGCACGCAAAGACTGGGAGAGCACGTACATCAACGTCTCCTTCGAAGGCATCGACGACTGATACTGTCGGACAGCAGTTCGTGAATCACGTTGGCACCCACGGGGTGTCGATACGCTCCACATCGTTCTGTCCGACAGTACGAAACGGCGCGAGGTGGCTGCTCCGTCGTCGACCCGTAATCGTCGATCCGGGCAGTGCGCCACCGCGCGCCCGGGATGGTACCTCACTCTGTGGTCGGCTCTTGGTCTCGTGAGTCTGCCAGTTCCGTTCCGAACTCGAACTCGCCAGTAGCGTTGCCATCGTCCCGGTCGCCGCGTGAGGAGCCGCCTGCCGTCTCCGTGCCACCGTCCGTCTCCGGGGTGTCATCTCCCGGATCATCGGCTGGCTCGTCAGATTCGGCTTTCGGCCCGTCGGCAACGACGTCGGGGTTCGCCGCTGGGACCTGTGTCGATCCCCGCGGCGTCACCACACCCGGATCGACCGTGTACGGAACGAGCGGCTCCCGGGCGATCAGCACCGGCAGCACGTGACGGGCGAAGTTCACGATGAGCACGAGCACGATCGGCCCCAGGAAGATGCCGTACCAGCCGAACAGCAACGGGCCGAGCGTGTAGGCGATCATCACCGCGCCGACGTGGAGATTGCGGCCGGAGACGTACGGACGAAGCACGAGATCCGGGATCGTATCGACGATGACGAACGAGACGGCGACGAAGACGGCCGTGAACCACAGCGTCGCCGGATCGAAGAGATACGACGTACCGCCGAGATAGATGGCGACGGGGACGTAGACGAGTTTCATCCCGACGACGGGGATGAGACTCGCGACGCCAGCGAGCAGGCCGATGAGGGCCGCTGCGGGAATTGCGACGCCCGGCGGAGCCACGAGGTTCAGGATCGAGTACGCGATGACGCCGATCGTCCCCGTGAGGACGGCGTTGAGGATGTTTCCGAAGAAGATGTTCGTGAAATCGCGGTCGGCGCCGCCGAGGAACGCCTCCATCACACCGCGGTCGTCGGCGATCCGCGAGTTGAGCCAGCGCGAGAGCTTCGCATCGTCTCTGAGCAGGTAGAACGCCAGTGCGATCATCGCGAACAGATGCACGAGGCCGACGCCGACGAACGCGAGAACGTTGCTCGCAGAGCCGATCGAGGAGACGACCTGCTGGACCTGCGCGAACGTCAGCGACGCTGGATCGAAGGTGAGGAGCCGCTCGAAGTCCGTCAACCGTTCGAGCTGATCGGCCGAGATCGGATACCGCGAGAGGTCGAAGACGCCCTGGTTCGTGAGTCGAACCAGTTCGCTGACGGCGACTGCTCCCGTGTACGTGATGAGCGCGAGCGCGGGCAACGCCAACACGAAGAGCGCGATCGCGGCCGCGAGGCTGGGCGGTCGGATCCGCTTTTTGATCCGCCGGTAGATCGGCCGAGTGGCGTAATAGAGGAAGAGGCCGAAGACGAACGTCCCGATAAAGGAGTAGACGATGTACGCGAGCGCCGCTCCGAGGGCGAGTCCCACTACCCACCACGAGAGTCGCGAACGACCCATCTCGAGAACGGACATACCGAACGAGGGACCGCGACGGGACAAAAAGCTACCGCGCAAATCGACGGCGTGGTGCGATCGGGTGCCCGAAGACGTGCGAACGCGACAGGACGCGGCGCGAACGGACGAGAATCACGCTCGGTCTCCGGTCGTATTCGCGGTCGAAGCGGGCGTCGCCTCGGCTGCGCCTGCCGCTGTCGATCCGACGTTGCAGGCGAGCGCCGTCGAGACGACGCGTGCGCGGATGCTGCTGTCGGGACGGACGGCGACGTGCGTCGCCGAGTCGTTGCAGTCGACGAAGTCTCGGCGAATGCCGAGCGTGCGGTCGGTGTCCGTCGGCGGCGCCACGTCGAGGACGTAGTCGGTCGGGCGATACACCTCGACGAGCAGCGAGCCGTAGGCCGGGAACGTGGGCGCGGCGTCGAGAACGGACGCGTCGGCGTCGACGTCCCGGAGGCGGATGCCGATCGATCGGCGCTCGGAGTCGTCGTTCCAGACCACGACGCGGTGGTGGTGCTCCTCGGAGGGGTCACCGACGCGCCGCGTCGCAAACGGGTCGCCGGCGTCGAACTCCGAGATGGTTCCGTAGCCACTCGGAGGCAGCGATTCGGGCGTCTGCGACCTCGTGGCGGGGCCGGATCCCGTCGGAGAGAGACACCCCGACAGACAGCCGAACGCGAGGGTGGAGGCGAGCGAGAGGAGGCGGCGGCGACGCATTGTCACCACAGATGATTGACGGTATCATACCAGTTGGGATAGGTGGAACGCTCGTTTGAGTTACCGGCTAGCGGTGGGGACGGGGCGTCACAGATCCGATGTCTCCCGGTTTTCGTGTTCGATTCACAGCCGTCTGGTTCACGCTCCCGACACGCTCACCGATCATATCCACTCGTCGAGGCCGGTCTGGACGAGCGAGGACTCGATACGCTCGAAGCCGCGTGCGACCTCGTCGGCGGCGACCTCCCACTCCGCGGTGACGTACGCGCGTGCGGCCTCGATATCGGGCGAGAGGTCGGTATCGAACGCGTAATCGTCCGTGACAGGCGGGTCGAGAAAGAGGTCTCTGACGCGGTCGGCGTTCTCGATGTACGCCTCGCGGGCGTCGAGCACCGCCCAGAGGTCGCCGTGCTCGCGGATGTCCGACAGCGCCGTCTTCGGCCCGACGCCGGAGATGCCCTCGTTGAAGTCCGTGCCACAGAGGATCGCGACGTCGACGAGTTGCTCGCGGGTGATCTCGTGTTTGGCGAGTGTCGCTTCGAGGTCCATCAGTTCCGGATTCCCTTTCGAGGTGAGTTGTCGGAGCGTGTATGGCGCACCGAACAGCAGCGTGTCGTAGTCCTCGCTGCCGACGTAGTCGGCGTCGCCGCGAAGTGCCATATGCGACGCCTGAGCCTCCCCCTCCGCGGGTGCTTCGACGACCGGAACGTCCAAGAGTTCGAGGAGTTCCCGCGTCGTCTCGTGGATGACGTCCGTGAGGCGCTGGGTCCGCGCTTCGAGGCGGGCGGCGGCGACGTCGTCGCCGCGCTCTTCGGCCGCTGCCTTCTGTTCCTCGGCTTTCTCGCGAGCGGCGCGTCGCTCGGCGACTTCGTCGTCTTTCAGTTCCGTCACGCCGCCGTCGAAGACGAACACCGGCACGAGGTCGTGCTCGAAGAACTTCGGTAATCCCTGCACGAGGCCGATCAGATTCGCCACTTCTTCACCCGCGTCCGTGGTGTAGGCCTCCTCTCGCGTGAACTTGACCGTCGTCGTCAGATACCGGTACAGCCAGTTGTGCGCGTCGACGGCGACGACGCTCCCGGCCACCTCGTCGAAGTCGACCGCCGAAAGCGCCGCCAGACTCCGCAGATCTGCGTTACCCATTGTCCGGAATTCGACCGCACGGCAATTTAATCGTCCGGGTCCGAGCCGGCTTCCGAAACGGGATCAGGACAGACGGTGCGCGGTGACGGCGGCGGGTGGATCGGCGCCGACGCGGTCGGCCAGAAACGACGCCTCCGGCTCCCCGAGGTCGCGCTCGCGGTACCGGTCGAGTCCGTCCTGGTACGTCGCCGTATCCGCCGTCGCGAGCACGTCTTCGGACGCGTCGGCCGGCCGTTCGAGAACGAGTTCGGCGAGGCCGGTTTCCCGGCCGGTCCACTCGAACCCGGCTTTGTACATCGCCTCGTAAGCGAAGGGGTTGTTGACGGCGATCCGCAGTCGATCGTAGCCCCGTTCGGCAGCGCGTGGGGCGACGAACGCCGCGAGCCGGGGGCCGAGCCCCTCGCCCTTCGCGTCCGAGCGGACGGTGACGTAGCGGTACCAGAGCGTGTCTGACTCGGTCCGGTCGGCGTTGAACGCGAGCGCGGCCCGTACGTCGGTGTCGAACTCCTCGGTGTCACTGCTTCCATCCCGGACGACCGCCTTGCCCGTGTTCGACATCACGAACTTCCCGGCGTAGGCGAACCGTCTGTAATCGAGCCTGAGCGTCGGCCCGTCAGACGGCCAGCCCAGCACGACGTACTCCATCGTGGAGGGAGACGGCGGGCATAGAAAAGAGTGCGGCGGTCCGACAGTTCCTTTCCCGCCGCTGCCGTAGCGAATCTATGTCCTCTCGTTTCGGCCCCGGCGACGTCCGCTTTTTCGACCGTGTCGCTCGACTCTACGACGTCGCGATGCCGCCGGCGCGGGTGGGTCGGTTGCGCGACGCCTTCGCCTTCGCCGACCGGCCGATCGACCGCGTGATCGACCTGGCGGGCGGGACCGGTCGAGCCTCGCGGGGGCTCGCTCGCGTGGGAATCGATCCGGTCGTCGTCGACGTCTCCGCCGGGATGCTCGCGCGCGCTCGGGCCGCGGGTCACGAGGCCGTCCGCGGCGACGCCGGCGACCTGCCGATCGCCGACGACGCGGTCGACGCCGCGGTCGTCGTGGACGCGCTGCATCATCTCCCGGACCCGATGGCGGGGCTGGCCGAAGCAGCGCGCGTCATCCGTCCCGGCGGCGTGCTCGTCGTCCAGGAGTTTCACCCGCGGGGGGTCCGCGGCCGCGCGCTCGTCGCCGCCGAGGAACTCGTCGGCTTCGACCCGACGTTCTGGACGCCCGAGGAACTCTGCGAGGCGCTTTTGGAGGCAGGATTCGACGCGCGGATCGTCCGCGAGGGGTTCGGATACGTCGTCGTCGGCCGCGTCCCCCGAGAGTGAGTCGAGAGCCAGTCGGGACTCGATCCGCACCTGCTACGAGATGGAATCCGAGAGAGCCATTAGGGAGCGTCCAAATCGACGAGTATGGCATCATCCGAGGAGTCGTTCCTCGCACGACGCATCGACGCCGAGGCCTTTCCCCTCGCAGTCGTCGACGTGTTGGCGCTCTCGGCCGTCCTCACGATCGGCGTGATCAACCACAACGGCGTCGAGTACCTCTCGACTGCCCCCGTCGCGTGGCTGTTGACGCTCGTCCCGTTCCTCGTCGGCTGGGCGGTCGCGAGCCCGCTCATCGGCGCGTACTCCGCCGGCGCAGCCGAGTCGGCGAAGGCAGCGATCCCGCTCGCGATCCGGGCGTGGATTCCGGCAGCGATTATCGGCTTCGTGCTCCGCGCGTCGCCGCTGTTCTCGGGCGGCTTCCAGGTCTCGTTCGGCGTCGTCGTGCTGCTGGTCGGCGGCGTCGCACTGATCGCGGGTCGCTGGCTGTTCTTCGCCCTACTCCGGTAATTGCCGGCCGTTCTTTTCGTCGAGCGTCGTCGCCACGTCGCTGTTATCGGCCGCGTCGGGCGAGTACGACGCCGATTCCCGATCCGACGGCACCGAACCCGGCGAGCGTCGCAAACAGAGCTGTTGGAGTCGCATATGTCAGAATCGCGCCGGCGACAGTACCGCCGAGCGCGCCGACGCCGAACACGCCGAGGTACGTGAAGCCGTACGAGAGGCCGCGCGTGCCGGCCGGTGAGTACTCCGCGACGGTCGCCTGATAGAAGGGCTGGACGAGAAAGAGCGCGCAGCCGAGGATCGCACCGACGACCAAGAGTGGTGCGAGCCCCGCGTTCGCGGCGGGAAGGAACACGACCGCGAGGACGGCCAGCAGGCCGAAGCCGCCCGCCAGCCCGTATTCGACCGGCATCCGATCGGTGAGTTTGCCGCCGAGATACTGCCCGAAGACGCCGACGATCAGCAGTCCAGAGTAGAAGTACCGCTCCGGGTTGAGCGAGCGTCCCGATCCGGGGGGAATTCCCAGGGCGTCGGTGAGGAACGGCGGGAGTAGCGACGTCAGTGGAACTGGTGCGAACGCCGGGAAGGATTCGAGAAGGTTCGGGAGGAAGGTGAGGACGCCGCGGTAGTACAATCCCGACGCCATCACGACGACGAAGACCAGCGCGAACGCCCCAGCGAAGAGCCGCCGCGTCTCGGAGACGAACTCCGGGAGCGAGGCGACGCCGCCTTCGGCTCTGCTGTCGCCGTCAGACCCACCTCCACCGTCGGAGACGGTGTCCTCAGATGCGACGGCCGCAGTCTCGTCGAACCGTGCGCGGATCGCGTACGCGCCGGCGACGAGCGCCGGCACGGCGAGAACGACGGCGACGATCGTCCAGTCCACGAACAGGAGGAGAATCGCCGTCAGCAGCGGTCCCAAGCCGGTGCCGACGTTCCCGGCGATTCCGTGGTAGGCGAAGCCCGTACCGCGTTCTTCGACGCCTTTCGAGAGGAGCGTCAGACCCGCCGGGTGGTAGACGCTCGCGGCCGCGCCCCACAGGAGCAGCGCGAGCGTGACCACGAGGAGGTTCGGCGCGACGCCGAGGAGGACGAACGAGCCAGCCATCCCGAACAGACAGAGCGTGATGAGTCGCCGCGAGCCGATGCGATCGACGAGGACGCCGCCGGGGAGCGCACCCACACCGAAGAGGCCGTAGCCCGCGGTCACGACCAGTCCCAGCGTGGCCGCCGTCACCTCGAACTCGGCGACGCCGAGCGAGAGCACGTCGAACTCCGTGAGCCAGATCGAGACGAAGATCGGGATCGAAAGCTCGTAGGTGTGGACCATCCCGTGAGCGAGCATCACCAACGCCACGATCGACCGATCGTTCGAGTTCACGTCGTACGTTCCGGCGACCGGTCAGTTCAACGCTCCGGTGTGAGACACGCTGCATCGGTTGGTATGCTACTTTGTCACACTAATACGCGGGCAAAAACGTACAAATTGTACAATTCGGCGACCCAATTATTTCGGGTCTGAGTGTCTCTGAGCCGGAATCGGGGCTCATAACTTATGAAAAACCATCCAAACAGCGACGACAAATATATCAGTTAGAGATGGAAAACAATTATATTCCCTACTCCCGTAGTATATATTGTATTATGACAGGGTACTACGACTACGTTCTCGGACTCATTCCACTCGCACTGTTCGGCCTGACCGGCGGCCTTATGCAGACCAGCCTCTCTCTCACCCAAGCAGTGCCCATCGCGGCCGCCGTCGCGGCAGGAATCATCGGACACGCACTCTTCGTCCGCGCGCCGGTTTCCGGTGCCCGATCCAGTTTCGACGGGACCGACACCCGACAGAACGTTCGGCTACAGAACGCCGACTGAACGTTCAGCTCCCTGTCGCATCGCCGTTTGTTGCACGATACGTCCCGCGTATTCGTTTCCGAATCCCGCGTCCCACAGTTTCCCGCACGTTCTTACCGCTGGCCGTCGAACGCGGTCGTATGACTGAGACGCTGTTTCTGGAAAGTTCGGACGTCGACGGCCTCGCGACGCCCGCGGAGTTCGTCGACGCCGTCCGCGACGCGTACCGACAGCGCGGCGAGGGGGCTCCTGCCGAACCGCGAACGAAGCTCGGCAACGCCGATCCGCCGGGCTTTCTCACGACGTATGCGGCGATCCTCCCGGACACCGGCGCGATGGGCGGCTATATGTACACCGCCGGCTTCGGAGCCGAGGACGCGTGGTTCACGACGCCGATCTTCGATTCGGAGTCCGGCGAACCGCTCGCGCTGCTCGACGGCGCGAGTATGAACCCCTTCAAGACCGGCGCGACAGGCGCCGTCGCGGCCGACGAACTGGCGCGCGAGGACGCCAGCTCCGCGGCGATCATCGGCAGCGGCGCACAGGCCCGCGGCCAACTTCGGGCGCTGGCGACGGTCCGCGATCTGGAGACCGTCTGGGTCTATTCGCCGACCAAAGAACACCGCGAAGAGTTCGCCGGCGAAATGGACCGCCGACTCGACGGCAGCGTCGCCGCCGTCGCCTCGGCCACCGCGGCCATCGAGGGCGCTGACATCGTCGTGACCGCGACGAACGCCAGCGAACCGGTCTTCGACGGCGACGCGCTCGAAGAGGGGACCCACGTCACCGCGATGGGCCAGTACAACCCCGAGAAGCGCGAACTCGACGCCGCGACCATCGAGCGCGCGAAGTACGTGCCCGACCTCCGCGACCGCGCGTTCCAGGACGCCGGCTCGTTCCTCCACGCACTCGACGAAGGCGTCGTCGACGAGGACCACGTTCACGCCGAGCTGGGCGACGTCGTCGCCGGCAACGCCCCCGGTCGGGAGTCCGACGAGGAGATCACCGTCTTCGACAGCGGCGGGACCGGCATCGAAACGGTCGCCGGCGCGTACCTGCTCTACGAGAAGGCGACGGAGGCCGGCCTGGGGGAGACGATCGACTTCGCGCCCGGCAGCCAGGCGCTCACCGGCGAATAAGTCGGAGGCGAAGCGACAGAACCGTTACTGCAGCCGATAGCGCAGCAGCGCCGCGATGCCGCCCAGATTCCGGAGTTGCTGTCCGGGGTCGAACTCGCCGGAGAAGACGGTGACCTCGCCGCCCTGCCGTTCGACCGACTGGATGACTTCGTTGACGTCGACGTCCCAGTCGCCGTCGCCCTGCCGTTCCTGTCGGAGTCGGTCGTCGACGACGAGCAGTTCTTCGACGGCGCCGAACTCCGCGGCCTCGGCGACTTCGTCGATCCCGTAGGCGACTTTCTCGCCGGTCGCGATGCCCTCCATCAGATCGTCGAGGAGTTCGGCCTCCTTCGAGATCCGGGTCTGCGTCTGGACCTCGTCGACGGCGCCGCGTTTCAGCACCTCGTGGACGCCGCGGTCGCCGACGCCCGCCGTGTCGACGACGGTGAGCAGGTCGGCGACGTCGGGGTGGTTCTCCGCGATGTAATCCCGTGCGTCCTGCTTCGTAAAGCCCGGGCCGGCGAGGATGATCGCGTCGACGTCCATCCGCGCGAGCGCCTTCCCCAGCTCGGCGAACAGTTCCGAGCGCGGGCGGGCGTACTCGCCCTTGCCGGTCGGCGCAGTGAACGAGAAGCGCTCTTCGGTGCCGTACTGTGCGACCGTGTGAATGTGTGCTTCACCTTCCTCGACGGTCGCGATCGCGACGTCGGCGTTCTCGGCCGCCGCTTCGGCCTCCTCGATCCGCTCGACCTGGTCCGGCTTGAAGTGCTTCTCGATCGTGATCTCGTCGTGTTCCTCGACGTTGAGCGTGTGGTGGTGCCCGAGCTGGTCCTCGCGCGAGCAGTCGACGATCTCGCCGCCGACGCGCAGGCGGTTCGCAAAGCGCGCGAACTCGACGTCGTCGACGTCGATCGTCACGAAGAGGTGCTCGCGCTGGCCGCCCGTGTCCCGGAGGTTCTCGTCGTCGCGCTGAATACGGCGCGTGGTGTCGCCGGAGACGAGATCGCCGGATTCGAGGACGTGCGAGAGGTGCCACAGGTCGTCGACGTTCTCGGGGACGAGCGTCATCCGCTCGCGCCCCTCCTCGCCGCGGCCGCGGCTCGAAATTCGCATATCCCCGATTTCGGACGCGGGGAGAAAGATCCTGCTATAGCGACCCGCGCTGGGCGTCCGCCAGGCCGTCGGCGAACCCGCGGCCGAACAGGTAGTACGTCACGACCTGCACGTAGAAGAGGGCGAAGATCCCGACGACGACGATACCCAACAGGCTCGCGATGGTCCCGAGCACGAGCGCGACGACGACGGCGAGCACCCACGCGATCAGGTAGTCGGCGGTCGTCGCCGCCGCGAGCACCGTCGAGACGTCGAAGGCGGACGCCATCGAGTCCTCGCGAGCGAAATTCGCGAACATCGCGGGCGCGACGTAGCCGAGCAGCAGCGCGAACGCGACGAAGGCGAAGAACGCGACGACGGTCAAGAGCCCGCCGAGTCCGCCGAGACCGCCGTTCGCTCCGGATCCGATCACGGGGCCCGCGCCGGACCCGATCGCGGAGCCGAAGCCAGTGACGATCCCGACGACGAACATCGCCACGACGACGACGATCGAGACGGCGATGTTGACGCCGATCAGTTTCAGGCCGTCGACGAACAGGTCGCCCCACTCGTCGAAGGCCGGCGGGGCGGCGTCTCCGCGGGTCGTGCCGCGCAACACGCGAACGTAGTACCCCTGGAGGAGCGGGACCGGGAGGACGAGCACCGAGAGGACGCTCAGCAGTCCCCCGATGAGTATCGTGCGAAGCCAGTCGTCGCTATCGAGCGGATAGTGGAGGGCATCCGACAGCATCGGCTGAGAGGAATCAGTGCGAGTAAGTAACTGTGGGGGATTTGGTTTCGGAAAGATCGGTGGGTACTTTCGTCGGCGCTCGCCTCACACGGCCGCCTGCTCGTCGAGGGAGTCGCTCTCGCGCATCTCGACGTCGCGGATCTCGCCCCACGCCTGGCCGATGAGGTAGTACGCAGAGACCGCGGCGTAGAATCCGAGGAATCCGCCCGCAAGGAGTCCGAGTAACGGAATCACGTTCAGCGCGCCAGCGACGAGGCTGGCCGCGATGATGAGCGCGAAGCCGTACACCCACGCGGTCGCGTACGTGCCCGAGGTCAGTACGGGACGGAGTTCGCTGATCGAGAACGCGGACCCGAGTTGATCGGTCTGCGCGAGGTTCGAAATCGCCGCCGGGACGACGTACGCCGCCAGCAGGCTCAACACGAGCGCGAGTAGGCTTCCCAGGAGAATCCCTGCCATTCCGAGGCCGACGAGGCCCGCAGAGTCGGATCCGCCGCCCACGACGAACGAGAAGATCCCGCCGCCGATGACGACCGCCGCGATGAGTCCAGGGATCAGCCCGTAGACGAAGACGACGACGAACGCCTTGAGTCCGTCAGTGAACAGGTCGCCCCATTCGTCGAACACTGGCGGCTGTTCCTCGCCGTGCATCGTCCCGCGGACGACCCGTACCAGATATCCGAGGACCAAAAGCGTCGGGACGACCAGGACGCCCAGCAGACTGAGGATCCCTCCGATGAGGACGGTCGTAACCCAATTCTCGTCGTTTCTGAGGTACTGCAGCGAGTCTTGTATCATAATGATCACCGAGCGTGGCCGTCTGCTGCGCTGTGACCGTCGACGGGCGTCCCGTCTGGCCTCTGACGCAGAACAGCCGATTTGCTCCAAGCGTACAGTACGATGTCATCAAAGATAAATATAGACCACGTACGGACAGTACGCGCGGCTTACCCCCGAGATTGGTGATAACAGCAGTCGCAGTCAAATTCGGGACTGCCTGCCGTACGAGAATCGCGCTACTCGACGAGTTCGCTCTCGCCGGGCGGCAGGAACTCTTGGATCTTGTCCGGGGTCGCGACCTTTCGGAGGAACTTCTGGTCGGTGAAGCGTTCGCGGAACTCCCGGTAGAGCATCTTCGCGGCGTCGTTCTGAGCGTAGCGACCGGGCCGGACGCGAATCGACGTCTCGACCTGCGCTTCGATCGCTGACGGCGGGCCGCCGAGGACCTGCGTGACCCCCTCACACTGGATGCCGATCGCGACCTCGGCAGCGACGTCTCTGAAGTACGTCCGGTCGCCGCGGATGACGAACGAGCCTTTCTCGATGTACTCGCCGGACTCGGGCGTCTTCGAGACCTGATCGGGCGTGACCATATACGCCTCACCGGCGTAGCGGCCCTCTTTCCAGATCGACGAGTACGAGACCGCGAACTGGGCGGCCTCCTGTTTCGTCGATTCCGGGAACTCGACCGCTTCGGATGGCTCCGAAGGCCCGGTCGCCTTCACGACCGTCACCGGACCACCGTGGGCCTGCGTGTGGAAGAACAGGTCGTGTTTGTTCAGGTACTTCGTGACGATCTCCTCGTTTTGGTCGGCGTTGCGGCCGCCGATGACGAGAAAGCCGTCGGAGGTGTGGAACCACCGGAAGCGCTCGTACCACTGCTCGGAGGTGCGGATCGGGATCGACTCCATCTCGAGCCAGTCGCGGTCTTCGGGTTCGGTTTCCTCCTCGGCTTCGTCTTCGTCCTCGTCGTCGGCTTCCCACTCCTCGCGCCGTTGTTTCACGGCTTCGAGTTCCTCGCGGGTATTCTCGATTGCCGCGAGTGCGCCCTCTTTCTTCTCTTCGACGCGCTTGGCTTCGGTGTAGAGTCGGTCGGCGTTCTTCTCGACGCCGGTGTCGACGTTGACTTCCACCTCGGTGTCGTCGAGTTGTATCGTGACCGTTCCCTCGGCGCCGTCGACGTCGACGACCGCTTCGGCCGCGGGGATCCCTTGCTCGGCCCCCGCCGCGAGCGTCTCGCGGATCTCGTCCCAGGGGACGCTGTTCTCGCGAGCCTCACGGACGGTCGAGAGCACCTCGTCGACGAGGTCGTAGTTCGCATACAGCAACTCGGCGCGACGGCGCTCGGCTTCGGCCTGCGCTTCGAACCCCTCGATCGCGCCCTCCTGCTGGTCGATGATCCGCTTTTTCTTCTCGATCTCCGCCTCGAAGTCCGGGCGCTCGCGACCCGTCTCCTCAGGTTCGTCGTCTTCGAGTTCGAGCCGGTAGAAGTACTCGTCGAGCGCGTCGTTGAAGGTGTCGTACGCCTCGCTGTCGAGGCCCGTGCGCTCGTGTTCCTCCAGCGGGAACGGCGTCGCGTCGACGACCGCGCCGTCGTCGTCGGTGTAGACGCGGGGGTCGAAGTCACCCGAGCGGAGTCGCGTCCGGAGGTCCTCGATCGCGTCGTGGAGCGCGCGGTACTCGTCGTCGCCGGCGTCCGCGATCGACATCGTCTTTTCGACGCCCGCGCGGGTGCAGAGCTCTTCGGCGTAGAGGCCACCGAGGTTCAACTGCGTCGCGAGCGTCCGCACCACGTCGGTGTCTGAGTCCTCCATCCGCCGGGAGAGTGCGTCGTAACTGACCGTGAGCGGATTGAGACGCGAGGAGGGGAACTCGTACTGCGAGCCGGGGGCGACCGTGCGTGATTTGAGCCTGACCGTTTCGAGGCTCTGGACGACTTCGCCCGTCTCGTCGAGGACGGCGACGTTGCCCTGGCCGAACAGTTCGACGACGATGCGCGTGTTCTCGTCGCCGCGCTCGAACTCGAAGACGAGGATGCGGTCGAACTCGAACTGCTCGACGCCCGCGAAGTCGGCGCCCGACAGTCGGTTCCGCAGCATCATCGCGAAGTTCGGCGGTCGTCCGGGTGCGTCGGGGACGCGTTCGGGGTCTGCGACGTGTGCCCGCTTGACGTCGCCGACTTCGAGGATGAGTTCCACCCGGCCGCGGTCGAAATCGCGCATCCGGAAGCGGAGCAGGTCGTCGCCGTAGAGGTAGGCCTTGTCGACCTTCGCTCCCTCGTACCGGTTCAGTTCGGTGACGAGGGCGGCCAGGTCGACGCTCGTGAGCTCCCGCTTCGGGTCCATACCCCTGCGTTCTCGCGGGGGAAGGAAAAGGCGCACGCTCCGAGCGCCGACGGTGAATCGATCCGCGCGTCGGTGAATCGGCCGCCGAGTTCCGTCGTCAGTCGCGGATTCGGCGGATCGCTCGCCGCCCGCCCGCGCCGACGAGGAATCCGGCCGTGCCGGCGACGACAGTGACCGTCGCGCCGATCGTCAGCCCTTCGAGGACCGTTGCACTGGGATACGTCAACTCGAAGAGCCCGAGCGGGAGGTAAAATCCGAAACTCGGACCGCCGGCGAGCGAGAGCGCGACGAAGAAGCCGTCGTTGCGATACGCACCGACCGCGGCCGCGAGGAAGGCTGTGCCGACGAGAAGCGGCAAAAAGAGTCCAAACGGGAACGACAGCCAGCCGACGAGCCGCGGGGGGAGGTGCAGGACGAACGTGACGGCGAAGAGCGTACCCGCGACGGCCGACAGGCGAACCGCAGTGTCGGGGTCGCGGCCGAGTAGCAGCGCCTCCATCCGCGGCGACAGCGGCGAGGTGTCGGGATACGAGGACTGCTCGGTGCCGGAACGCGGGGGCGTCGAAGGCGACGACGAAGATGATGACGAAGACGACGAGGGCTCGTCCGCAGGCATAGAAGGGCGTTTCCGACGGTGCGCCTTGATACTTCCCCCGGCGTCTTCTTCTGGAACGTCACGGCCGACCCCCGAGGCACGCTCTTTTTATCCGATCGCACGCTACCGTTCCTCGATGGCCAAAGTCAGCATCGGCCTCCGCGGCTGGCGTTTCGACGAGGAGGAGGTGTTTACCGACGACGGCGAGTTCCGGTCGCTCGACGACGTACCGGAGGACACGCGAAAGCGACTCATCCGTCTGACGTACCTGCAGGGAAAACCCTGCGACGCCTGCTATCTCGTCCACGGCGAGGAGAACAAAAAGCGCTGCAACCAGGCTGAGATCGTCTACGGCGAGCCGATGGAGGAAGTGCTCCTCTGTTCGGAGCACGAGGCCGACTTCCTCTACTGGTTCCGCGAGGCGAACGGGAAAGACGCCGCCGGCACGGAGACGTTCCGCGACGAGTTCCACGAGTGGTTCGTCGCCGGCAACCGCGCTCCCGAGGGCTACGGCGGCCTCGAACACGTCGACACCGACCCCGACGAACTGCCGACGCCGCCGGACCCGGCAGAGCTCAACCGCCGCCTGAACGAGGAGTACGAGGGCGAACGCAAGCGTATCGACCTGCGGACGGGCGAGATTACGACTGTCGACGACGATGCGGAGGAGGAACCGCTCGACGACGTCGATCTGGGTCGGGAGTACCCGACGAAGTAGATGACGGGACGCAGTCACGACCCCGTCGTCGTCGTCGTCGAGCCGAAGACGCCCGGGAACGTCGGCACGATCGCCCGCGCGATGAAGAACTTCGGACTCACGGACCTGAAGCTCGTCGATCCCCCGGAACTCAGCGAGGATGGCGAGGCGTACGGCTTCGCCGGGCACGCTCGCGAGGACGTCCTTCCGAACGCCGACGAGGTCACCTTCGAGGAGATCGTCGAGAACTACCACACGATCGGGACCACGGCGATCACGAACGAGGACAGCCGAAAGCACGAGCGGTTCCCGTTCAAGACGCCCGTCGAGGTTCGCGAGAGCCTGGAAACGGTCGACACACAGACCGCGCTCGTCTTCGGGCGCGAGGGGACCGGCCTCGACAACGACGAGTTGACCCGACTGGACGAGGTCTGTTCGATCCCCGCCAGCGGCGACTACCCCGTGTTGAATCTCGGGCAGGCGGCGACGATCCTCCTGTACGAACTCCGGTCGCTGACCGTCGAGGAGACGCAACTGCCGGACGTCGAGCGCGAACGCGCCGACGAAGCCGACATCGACCGCTTTTACGACTTCTTCGAGGAGTTCCACCGCTCCATCGAGAGCCGCGAGCACAAACGCGAGAAGACGCGGGTGATGATGCGACGGCTGCTCGGCCGCGCGCACCCGACCGAGCGGGAGATCACCACCCTCACGGGAATCTTCCGGCGGGCGAACGACCTGCTCGGCGACCGTACCTTCGGCGATCACACGAACGGCGACGCCGCAGACGACCCCGACAACGACCAAACCGACCTCGTCGAAACCGACGCGTCTGACTCTGAGCGCGAGGACCAGACGGCAGCGGACAGCGTCCACACAGACTGAACGAGCGGCCTAACGGAACCGTAACGAAACAGATGTCGGCACCCCCGTCCGGAAGTCGGCACCAGGGAGATTCACCCCGGCCGAGCCGCCTCCAGCGAATGACCGTCGGGGTCGCAGTGCTGTCGTTTTACGGACTCTTGGCGCTGGGGAGCATCGTCGTTCTCACGACGATCTGGCAGTTCCGCCCCAGTCCGGTCGTACTCGTCCTCGGCGTCGGCGGCGGGACGCTCGTCGTCGCGTTTCTGAGCCTTCGTCTGGGAACGCGGAAGATCCTCGCTACCGTCGACGCGTGGGAACTGCCGGCGTCGCGTGCGCCGGTCGTCTACGATCTGCTCGCGGCGGTCGCAGACGAAATGGCGGTCGAACGCCCGCGGCTGTTGGTCGCACGGCTCGGGATGCCAAACGCGCTCGCGCTCGCGACGCCCGGCCGTGGGACGCTCGTCGTCGACGCCTCGCTGTTTCGCCTGCTCGACGCCGCGGAGTTCGAGGCGCTGTTGGCCCACGAACTCGCGCACCTCGAACGGCACGACAGTCTCGTCCAGACCACGGCGCTCAGCCTCACTCAGTTCGTGGTCATCACGCTGGAGTTGCTCCTCTCACCGCTCGTGTTCCTCGTGACGGGGGCCGCGCTCGGCGTCGCGTGGCTCCGCGGCGAGCCCCAGTCGTGGGCCGAGACGATTCCCGGACGGCTCAGAGCACGGATCGAGATGGGAGTCGGGCTCCTCGGCCTGACGGCGACGCTGTTCCTCAGATCGCACGCGCGCCGACGGGAGTTCGCGGCCGACGAACGCGCCGCAGAGGTGACGGGTCGACCGCTCGCGCTCGCGAGCGCACTCCAGAAACTCGATCGAGCCACGAGGCCCGATATCGGCTCGGCCTCGCCGCTGTGGACGCACGGCGAAGTCCCCTCAGAGGACGAACGTCGACTGCGCGAGTACTTCTCGACGCATCCACGGATCGAAGACCGCATCGCACGGCTCCGGGAACGCGCGGAAGAATCGGCAGTTCGGGTCCCGATCGAATGAGAGTGGCGAGGAATCAGAAAACGGAGACTATGGCCGAATCAGCGGCCGCCGTCGCCCAGCGCGACATCGGATCCCGCTGGCGACGTCGCGCTCGGGCTCTCGGCCGGTGACGGCGCTGCGGAGACCTCGAACTTCGCCAACAGCGCCTGGAGTTGCTCGGCCTGCTCGGTGAGCGACTCGACGTTGGCGCTGACCTGGGTGATCGAGGAGGCCTGCTCTTCTGCGGCCGCGGAGACGTCTGCGGACTCCTCGGCGGTCGTCTGACTGATCTCGGAGACCTCTTCGACCATCGCGACCGCCTCCTCGGCACTGACGGCTTGGTCGTCGGTGGCCTCGCTGATCTCCTGGATGCCGCTGTCGGTCTCCTCGGTGTTCGTCGCCACCTGACTGAACGCGTCGAGCACGTCCTGGACGGCCTCGACGCCCTCCTGCATCTGCTGGTCGGCCGCGCGAGCCTCCGTGACCGTGCGCTCGGTCTGCGCTTGCGTCTCCTCGATGAGTTGCTCGATGTCGTTCGCCGACTCCTGGGTCTCTTCGGCCAACTGCTTGACCTCGTCGGCGACCACCGCAAAGCCGTCCCCGTTGCCGGAGCCACTCCCACCACTGAAGCGCGCGGCTTCGATGTTCGCGTTCAGCGCCAGCATATTCGTCTGTTCTGCGATGTCGCTGATGAGTTCGACGATCTCGCCGATCTCGGCCATCTGGCGTTCGAGGCGTTCGACGTGCTCGACGGTCGAGTCGATCGACGACTGGGCGCCCTGCGCGTCGTCGATCGCCTGTCGGGCGGTCTCCTCGCCGGCGTCGGCGATGGTTGCCGTCTCGTGTGAGGTCTCTGCGACCCCTTCGGCAGACGAGGCGACCTCCTGGACGGTCGCCGAGAGGTCGGTCATCTCCGCGTACACCTCTTCGAGCATCTCGCGCTGTTCGTCGGTCCCCTCCGAAATCGTCTGAACCGACTCGCTCACGTCCGCGCTCGCCTGTTTGACTTCCTCGGCGCCGACGTAGGCTTCCTCGCTCGCGGCCGTCACCTCCTGTGCGAACGCCTGGATGTCCTGGACCGCTGTCTCCATCTCGTCCATCATCTCGTTGTAGCCCTCGGCGATCTGAACCATCGCCTCGCTCTCGCTTTCGGCGTCGAGTCGAGCGCCGAGGTCGCCGTCGGCGGCGCGGGCCATCGTCGCGCTGTAGGCGTCTGCCTTGGCTTCGAGGTGTTCGTTCAGGCGTTCGACCTCCCGCTGTTTCGCCTCGACCTCGGCCTTAGCTTCCTCGGCCGCTTCCGTCTCGGCTAACCGCTGTCTGGCCTGCTCGCGGGAGCGTTCGATCGAGTACCAGTTCGTCATCAGCGCGGCCGCGAGCGCCAGCACGAACGCCGCGTGGATGAACGCCCACACGAACGGATTTGCGATCGCCGCGGTGTGGTTGTAGACGGCCTCCGGTGCCGTCATCCCGAAGTAGCCGTGTTGGATCGCGACGTAGACGATACCGACGAGGAACGGCAGCCAGTCCTCGTAGACGGCGACGACGCCCATCACGACGAAGAAGTGAAAGTGCGCTTCGATCAGGCCGCCAGAGAAGTACACGAGGACGGCAGACCCCGTCGCCAGCCCGATCGTCGCGAGCGACGTCCGGACGCGGCGGCCGAGTCGAGGCCAACTCGCGAGGAGGGCGAACCCGAACAGGACGCCCAGCCGCAGGAAGATTTCTGGCAGCGAGTACGCCGGGAACGTCGCCCCACTGATCGATTCGGTCCCCTCGTACAGCCCGAGCGCGAACAGAAACGGGATGTGCGCAAGTAACAGCAGTACGATATTTCTGTGCCGACCGCGCCAGGTGTCCTCCGGAATCGAGTGACCGCTCGGGGTGTACTTGGTGAGTTTTTCGAAGATCCCCTCGTGTCCGTCCCCGCTCCCCGCAGTATTTTCCCATTCGTTCGTAATCTCCGCCATATACCGTCAGATATCACCACGGTGAAAAGAGTTGCCACCAGATATCACATCTGGTATTGAGAATTGGTAGCACAGATATAGTAGCGTTTGCAACTGATTGCGCACCGAGCAGTCGGTGAAACCGGTACGCGGATGTATACGGTCCTGTCGGTCGCGTCGGCCCTCAGGCCCGCTTTTGGATCTCCTCGCGTAGCACGTCGCTGACGATCTCACCGTCGGCTTTCCCGCGGAGCGCGCCCATCGCTTCGCCCATCAACGCCGAGAACGCGCCCATTCCTTCGGCTTCCACCTGGTCTGCGTTGCGGTCGACGACCTCCGAGACGGCCTCGCGGACTTCGTCCTCGGAGACGCCGGAGAGGCCGGCTTCCTCGACGGCTTCCTCGGCCGAGAGCGAGGGGTTCTCGGCCAGCGTCGCGAGGACGTCCTGGACGCCCTCTTTCGCGAGGTCGCCGTCCTCGACGAGGTGCATCACGGCGAGGAGGTGCTCGTCGGTCAGTTCCGCGACGGCGACGTCGTCGCGGCGGAGTTCGGTCAGCGTCGACTCCAAGAGTCCGGCCGCGAACGTCGCGTCGATTCCCTCCTCGACTGCCTGCTCGAACAGCGGCATCCGCCGGCCGTAGGCGACCTGCTCGGCGAGTCCGGCGTCGAGGTCGAACTCGGACTGGTAGCGTTCGACCTTCTCGGTGAGGAGTTCCGGCGTCTCGACCTCCGAGGGGTCGAGGCCGACCGGCGGCACGTCCGTCTCGGGGTACATCCGCGCCGCGCCGGGGAGGGGCCGGAGGTAGCGCGTCGTCCCGTCGTCGTTGGCGCCGCGCGTCTCCTCGGGCACGCCCTCGATGGCCGTTTCCGCGCGCTCGGCGGCCGCTTCGATGGCGATCTCGGCGGTTTTGGTGTCGGCCGCGACGATAGCGACCGCGTCGTCGTCGCCGGCGTCGACCGCCTCACGTAGCGCGTCGACTTCGTCTTCGGTCACGCCGTAGGCGGGCAGTTCGTCGGTGTGGAAGATGCCACCCGCGCCGTGCCGCTTGGCGTGATCGGAGAGTTCGGTTCCGAGCCGGCGGTCGGGCTGGATCTCGCGCCCGACGAGTCCGTCGAAGCCGTACAGTGGGACGGCCATCACGGAACCGCCGTCCGAGAGCGCCCCGCCGATCACGCCCGAGTCGGTGTCGGCGAACACCGCAGAGACGTCGGTCACGTCGCCGACGGACGCGTCGCGCTCGTGCAGTTGCTCGCGGATGTCCAGTAGTTCGACCTGGCGGCCGACCTCCTGGCGGACGATCTCGTCGATCTGGTCGAGCGCCTGCACGCCTTTGATTTCGACGCGGGCACCCTCCGCGATCGAGACGTTCACGTCCTGGCGGATCGTCCCGAGGCCGCGCTTGACCGCGCCGGTCGAGCGGAGGAGCATCCCGATCGTCTCGGCGGCCTCCTGGGCCTGCTCCGGCGAGTCGATGTCGGGGCGCGTCCCGATCTCGACGAGCGGAACGCCGAGGCGATCAAGCGAGAACGTGACGTCGTCGCCCCGCTCTTCGACGCGCTGGGCGGACTCCTCTTCGAGCATCAGGTCCTCGACGCCGACGGGGCCGTCGCTCGTCTCGATCGCACCGTCCTGAGCGATGAGCGAGGTCCGCTGAAAGCCCGAAGTGTTCGAGCCGTCGATGACGAGCTTTCGCATCACGTGGGCCTGATCGACCGGTTCCATATCGAGGAGTTCGGCGATCTGCAGCACCACCTCGCGCGCCTCGTCGTCGAGTCGGTGCGGCGGTTCCTCGTCTTCTTCGACGAGACAGGTCGTGTCGTAGGCGAGGTACTCGAACTCCCGTTCGACGCGGCTCTCTTCGAGCGCCGCCTCGTCGAGTTCGCCGAGTTCGCTCTTCGTCGGGTGCAGGTAGCGCGTGAACGAGCGCGTCGCCGCGTCCGGGTCGCGCTCCTCGGTCGGGCACCCACAGAACAGCTTCGTCGCGGTATCGAGTTGCTGGTGGATCTCCAGGCCCGCGACGAGGCCGAGATCGTCGTAGTCGTACGCGGTCATTACGAATGAGTGCGAACCCCCGGCGTAAAAAATGATTCAGTCCGCGCCGGCGGGTACGGCGGGGGTCGCAGTTTAGGGTAGCACGTTCGTACCCGCGACGGGGTCGCGTTCACGGGCGGCGCATCCACACCGCGACGGGCGAGCGGTCGGCGTCGACTACAGCCGGCGCAGTCCGTCGCCGATGCCGCGTCCTTCCTCGCACTCGGGGCAGGCGTAGTGCCAGCCGTCGGTCGTCGCCTTTCCCTCCGGGAACGTCGCGCCGCAGTGTCGGCATTCGAGGAGATCCCGACCGCTGTCGCGACTGTACTGGAGACCCTGCATACCTGAAAATCGACGGGTTCGGGTATCAACGTATCGATCTTTTCGCGGGGACGAGAAACGGTATGCCGCGATACGAACTGGTGCGGTACCGCGTCGGTGTCGCGTTCGCGACAGGCTACTCTCGGGCGCTGTGTTCGGGGCTTCTGCGGCCGGCGTTCACCGCGATGGTCCCGAAAACGTACTCCTCGGATGCGACCTCGTCCATACAGTCGACGAGCGCGCGTCGCGAGTCGGCCGTCCGCTCGTCGAGGAGGGAAAGCGCGTCCGCGCTCTCGACGTCGAACAGCCGGCCGTTGAGGCGAACGAACAGATCGAGTGCGGCGTTCGCGGGGCGGCTCCCCCGGGGGACGAAGTTCGCCACGACGACGCTGTCGGCGAGGCCGCACCACCGACTCACGACTGCGTAGGGATCTTCGAACAGCGACGTCACGAACGTTGCGAGGACCCCGTCGACCGCGCTGATCGGCGGCGTCGTGGCATCGCCCCGCACGAGCGAGACGTTCTCCCAGCCGTGTCGGGCCACGCGGGACCGCGCGCGGTCGAGCATCGGCCCCGTGATGTCGACGCCGACCACGTGCCCAGTGGGGCCGACGGCCTCACGCAGCGCGGGGAGGTTGACACCGGGACCACAGCCGAACTCGACGACCGTGTCCCCGGGGCCGAGACCGAGCGCCGCCACGCACCCGGCGCGGACGCCGCCGATCGAGGACGTCGCTCGCGCGAACCAATCGTAGAGCGGCGCCCAGGCCCCGTAGTTGCGCTGGATGCGCCGAACGCTCTCGACCTCGAATCCGATAGCGTCGCGGGAGCGCTCGCTTCGGGTCACGGGTCGGCGTGTTCCCCGACCGCCGCGGGCGGCGTGCGCGGCCACCACTGCCGCGGTCCGTCTCTGGCGACCGTCGAGTAGCACTGCTCGGAGTCGGTACACCCCCGCGGGCGCTGGTAGTCGATGCCGCGCTCTCGCAGGTACGTCACGTAGCCGTCGTCGACGCGGTCCAGTTTCTCGTGACACACCCACCGGTCGCCGTAGCGACCGGCCGCGACGTTGCGATACGGGCAGGTGAACGTCGTCCGCTCGCACCCGGCCTCGGAGCCGGTGTCGTCGATCCGGACGCCGACCGAGCGGTAGGCGACGCGGAGTCGCCGCACTACCTGTTCGGGCGACGACGCGCCCAGAAACAACCCGTGTGCCAAGGTGTACCCGAAATCGTGCAGCACCCGCTCGAAGCGCGTCAACTCCTCGGGTCGGTCCGACAGCAACGCCCGCAGGTCCGCGTACCACGCCGACACCGCCGCGATCTCGTCGAGAGTGTCGGCCGCCCGCCGGAGCGCGTCACGACGGTCACGCAGCGGCGTCGCCCCGTCGGACAGTCGGAACGACGGCACCGACTCGACGTGTTCGAGCACCGTCTCCCGAAGGACGTCGCCGTCCGCGTAGGCGTCGACGCGGCGCTCCAACTCGGGGTACCACGACCTCGCCATCGCGCTGTAGACGCCGTCGAGGAGGTCGTCGGCGCGGTCGAACTGCTCGGAGTCGGGCGGCGTCGGGAACTGCTCGACGACGCGGCGCAATTCCTGAGGATGTGGGCCCGCCATAGCCCCTGATACGACGGCGAGCGTAAAAATTCTGGACGTGGGCGGGGCGGAAAACGGCGCGTGAATCGAAATCGTCGGTTCCGATCGACGGCTCAGTCGTCGCCGAGGATCCCGCGGTGCGTCATCGTCTCGGGGTCGAGCACCTCGTCGGCCTCTGCTTCCGAGAGGTAGCCCTTCTCGATGACGACCTCGCGGACGGTCTTGTCCTCTTTCAGCGCGGTCTTCGCGACCTCGCTGGCCTTGTCGTAGCCGATCGTCGGATTCAGCGCCGTCGCCAGCGCCATCGAGCGCTCGACCTGCTCCTCACAGACGTCCTCGTTGGCTTCCAGTTTGGCGACGAAGCGCTCGGCGAAGACCTCCGAGGCGTTCGAGAGCAGTTCGCTCGACTGCAGGAAGTTGTGGGCGATGACCGGCTTGTAGAGGTTCAGATCGATCTGACCCTCGGCGGCCCCGGCCGAGACGGCGGCGTCGTTGCCGACGACCTGTTTGTGGACCTGATTCACCGCTTCGGCGACGACGGGGTTGATCTTGCCGGGCATAATCGAACTGCCGGGCTGATTCTCCGGCTGTTCGACCTCGCCGAGGCCGTTTCGCGGCCCCGACGCCAGCAGTCGGAGGTCGTTCGCGATCTTGTTGAGCGAGCCCGCGACCGTCCGCAGCGCGCCGTGGGCCTCGTTCATCGCGTCGTGGGCGGCCTGCGCCTCGAAGTGGCTGTCGGCCGGGCGGAATTCGAGACCGGTCTCCTCGGAGATGTACTCCGCGGCGCGCTCGGGGAACTCCGGATGGGTGTTGAGGCCGGTCCCGACGGCGGTGCCGCCGAGCGCGAGTTCGCCGAGGTGGTCGCTGACGTTCTCCGCGCGGGTGATCCCCTTCTCGACCTGCGTCCGGTAGCCGGCGAACTCCTGGCCGAGCCGGATCGGCGTCGCGTCCTGGAGGTGCGTGCGGCCGGTCTTGACGACGCCGTCGAACTCCGCTTCTTTCGCTTCGAGTGCCTCCGCGAGCGTCTCCAGCGCCGGCACCAGGTCTTTCTGGACCGCTTCGAGCGCGGCGACGTGCATCGCCGTCGGGATCACGTCGTTCGAGGACTGGCCGTAGTTGACGTGGTCGTTCGGGTGGACCACGCGGTCGCCGATGGACTCGCCGCGGAGCTCCGCGGCGCGGTTGGCGATGACCTCGTTGGCGTTCATATTCGAGGACGTTCCCGACCCCGTCTGGAAGACGTCGACGGGGAACTGGTCGTCGTGCTCGCCGGCGATGACCTCGTCGGCCGCCTCGACGATGGCGTCGGCAGTCTCCGCTTCGAGGAGGCCCAGGTCGCGGTTCGCCTGCGCGGCGGCCTTCTTGACGACGCCGAGCGCCCGGACGAAGCGCCGGCCGAAGCCGATCCCCGAGATCGGGAAGTTCTCGACCGCCCGCTGGGTCTGTGCGCCCCAGTAGGCGTCCGCCGGCACTTGCATCTCTCCGAGGCTGTCCCGCTCGATGCGATACTCGTCGTCGGACATACTCGGAGCGACGACCGGCCGGCGCGTAAAACCCGTCGGTTCGATTCTCCTGTGTCCTGACAGGGTCGTACCGGCACTCCCGCCGCTCCCGGCGCGCCCGACGCTTCTGATGCTCCCGACGCGTCGCCGTCCCGGCCCGCGTCCGACAGTATAACTATCGGTGCCCTGTACGCGCAGATATGGCGTTCCGTACCCGTCGGGGAGTCTACTACCTCGCGCTGGTCGTCCTGACGACGCTCGTCTTCACCGCCGTGTACAACGCCGGGATGGCCCACTGGGAGAACCGGCCACAGCCGCTGTATCGGTCGCTCGAAGTCGTCATCCAGACATTCACGACGACGGGCTACGGCGAGGACGCCCCCTGGCAGACGTTCCGGATGAACGCCTTAGCGATCGTGATGCAACTCACCGGCATCGGTCTCATCCTCACCGCAGTCGACGTGCTCGCCGTGCCGTGGCTCCGCGACGTGCTCACCCCCTCCGCGCCCGAGTCGATCGCGGATCTTCGAGACCACGTCGTCATCTGCGGCCACACGCCGCACACGGACACGTTCATCACGGAACTGGACGCCCGCGACCGCGAGTACGTCCTCGTGGAAGCCGACGCCGACACGGCGCGGGAGTTACACGAAGACGACTATCAGGTCATCCACGGCGACCCGGAGTCGACGCAGACGCTCGAAAACGCGCAGGTGCAGTCGGCGGTCGCCGTCGTCGCCGACGTCGCCGACGACACTAACGCGAGCATCGCGCTTGCGGCGCGCGACGCCGCTCCCGAAGTACGAATTATCACGCTCGTCCAGGACACGGATCTCGCGCAGTACCACCGCGTCGCCGGCGCCGAGAGCGTCCTCTCGCCGCGGCAGTTGCTCGGCGAGAGCCTGGCCGAGGAGGTGCCGACGACTGTCAGGACGAACCTCGACGCCGGCGTCGCTATCGACGAGGACTTCGAGGTAATCGAGGTGACGGTTGCAGCCGACAGCGACCTCGCGGACCAGACGTTCGCCGAAGCGCGACTGCGCGAACGCTTCGGCGTCAACGTCATCGGCGTCTGGTTCGACGGCCAGTTCGAGACGCCGATCGAGCCCGGGGACGTACTGGAGGACGGCACGCGATTGCTGGTGGCCGGAGAGTACTCGCAGGTGGAGGAACTTCGCGAGGCGACGACCTCGGCCGTCCGGCGGTTCTCCTCACAGGACATCGTCCTCGCCGGCTACGGAGACTCCGGGAAAGCAGCCTACGAGGCGCTGGCACGAACCAGCTCTCGGCTGACCGTCCTCGACGTCGAGGCCGCGAAGAACGTCGACGTGATCGGTGACGCGCGCGACCCGGACGTGTTGCGAGAAGCGGGCATCGAAGACGCGTCGGCGCTGGTCCTCACGGTCGCCGACGACACGACCGCGATTTTCACGACGCTCATCGCCCGCGAACTGAATCCCGACCTCCAGATCGTCGTCAGAGCCAACGAGGAAGAAGACGTGCAGAAACTGTACCGCGCGGGCGCAGACTACGTTCAATCGCTCGCCACCGTCAGCGGCCGGATGCTGGCGTCGACCGCGTTCGAGGACGAGGAGGTGCTCGCGTACGACAAACAGATCAGCGTCGTCCGGATGCCGGCAGCGAGCCTCGCCGGTGAGACGCTCGTCGAGGCGGACGTCAGGGCCGAAACCGGAAGTACAGTCGTCGCGATCATCAGAGACGAAGCGACGGTCACCGAGTTCGAGCCGGCCGAGTTCACCTTCCGGGCCGACGACGAGGCCGTCGTCGCCGGCACCGACGACGCCATCACGCGGTTCGAGCGGCAGTTCAGCGGCTGACGCTGTCGAGACAAACGTGAGAGCCGTGTCGCGATCGCCCGAGAGTCAGGCCGCGTCGCCCGCGAACTCCTCGTACTCCGCGGGCGTGTAGGTCTTCATCTCCAGTGCGTGGATCTCGGTCGTCATCGCGTCGCCGAGCGCGTCGTAGACCATCTGGTGCTGTTCGACGAGCGACTTCCCCTCGAACGCGGGCGAGACGACGACGGCGGCGAAGTGCGCGTCCTCGTGGTCCTCGTCGGGGACGCGCGGGAGCGTGACCTGTGCGTCCGCGTCTTCGATCCCCGCTTCGATCCGTCGTTCGACTTCGTCGGTGTCCATACCGAATTTCGTCGGCGAGTCGGGATAAAGTTCTCCGCTTCGACGATGTCGCCCGCTACCGGCGGCGGACGCTACATCTGATAGCGGCGTTCGTCGTCGCGCTGCGGGTACTGGTTCTGCCCGGTCATCTCCTCGAACGTCATTCCGGAGAGGTACTCGTCGTAGGTCACGTCGTAGCCCTGTCGGAGGTGGAAATCGAGCGTCCCGCGGTCGACGGTCGTCTGAAAGAGCAGATGCACCGCGCGCCGGAGCAGTTCGTCTGTCTCCTCGGTGCCGAACGCCGACGCGAGCATCGCGAGTTCGTGGCGCGTCTCCCGGTCCAGCGACACCGACTGCTCCTCGTCGAGGTCGCCGTAGGCCGACTCCACGTCCGCGGTGAGTTCGTCGAGACTCATACCCCAGGCTCTCGGGTGGCGCGGCCAAACGGCTTTCGTCTCGGTGCGCTCTCGACGGGGTCGCACGCGCCGATCAGAATTCACAAGCCCCGCCGGTCCCAGACTCCGACGATGACCGACGGCGAGGCGCTCCGGATCGACGAGGAAACCCTATCGAGCGTCCGCGAGGCGCTCGTGTCGTGGTACGAGGCCGACCACCGCGCGTTCCCCTGGCGGGAGACCGACGACCCCTACGAGATTCTCGTCTCGGAGGTGATGAGCCAGCAGACGCAACTCGACCGCGTCGTCGACGCCTGGGAGGATTTCCTCGACCGGTGGCCGACCGCGGCCGACCTCGCGGCCGCCGACCGCGCCGACGTCGTCGCATTCTGGAGCGACCACTCGCTCGGCTACAACAACCGCGCGAAGTACCTCCACGAGGCGGCACAGCAGGTCAGAGACGAGTACGAGGGAGCGTTCCCGCGGACGCCCGACGAACTCTCCGAACTGATGGGCGTCGGCCCGTACACGGCGAACGCGGTCGCGTCGTTCGCGTTCAACAACGGCGACGCCGTCGTCGACACGAACGTCAAGCGAGTGCTGTACCGCGCCTTCGACCTCCCCGACGACGACGCGGCGTTCGAACGCGGGGCCGAACGACTGATGCCCGGCGGCCGATCTCGCGTCTGGAACAACGCGATAATGGAACTCGGCGGCGTCGCCTGCGAGAAGGTTCCAAAGTGCGACGAAGCCGGGTGCCCGTGGCGCGAGTGGTGTCACGCCTACGAAACGGGCGATTTCACCGCCCCCGACGTGCCGACCCAGCCCGAGTTCGAGGGAAGCCGTCGACAGATGCGCGGGCGGGTCGTCTCGACGCTCAAGGAGTACGACGAACTCGCGCTGGACGAGTTGGGGCCGCGGGTGCGGGTCGACTACGCGCCGGACGGAGCGTACGGGAGAGAGTGGCTCCGGGGGCTTCTCGAGGACCTGGCAGAGGACGGGTTGGTGGGGATCGAACGTCGTGACGGCGACACCGTCGCGTCGCTCAAGCGGTGAATACGACGCGATTCAGCCGCCCGGCGATCCACACGCGACGATGGTTCCACTCCGAAGATCTGGCTCGTCTCCTTCTTCGAGAGGCCCAGTGTGTGCCTCAGTCCGCAGCGCGAATCGCTCAGTGAGGTAGTACCAAACGGCAAACTCGAAGAACCCAGACGGCAGCGGCGTGGCCGTCGCAGACGACGTCGACGTATCGTCGAATTGGACGCGTCCGTCGAGACCAACGGCGAGTCCGTTCTGTACGTCGGCGACGGCCCACTCGGGGGAATCGACGTCGACCCGCACACTCTCGAATTCGGGCAGTCTGGAGTTGTACCGATAAGCGCGCTCGTACCCGGTCGCGAACGATCGAACGGTCGGTGGGTCGGTGCTGCCCGGATGCGTCGGATACTCTCTCGCTCGGGGAGAATCAGGCATCGGACGGAGTCGGTCAGCCGGATCGCAGTTGCCCTCCGCCGGCGTCTGGATCGGAATCGTTGGTTCCGGCGTATCGGTAGCTGTCGAGGACGGAGGCGGGTCCGTCGTCGTCAACGGCGTTCGATCGGCGGTTTCGGGCGAGCGGTCGGTCCCGCACCCGGCGAGGGCGGTTAGGAGGGCGGCACCAGATTTCGCAAGGAGGACTCGTCGGTCCATACCCCTGCACGTATTCCGGTGCGGTGTAAGTGTCTTCGGTGCGTCAGCCCCCGTCGCGGCCGGCAGCGTACGATCGGGTGAGAGGCGGCGCGTAGACGGTACTCTGTTCCGCGGGTCAGTACTTCGGTTCCGCGCCGGTGACCGCATAGATGTCGTCCATCAGGCGGTCGCGCTCTGCCTGCCAGACGTCGAGCGCCTCCGGGCGACCCGGATACCGGCCGTAGTGCTGCATCAGGTCGTCTGCGAGGTTCTTCGTCTTGTAGAAGTGCAGGATCTGCCCCCAGTAGCCGTACGAATCCTTGACGGTCTTCGCGAGCAGCGTCGGGCCGAAAGAGGTCGTGCCGGAGTACAGCGCCTCGGCGAGCTTTTCGCCGGGGAGCGACGCGAGAAGGCCCATCAGGTCGTCGACGTCGACCGCGGTAGAGAGGATGTTGTAGACGTCGAGGCCGGCGTAGCGCGCGCCGAAGTGGTCCATCACGCGCTCGTTGTAGCGCCAGAGGTTCTCCTCGCCGACGTCGCCCTCCGAGATGGCTTTGACCGCCTGCTCGCCGGCGTAAGTGCCGGCGTAGGCCGCGCCGGCGATACCGCCGCCGGTCGTGGGGTTGACGTGGCCCGCCGAGTCGCCAGCGGCGAGGAAGCCGGGGGCGACCGCGGAGTCGTAGGGGCGGCGCGTCGGCAGCGCCGCGCCGAGTTTGTCCGTGACCGTCGCACCCTCGAACTCGGGGCGGTGCTGGAGGTCGCGGCGCAAGTCGTCGACGAGCTTCATCGGCTCTTCGTTCATCTGGAAGCCCAATCCGGCGTTGATCGTGGTCTCGGTGCGCGGGAAGTACCAGAGGTAGCCCGCGGCGCGCTCGGTGGGCTTGAAGACGAGCGCGTCGTCCCACTCGACGGGCTCGGGGACTTCGACGATCTCCCGATACGCAGAGCAGAACTGCGAGTACGAGACGTTCGTATCGAAGGTGGCGTTCGAGAAGTCGGTCTTGTCCTGCAGGAGCGACAGCGAGCCCGCACCGTCGACGACGACGTCGGCGTCGTAGGTGACGACGTCGCCCTTGTGCGTCCCGCGGATTCCGGTGACAGTCCCCTCGTCGTCCTGGGTGACGTCTTGAACCACCGTGTCGTAGTGGAAGTCGACGCCGGCGGACTCTGCACCCTCGATGAGCAGACGACCGTACTCCCAGCGGTCGATGACCGCGAGTTCACCGGGAACGGGGATATCGAGGACGGTGTCTTCCTGTGGGATCTCGAAGCGCCCGTGATCGACGCCCGTGTTCGTGAAGGCGCCCTCGATCTGGGACTTCGGTATCGCCTCCGGGAACGCGTCCGCGCCCTTCAGCGCGTCACCGCACGCGATGTGTCCGGCTTCCTCGGCTGTTTTCCGCTCGACGATGGCGACGTCGAGGCCCTCTCTGGCGACGGTGGCCGCTGCGTAGCAGCCAGCCGTCCCCGCACCGACGACCACGACGTCGTACTCGTAGGAGGTACTCATCGTTCCGTCTCTCGCGTGCGAGCGGAAAACTCTTTATCTGTGCGACGGCCCGAGTGGACCGGTCGGGAGGTCACTCCTCGCCGGATTCGTAGTACTCGCCGGCCGCCTCGGGCGTCCGCGTCCGGCCGACCAGCGCGAGGATGACGATCACGATTACGAACGGCGTGATCCGGATGAGCTGTCGGGGGACCCCGATGCCCTGC
This sequence comes from Halobellus sp. Atlit-38R, assembly GCF_003665925.1. NCBI lineage: Archaea > Methanobacteriati > Methanobacteriota > Halobacteria > Halobacteriales > Haloferacaceae > Halobellus > Halobellus sp. Atlit-38R. Next base: position 138,912 of record NZ_QXIJ01000008.1, read on the forward strand.
AACTGGAGCGCAGTCTGCATCGCGTCCAGGCCCGCAAACAGCATCGTCGAGAGGAACGCGCCGATCGGGTTGTAGTTGCCGAACAGGTACGCCACGATGGCGATGAACCCCTTGCCGTTGACCATCGTCGGGCCGTTGCCAGTGAACTGCCCGAGGTCCAGCGACAGCGCCGCACCACCCATCCCCGAGAGCACGCCGGAGAGAAGCACCGCGGCGTAGCGGACGTGTGCGACGTTCACCCCGGCGGTGTCGAGCGCCTTCGGGTTCTCGCCGCTGGCGCGGATCCACCGCCCGAACGACGTGCGCTCGAAGACGTACCACGAGAGTGCGACCGCCAGAAAGAGCAGGTACACCGACGGCGACGCCGAAAAGAGCGCTCCGAAGAACGGGATCTCTGAGAGGACCGGTACCGAAATGGCGCCGATCGTCGGAACGGTCGACGTGTTCGGCCCGCCGTAGATGACCTGCGAGGCGAACGGCGCGAGACCGAGCGCGATCAGCCACACCGCGAGGCCGGCGATGATCTGATCGGCTCGGAATCGGATCGTGACGACCGCAAAGAGCGCCGCGAGCAGCGTGCTCGCGATGATGCCGCCACCGAAGCCGAGCCAGACGCCGCCCGTGACGTCGGTCACGTAGACGGCGGTGAACGCCGAGATGATGAGCAGGCCTTCGAGTCCGATGTTGATCACGCCGGACTTCTCGGCGAAGATGCCGCCGAGCGCGGCAAAGGCGATCGGAACCGAGAGCCGCAGCGCCGACGCGAGCGTGTTGCGGCTGGTGATGACGTCCGAGAGCGTGCCGGCGAGCGAGTCCGGAAAGAGCGCGCCGGCCGCGAGTAGGACGGCCAGTCCGCCGACCGTGGCCCACGCCACGATCTTCCGCGGCGAGTGCGTATCGAGCAGGCCGTCCGATTCGTCGCGTCGGGGCTCCTCCGACGCGCTGCCCGTCGCCTCACTCATCTGATTCACCCCCGTCGTCGCCGGACGTGCCAGAACTCCCGGCGGCCGGCTCCGGGCGTCCGCCGTCGGTTGCTACCGCGCGAGATCCGGTGTCTGTGATGCGCTTGCCGACGAGCCGGAAGAACTCCGGCATCGCGACGAAGAGGATGATGAGCCCACGGAGCACGCCGACGAGCTGCGGCGGAACGTCGGTCGCGAACTGCACGACGGTCGTCCCGCTCTTGAGCACGCCGAAGAGGAGCGCGGCGATACCGACCCCGAGCGGGTTGTTGCCGGCGAGGATCGAGACCGTGATGCCGTCGAATCCGTAGGAGGGCACGCCCGTCTGGAACGTCCCGAGGATCATCATCACGTACATCGCACCGGCGACGCCGCCGAGCGCGCCCGAGAGCGTCAGACTCGCGACGACCGTCCGCGGGGCGTCGACGCCGCTGTACTCGGCGGCCTCGGGCTGAATGCCGCTGGTTCGGACGTCGTATCCGAACGCCGTGTGTTCGAGGAGGTAGTACAGCCCGGCGATCGCGAGCAGTCCGAAGAACAGCGCCACGAGCGAGAAGTCCTGGCGACCGCCGAAGAGCACCGTCGGGAACTGCGCGTACTCCGGCAACGGGACGGTCTGATTCGCCGCGCTCTCGGGGTCTTTGAACACACCGCTGACCAGATACAGCGTCACCCCGGTCGCGATGAAATTCAGCATAATCGTCGTGATGACTTCGTTGGCGTCGGCGTACGCCTTCAGGAACCCGGGGATGGCGCCGTAGAGGCCGCCGAAGACCGCGCCGACGAGGATTCCGAACGGGACCAACACGACGGTTCCGAGGACGCCCGAGACGAGCGTCGCACCCCAGAGGACGGCGACCGCCGTCGCCAGCGCGCCGACGACCATCTGGCCCTGCGTCCCGATGTTGAAGATGCCGGCGCGGAACGCGAGCGCGACCGACAGCCCAGCGAAGATCAGGAGCGTCGTCTCACGGAGCGTGACCGAGAACTGCCCGTCGGGCGACCAGCCGCCGCTGAGGGGATCACCCAGTGCACCGAGGAAGAGCCGATCGAAGACGAGGATCGGGTCGTAACAGAAGCCGGTGCCGAAGTAGTAGACCGCCTCGTTCGGCGTACACGCCGTCATCCGGCCGGCGACGAGCACCAGGACGGCACCGACGAAGATCGAGAGCAGGAGCGCCGCCGTGCTGATGAGGATCCGCTCGGTCGCCGAGGCGTTAGCCAGGCGGGCGAGCACGTCGCGGACGCGGTCACCGACGCTCACGGGCGGTCACCGCCCGTGGCGGCCTCGGCCGAACTGCTCTCTGTCGCGTCGGGCGATACGTCCGCGTCGTCTTCGTCCGGGTGCTCTCCGGCCATCAGTAGTCCAAGCTCCTCTTCTGTCGTCTCGTCGGGGTCGACCACGTCGATGAACTCGCCCTCGTAAATGACGCCGAGTCGGTCCGAGAGCCCCTGTACCTCCTCTAACTTCGAGGAGACGAGCAGGATAGCGACGCCCTGCTGGCGGAGTTCCAAGAGCCGCTCGTGAATGAACTCGATCGAGCCGACGTCGACGCCGCGAGTGGGGTGTGAGGCGACGACGAGTTCGGGGTCGCGCTCGAACTCGCGGCCGACGATGAACTTCTGTTGGTTCCCGCCCGACAGCGACTCCGATATTGCGTCGGCGTCCGGCGGTCGAACGTCGTACTCGTCGATGATCGCCTCGGCGTGGGCTCTGGTCGCCGGCCAGTCGATGCGGCCGTTCGGACCGAACTCGTTGCTATGCTGACTCCCCAACAGCGCGTTCTCGGTGAGGTCGAAGTCCATCACGAGGCCGCGTTCCTGTCTGTCTTCGGGGATGTATGCCATCCCTTCCTCGATTCGCTGTCGGCGGGAGTCGGTGGTGACGTCGTCGCCCAGAAATTCGATCCGGCCGTGTTGGGGGCGTCGAAGCCCCGTCAGCGCCTCGACGAGTTCGGACTGTCCGTTGCCGTCCACCCCGGCGATTCCGAACACTTCGCCCGCCCGAACGTCGAACGAGACGTCGTCGACGGCGCGAACGCCCCGGTCGTCGTCGACGACGACGTTCGAGACGGAGGCGACGACGTCGCCCGTCTCCGCGGGTGGGCGATCGACGTCGAGTAAGACCTCGCGACCGACCATCAACTCCGCGAGGTCCTCGCGAGTCGTCTCGTCGGCGTTGACGCTGCCGACGTTGCGACCGTCCCGGAGGACGGTGATGTCGTCGGCCGCGCGCATCGCTTCGCCCAGTTTGTGCGTGATGAAGATGATCGTCTTGCCCTGAGCGGTCAGTTCTTCGAGGACGCCGAACAGTTCCTCGACTTCCTGCGGCGTCAGGACGGCCGTCGGTTCGTCGAGAATGAGTACGTCGGCGCCTCGATACAGTGCTTTGAGGATCTCGACGCGCTGTTGCTCGCCGACCGAGATGTCCTCCACTCGGGCGTCGGGGTCGACGTCGAAGCCGTAGCGGTCCGAGAGTTCGACGACCGCCTCGCGGGCGGCCGCGCGGTCGACAGCGAGGCCGCCCCACTTCCGCGGCTCGTTGCCAAGGGTGATGTTCTCGGTGACCGTCATCGGATCCACGAGCATGAAGTGCTGGTGGATCATCCCGACGCCGGCGTCGATCGCGTCTCTCGGCGAGTCGAACGAGCGGACCTCCTCGTCGACGAGTACGCGGCCCGAGGTGGGTTCGTAGAGTCCGTAGAGGACGTTCATAAGCGTCGTCTTCCCGGCCCCGTTCTCTCCTAAGAGTGCGTGTACGGTCCCGCGCTCGACGGCGAGGTCCACGTCGTCGTTCGCCACGACCCCGGGGAACCGCTTCGTGATTCCGTCGAGGTGGACGGCTGTGGCCATAGATCTGTTTCTCCGTGGTTCGGTGATAAACGAATAGGTTTGGATGTGTAGTGGCTCGAACGTCGCTGTGTCGGCCTACTGCGGGGTCGAGGGGACCGAGATGTCGCCCGCGATGATGCTCTCACGTGCGCTGGCGACCTCGTCTGTGACGTCCTGCGGAAGCTCCGAGCCGAGCTGGTCGCCTTCGATCAGCGCGACGCCGTCCTGTTCGAGGCCGAGAGAGACGACGCTACCGCCCTGGAAGTTGTCGTTTACGACCGACTCGATCGCGTTGTACACGGCGGTGTCGACCCGCTTGACCATACTCCCGAGGATGACGTCGGCGTAAGAGGGCTTCGTGATCGACTGGTCGCGGTCGACGCCGATCGCGAACTTGCCCTGCTCTTGGGCGGCCTGGAAGACGCCCGTGCCGGTGTTCCCCGCCGCGTGATAGACGATGTCGGCACCGCTGTTGTACATCGCCGTCGCGGCCTCTTTGCCGCCGGCCACGTCGTTGAAGCCGCCGACGTAGTTCGTCAGGACGTCGACGTCGCCGCTGCCGGCGTTCACGCCCGCCTCGAATCCGGCCTGGAACTTCTTGATCAGGTCGGACTCGACGCCGCCGACGAAGCCGACGCTCGTCGAGTCGCCGGCGGTCGATCCCGCGCCGGCCGAGAAGTCTCGCGTGGTGAGGAGACTCGCCATCAGGCCCGCGAGGTACGAGCCCTCGTGTTCCTTGAACGTGTAGCTCGCGACGTTCGGCGCGTCGACGACGCTGTCGACCAGCATAAAGTTCTGGTCCGGATAGCTCTCGGACGTCTGCGAGAGCGCGTCAGCCTGCAGGAACCCGATCGCACAGATCAGGTCGTAGTTCGGGTCCGTCGACTGTGCGAACTGCTGCTGGAACGTCTTGAACTGGGCCACCTCGTCGGGCTGTGCCTCGTTGAACGAGATGCTGAGCTCCTCTTCGGCCTGAAGCGCGCCCTGCTGGGCCTGATCGTTGAACGACCCGTCGCCGAGGCCGCCAGTGGCGTAGACCATCCCGACGTTGGCCGCCACGTCGCTCTCGGTCGTCTCCGCAGCGGTCGTCTCGCCGCCCTCGCCGCCGCTGTCAGAACCGCCCGACTCGGTCGTCGGTTCGGCCGTGGATCCCCCAGAGGGACCGCCGCTACAGCCGGCTAGTCCAGCGATTCCCGCGACACCAGTGGCCTTGACAAACGTACGTCTATCCATATTATGGACTCCTATTGAACACTGGGCAGCGAGATGTGCATAAATTCGTCGTTTCCGCGTCTGCACACGTCTCTGTGTGGACGAAAAACTGGACACGCATCCGAACGTTCGCGGAGCCGAGGTATGCGTCGAGTAGCGAGGTGTGCGTCGGCCAGCAAGTGCGTGTCGAGCAGCCCGGAAGGCGCAGATCAGGCGTCCGCCCGGTCGACGGCAGCCGCGACGACGTCGGTCACCTCGCCGACGAGCGCGTTCACGTCGTCGGCTTCCGCGTACACACGGACGTACGGCTCCGTCCCCGAGGGTCGCACGAGCGTCCACGAGGCGTCGGGAAACTCCAGTCGGACGCCGTATTCGGTGTCGACACCGGCGTCGGGGAACGCCTCCGGAAGCGCCGTCTCGAGTCGCTCCATCACAGTCGATTTCAGGTCGTCGGGACAGTCGACGCTCACTTTCCGGTAGGGCCGTTCCGTCACGGGCTCTCGGAGGCCGTCGAGGCCTTCGCCCGCGACGAGACGCGTCAGGACGGCCGCGGAGGCGACGCCGTCGATCCAGCCGCCGTGTCGCGGGTGGATGTGCTTCCACGGCTCGGCGGCGAAGACCACGTCGCCCCCCTCGGCGCGGGCCGCAGCGATCCCCTCGTGGAGGGCTCCGAGTCGAACGCGCTCGACGCGCCCGCCGGCGTCGCGCACCCGCTCGTCGATCCGACCGGAGGCGTTCGGCGTCGTCACGACGACCGGATCGGCCGCGTCGCTGGCGCGGACGAAGTGTGCGGCCAGAATCGCCACGATCGTATCCTCGTGGACGACCTCCCCGTCGGCACCGACGATCACGATGCGGTCGGCGTCGCCGTCGTGCCCGATTCCGAAATCGAACGCACCCTCGCGGACGAACTCCCGGAGGTCGGCGAGGGACTCCGGCGTCGGCTTCGACTCTCGACCCGGGAAGTGACCGTCCACCTGTCCGTTCAGCGTGACGACGCGAGCGCCGAGTTCTCGGAGGACTTGCGGCGTTCCGAGGGCGGCCATCCCGTTCCCACAGTCTACCGCGACGTCGAGTTCGTCGGCGTCCGCACCGTAGTCGCGGGCGTACTCGACGATCGCCTGACGGTAGTCGTCGAGGACTGCGAGACCCTCGGACGCTCCCCACTCGTCCCACGCGGTGGGCGGGTGATCGCTCGCGACCCGCGCTTCGATCGTCTGTTCGAGCGTCTGATCGTACTCCTCGCCGTCGACGAACAGTTTGATCCCGTTGTCGGTCGGTGGGTTGTGCGACGCCGTCAGCATCACGCCGTGTCGTCCCTGTGAGGCATATGCGAGTGCCGGCGTCGGGAGGACCCCGACCCGCCTGACGTTCGCACCGGCCGATTCGAGTCCCGCCTCGACGGCCGCCGCGAGCGCCGGGCCGGTCGTCCGTCCGTCGCGGCCGACGACGACCGTCGGTGGGCCCGCGGATTCGACGGCGTCGGCGCCGACCGCCCGACCCACGTCGAGTGCGAGTTCAGGCGTCACCCGCTCTGTGGCCGATCCGCGAATCCCGGCGGTCCCGAAAAGTTCCATACGCTATCTGGCCCGCCGATCGCCTATAAACTCACGCTTGCGTTCCGAATCGCGACGGGCTCGGACCGCATTTACGGGGTCCGGAGGCGTCGCCCGCGGTCCGAAACGAACCCGCCCCCCCATATTTTATATATCGTACAATATTGGGAATATAGTGTGTGGATTCACGCTATTTTCCGCAATCAGTTTCAATTTGGGCACATACATTTAATAACCGTCTTCGAGATGCTTCAACGATGTCTGTACAAGAAGTTCAACTCCGGAGTACGCTTGCAGGGTACACAGCGGAAGGCAAACTCCACTCGTTGAGCGTCTGGTTCATCCTCGCGCTCAGACTGATGATGGGCTTGGCGTTCTTCCAGAGCGGCTTCGACAAGGTGCTCTCGGGGAGTTTCGGCGCGGCGGGCTACCTCCAGAACGCACCGCCGGCGAACGGCAGCCCCGTAGCAGGACTGTTCGTCTCGATGGGGCAGACGCCCTGGTTCGTCGACTTCGTGAACGTCGCCGTCCCGTGGGGCGAGGTGCTCATCGGGCTCGGGCTCCTCTTCGGCGTCCTGACCCGCCTCGCGGCGTTCTTCGGCGCGTTCCTGATGCTCCTGTTCTATCTCGGGAACTGGAGCGTCTCCCACGGGTACATCAACGGCGACTTCGCGTATATGCTCGTGTTCCTCTCGGTCGCGGCGTTCGGTGCCGGTCGAATTCTGGGCCTGGGTCAGTACATCGAACAGTACGATCTCGGCGGAGAGACGCTCGTCGAACGGTACCCCTGGGCGCGATATCTACTCGGGTAACACCGGATCCCGCCTAGAGCACGTCGTCACACGTACGATCGGCGACGAGGTATATTTATCACAATCGACCCTGTAATTTTAAACAGTGGTATGTATGCTCACACCAGACACCACGGAAGCGGAGCACCATAGTCGCCGGGAGCCAGAGCCCAGTGCGGACTGCATCACGCTTTCGACGTACCTCGAATTCCTCGCAGGTGGGGCTACGGTCGCGGTCGTCTTCCTGTTCGCGATGCCAATCCTGGTCGAGCTGGCGAACCCTCTCGGAGTGCTGTCGACCACCGCGCTCGTCTTCCTGTTCATCTTCGCGTGGTTCTCGGTGTGGGTGCTGATCCGGATCACACAGGAGCAGATGCCGTCGCATAGCTGAGACAGACCGCCGAGCGCGAGCGTGAGGAGCACGCCGAGGATGACGACCGTCGGGTCGGACTCGCACGCCAGCGAGACCCACTCGGGACAGCCGCTCAGCCGAGGGTTCCGGGGAGAGGCTCGCGTCTGTGTTTTCGAGGCGGGTCCGACAGGCCACCTGACGACAGCCTCTTTTTGTCCGCCGCCGCAATCGTCGAGCAGGATGAGCGACGAGCGAACCAGAGCGCACGTCTTCGTCAGCGGAACCGTCCAGGGCGTCTACTACCGCGCGTCGACACGCGATGCGGCCCGCGAGCGCGACGTCGACGGATGGGTCAAGAATCTCGACGATGGCCGCGTCGAGGCCGTCTTCGAGGGTCCCGAATCCGCAGTCGAAGAGATGATCGATTGGTGCCACACCGGCAGTTCGGCCGCTTCAGTCGACGACGTCGAGGTCGAGTACGAAGCACCCGCGGATGAGTCAGGCTTCCAGGTCCGCTGGTGAGAACGCGGCACGCAACGGGCAGGGGTGGCCGGAACCGCGGCTTCGACGACCGGGACCGCGGTAACGATAGGCATTAATGGGAGACCGAGAGGATACTCCGAACACGGCGGAGTGCGACCGTCGGTCTCCGACGCCGACCGTGCGTGCCACCCGCAATCACACAACTGACCCACGATGAAAACGATACTACTCTGCATCGATACGGACGTCGAACGGGCGAACGAACAGGTTTCAGCGATCACCGCGCTGCCGATGGATACCGAGCAGGTCCGGGTCGTGATCTATCACGTCTTCCGGACCGACGACGAGGGGGCGAACGCCGAAGACCTCAAATCGGTGCAAGCGGCCACCGAGAGTCTCGAAGCGGCCGGGTTCCCCGTGGAAGTGAGTCAATCCAGCGGCGACGCCGTCCAGCACATCATAGAGAAGGCAGAGGAAGTCGACGCCGCGATGCTCTGTCTCGCCGGACGAAAGCGGTCGCCTGCCGGCAAAGCGCTCTTCGGGAGCGTCACCCAGGACGTCAGCCTCAAATCCGACCGCCCGGTGATCCTCAGTACGGCTGAGTGACGCAGGCGCCAACGCCACTGGACGGTGTCCCGGGATACGGGATGGAATACGGGATGAATAAAGAATTGTTACGCATTGTAACACAATTTCCCCGTATTGTTCATAAATAATGTAGTCGTTGCTCACAGAAGATCGGAGTATTTTTTTATAGCATTATTTTTTGGCAACCTATGATAGGTGGCCAGAGCTGGGAAAACAGTGACCACATCTCGGGCGAGTCAGTTCAACCCGAACAGAAGTCTATAGACGACGTAACGATCGAATGGCGGACGCGACCGCTACTGAAATTCCTCATTTCGTTCATCACGGGCGGGTTCTTCTTCCTCTTCCCGGTCCAGTGGGAGGGACAGACGACGATCCCGCTCGACATCCTGATGTCGTTCATCACGGACGCATCGTTCCTTGCTGTCGAGGTCTTCGTGCTCTTGATCCTGTTCGCCGGTGGGATCCTGACGACGATCTCGATGCTGCATTACCAGGGCACGATCTCGCTGAACGACCGGACGCAACGTCTGCTCCAGATCGGCTACTGGAAGACGTCGAAGCCGTTCTGGGCGTTCCGCGTCATCGCGATCTTCCTCGGCGTACCGATGTTCTTCGGGTTCGGTCCCGAACTGATCCTCGCCGACGGGATCGCCGGGATCGTCTGGGACGTCCTGATGATCACGATCGTCCTCGTGATCCCGCTGGGCGGGATCTTCGTCAACCTGCTCGCTGAACTCGGCGGGCTCCAGTTCATCGGGACGCTCGCACAGCCGATTATGAAACCGCTGTTCAATCTGCCCGGACGCGCGGCGCTCGACAGCGCCGCCTCCTGGCTCGGATCGTTCAGCGTCGGCTACTACCTCACGCGGAACGTCTTCGATCGGGGCGGCTACGACAAGCGCGAGGTGTTCGTGATCTGTACTTGCTTCGCGACGGCGAACCTCGGGACGGTCGGCGCGGTCGCTGCCGTACTCGAACTCCTCCACATCTTCCCGCTGCTCGTCGCGCTCTATATGATCGCGACGCTCATCGTCGCGGCGATTCTCGTCCGTGTGCCGCCGCTCTCGAACGTCCCACAGGAGTACGTCGCCGAACCAAACCCCGAGCCGGCCTTCACCGGGACCGTCAGCGAGTACTTCCGCTTTGCCCTCAATCAGGCGATGCAGACGGCCGAAGACGGCGATCCGATCCACCGCGCCGCGATCGATGGCTTCGTCGACGGGACGAAGCTCACCGCGATGATTCTCGGAACGGTCCTGACGATCGCGACGACCGTGCTCCTGCTCGAAGCCCACACGTCGGTCTTCGAGTACCTCGCGGCCCCGCTCGTGCCCGTGATGTCGGCGCTCGCGATTCCGGATCCGCAGATGGCCGCGACGGCCATCATCGGCGGCGCGGCCGAGTACTTCATCGGCGCGACGCTCGCCGTGGGGACGGACATCGCTACGAAGGTGTTCGTCGTGATCATCACGAGCGCGCAAGCGATCTTCTTCGCCGCGTCGGCTCCGATGATGGTCGATATGTTCGACGACGTCCCGATGCGGTTCCGTGATCTCACCCTCATCCTGGTGCTCCGGACCGCGCTGTTGATCCCGATCGCCGCCGCCCTGACGCACGGTGTGGCGGCCCTCGGCCTCATCTAGAACCGCGAACGAGCGAATCGATACTCCCCGCGATCGCGCCGGCGAGGATTTCGGCCATCGCGGTGTCGGCCGACCAGATCGCTGTTTCCTCCGAAGAATCGTCCGCAGAGACGGCTGAGAGAAGAACGGCGCGTTCGTCGATTCGGAGGACGCGGCCGATGTGATTCATCCCCTCCGTTTGGACGGGCGTATCCACTTCGATCCCTTCGACCTCCGCGAACATCTCGCGGACAGTCGGGCTCTCACTGACGACCCGGACAGCGACGCCGGCGTCACGACGCTCCTCGACGATCCCGACGAAGTCCTCGGGGACGAACTCGGGGGCAGGGGCGCCGAACAACAGGGTCTCGGTGGCCTGCCGGGCCAGTTCGACGACCCGCCGGTTCACCGGCTCTCGGCCGCGGACCGTCCAGACGTCGTCGCGCGTCTCCTCTTCGGTTCGGGCCGCCCGTTGGGCTTCTAAAAAGGCGAAAGCGCGATCGGCTTCCCGTTTCAACGACTCGGCGAGTTGCCGCCGCGCCGTGTCGAGGCTCACCGGACGGTAGCGTTTCGGCGTGGACTGCTGGAGTTCCACGAGGCCGAGATCCGCGAGTTCCTCGGCCGCACCGTACACCTGCGAGCGCGGGACGTCCGTCTCCTCGTGAATCTGCTTGGCCGTGCCGACGCCGAGTCGCTGCAGCGCGATGAACACCCGCGCGGCGTAGTTCGACAGGCCGAGGCGTTCGAGCGACGAAACCGCCTCGTGCTCGGAGAGATTCTGGGTCGTATCGGAGCCGGGGCCAGCGTTCATAACGGGCCTCCGTCGATGCCGTTAGATTCGTCGAGCGATGGCTCGGCGACGGTTTCCTCGGGCGTTTCGCCCGTTGGATGCCCCATCGGCACGTCGGGGTCGTCGTTGACGATCCGATCCCACACGACGAGCGCCGAGGGGAGCACGAGCAGGGACGTGAGGAACGAGTATATGATCGAAATCGCCGTCAACACGCCGAACTGTCCGAGCACCGAGAGGACTGCGAGGACGAGGACGCCGATTCCGAAGGCCGTGGTCGCCATACTACTCAGGAGTGCGCCACCGGTCCCGATGACGGTCCGTCTGAGAGCCGGGATGAGCGCCCGCTCACGACGCTCGTCGATGAACCGGTGGACGACGTGCACCGAGTAGTCGATCCCCAGCCCGATCGTGAGCGAGAGGATCGTCGCCGTGAACGCGTTGAACGAGATGCCGAGCGCTCGCATCGTCCCGGCGACGGCCGCGACGGAGACGACGATCGGGGCCAGGTTCGCGACGCCGAGCGATGGGAGCCCTTCGAGCACCCAGTAGATGACCACGAGGAAGACGACCGTGGCCCCGAGTGCGAGTCCGAGGCTCGTCACCGCGGACTCGAAGATGAGATCGGAGACCTCCTGGAAGACGATGGTGTTGCCAGTCGCCGTCGCGTCCCCGCGGAACCGCTCTGCGACCTCTCTCGCGGCCACGGTCGCTTCGTCGTCGGACACGTCAGCGGAGACCGAGTAGACGATCCGCGCGCTCCGGCGGTCCTCAGAGAGGTACTCGGACGCGCGGTCGCCGACCGGTGAGGTCGCCAGTTCCCGGTAGATCGTCGGGAGGTTGTCGTCCGGGACGCCGTTGTCGTTGCGGTCGTTCCGCTCGACCAGCGCGGCGAACTCGGGGTCCTGCTCCGCGTAGTCCTGGATGATGGTGACGATGCTCGTGGCCTCGGCGCGCCGGTCGTCCGCGCTGACGAACTCGTCGGGCGGATCTTGTCCGGCGCGATAGATCCGTTCGAGCGCGGCGTCGTTCTCCATCCGCGTCTCGACGTATATGGTCACTGACCCCCCCTGCGTCCTCGTGAATTTGTCTTCGAGGAAGTTCAGCGTCCCGACGACGCCGTAGTCGCTGGGTGCGAACGGTTCCGGGAGCGACTTCAACAGCGGTGAGACCTCCTCCGGCGGGAGGAAGTCCTCCTGGGTGAACGAGGTGTCGACGCCGGTGGCGTAGGCGCCGGCGCCAGCACTGAAGACCAGCGCGAACACGAGGACGACGATCGGCACGTACCGCGCGAGCGTGACGCCGACCGAGAGGGCCTCGCCGAGCGCCGACCCCTCCTCACCGATCGGGCTCTGGCTGAACGTCGGGATGGGCCAGTCGTAACGGCGGCGGTCGAGCCACACCTTCGCGGCGGGCAGGAAGATGCCGAAGATCAGGAACGTGAAGATGATGCCGACGCCGGCGACGATCCCGAAGTCGCGGATCGGCGGCAGGTCCGAGGCGAGATTCGAGAGGAAGCCGATGACGGTGGTGCCGGTGACGATGAAGAAGGCGACGAGCAACTGATCGGTCGCGACGGTCATCGCCTCCTCGACGTCGAGGCCGGTCGCTCTGTCCTCCCGATAGCGATTGATCGCGTGGATTCCGAAGTCGATCCCGACCGCCAAGAGCAGCGGCGGGACCGAGATCATAATCTGGTTGAACGGGATGCCTGCAAGTCCGAGGAAGCCGAACGTCCAGATTACGGCCATCCCGAGCGAAATGACGCCCAACAGCAGATCTAGCAAGTCGCGGTAGGCGACGACGAGGAAGCCGACGATGAGGAGGACGGCCGCGGGCGTGACGATGAGCAGTGAATCGGTAACGACAGTCCCGAACTCGTCGGCGATGATCCCGCTCCCGAAGACGGTGATGTCGGCGTCCAGTTCGGCGTCGACGATCCGCTGGGCCTGATTTTGGATCGACGTCATCGGGCTGTCACCCGACTGTCCGGCCCCGCCGCCGCCGACGTCCTGCGGCAGATCGTGCGTGACGACGCCGATCGTCGACGACGCCGACGCCGCCTTCCGGTTGAAATCGTTGCTCAGTGTGCCCGTGAAGCCGGGATTGTCCGCGTTCTCACGCACGGCCCGGCGGACGTCGGTCTGGGTCGCTCGTTCCAACGCGATGATCTGCTCTTCGAGCGTCGTCGCCGACGGGTCGATCGTCTGGGCGACGACAGACGCCGCCGAAGAGGTCTCGGAGACGTACATATCGTTTCGATCTTCGAGCGCCTCCTGTGCCCTGAGCATCGTGAGCAACGACCGCTTCGAGAGGACGTTGGCGTCCTTCTGAACGAGCTGTGTGCTACCGGGACTCGGCGAGAACACCGGCAGGAACTCGTTTTCGATCCGTTCGAGCGCATTCGCTGCCGGGATGTCTTCGGCGAACTGCTGGGTCCCCGCCTCGGTCGAAACGCCACCCAGGCCGACCGCGAAGACCGCCGTGACGAGCAGGAACGTCAGAATCACCCGCGTCGAGTAGTTGACGATCTTGTCGTCGGCCCAGTCGACGAACCGCTGGTAGTCGAGCCGCATCGGTCAGCCCTGCCGGCGGTAGTAGAGGTATCCGCCGGCGACGACGACGAGCGCCACCACGACGAGGATCGGGACGATCGGAAGCCCGCCGCCGGAGCTAGCGGTCACGTCGACGGGGATCTGGTACGTGTCGGAGATGATCGTGTCACCGTCCTCGTCGTCGTACTGGAAGTCCATCTTCACCGGGTAGGTCTTCGCCGTCGCGCCGCCGCCGGCGCTGAGTTGGAAGACGACCGTCTCCGACTCGCCGGGTTCGAGGCGGTCGACGAACGCCTCGTCGTCCGACGACGACAGCGGCGAGTCCATGTAGATCTTCGCGGAGACGTCCGAGACCGCGTAGTCGCGGGTGTTCGTCACAGTCACCTCGAACTCACCGTCGGAGCCCGCGCTGAGCGTCCCGTTGACCGGTTCGACGTCGAACTCGGGCGTCTTGGGACCGACTTCGACGCGCGTGGGAATGTCGTCGGACTGTCGCGAGGAGCCGTCCTGATCGCGGTAGTCGACGGCGAGATCGAACTGTCGCGGGCCTGCGGACCCACTGCTCGTCACTTCGACGTCGAACTCGAACGGCGCGGACTCACCCGGTTCGAGCGACCCGACGGCGACCGACGTTTCGATCGGCGTGACTGTCGGACCCGGATCGGGGAACGTAACGACCGCGTTGTTTGCGGCCTTCGGACCCGTGTTGGTGACCGTCCCGGAGAGCGTTCCGGTCTCACCGACGCGGAGCGAACTGCTCACGTCGTCCACCGAGAACGTCATCTCGGGGAGCGCCCGCAACGGCACAGTCAGGGAGGGCGTCGATCCGGTCGTGCCGCTGGGCTTCTCGAAGTCGATCTGCGCGCCGAGCGAGTAGTTGCCGACAGTCGCGCTGTCACCGAGCGTCGTCTCGAACTCGAAAGTCCGGTTCGCGCCGCGTTCCCAGGTATCGACAAAGCGCGTGCTCGATTGGCTGGACCCGAGTTGCACGTCCGGGGCTGACGACGAGAGCGTGAGCGTCGAGTCGTACGCCGCGGAGTCGCCGACGTTCTGGACCGTCACTTCGAGGGTCCCCTGTCCGCTCACGGTCGCCGTCGAACTGGTGTCGACGACGTCGAATCGGGGGCCGGACTCGACGCGAACGGGGAGGTAGATGGTGGTCTTCCGTTCGACGTCGTTGCCCGCGCCGCTGTCGTACTCATACGAGAGTCGGAGGGGGATCCGGTAGGTGCCGCTCTCGATGTCTGAAGGGACGTTCAGTTTCAGCGAGAGACCGGCGGGCGTGCCGTCGGGCAGTTGTTCGACGTAGAGGTGTCTGGTCTCGACGTCGATCCGGCCGACGTCACGCGGACGAATGTGGACGTTGTGCGCCGAGCGAGTTTCGTCTTCGGCACCCTCGCCGTCGTTCACCAACTGGAAGGAGAGTTCGTTCACGCCGCCGGGTTGGAGCGAGGGATCGGGCGTGATTGTCTGGATGTTCGGATTGGAGGTGAGCGCAGCGGCAGGAACCGTACTTACGAGGAGCGATGCGACGATCAGGACTGCCAGTGCCTTGCGTGTCATAGGTGGGGACCCGCTCGCGTCGCCGGCGTAGTCGGCGTGCTACCACTACAGTCCACCGACTGTCGACGCGAATTACGGTCGATACCACACCATCGACCGCCTGCTATATAAGGTATTGTAAATTTCTACAAACAGCATTCGTGTTCTCGGCGTCTGAACGCGAAAATGCTCTCTCGGGCCCGTAGTGGCTGTTTCCCATCCCGATTCTCGCTATCAGGATAAGAAAGCGTTGGCCGCTTCAGCACGTTACGGCGACGTCACCTGGTATCATTAAAGTCAGGAAAATTATATATCGGTTCGTCTACGAACTACATACTGTGATGATACCAGATATCTCACCGATGGTACTGCAACTGGACGCAGGTTCCGAAGGAATCGCGTTCCTCCTGGCACGCGTTCTCTTCGGCGTCGTACTGGCGTTTATGGGACTGAATCACTTCCAGGGAGTCGACCAGATGGCCGGGTACGCCGAGTCGAAGGGCATCCCGGCCGGGCGCCTGGCTGTCGTCTTCAGCGGCGGGATGTTGCTCTTCGGCGGCCTCGGAATCGCGATCGGCGCGTTCCCGGCGCTGGCTGCGGGCGCAGTCGCGCTGTTCCTGCTCGTCTCGACCCCGGCGATGCACGACTTCTGGGCCGTGCCTCAAGAGCAGCAGCAGTCGGAGATGACGAACTTCCTGAAGAACGTCGCGCTTCTCGGCGGCGCGCTCGTCTTTCTCGCCCTCGCCGGGGCTCCGTGGCCGTACGCGGTCGGTATAGGACTGTAAGTACTCGCTGAACGGAGCGTTTCTGCCCACCCGATCGAGTCATCGGGACGTTTAACCCGCCGTCCCTCCCGCGTAGGGGTATGAAGGCGACCGCCAAGGCGCATCCGATCCAGGGACTGATCAAGTACCACGGGATGCGCGACGAGGAGCTTCGCCTCCCGTATCACGACAGCATCAGCGTCTGCACCGCACCGAGCGCCACGACGACGACAGTGGAATTTCAGCCGGACGCCAAGGAGGACGTCTACCTGATCGGCGGCGACCGCGTCGAGGGCCGCGGGGCCGAGCGCATCGACGCCGTCGTCGAGCACGTCCGCGACCTCGCCGACGTCGAACACCCGGTCCGACTCGAATCCGAGAACTCCTTCCCCTCGAACATCGGCTTCGGCTCCTCGTCTTCGGGCTTTGCCGCGGCCGCGATGGCCCTCGCGGAAGCCGCCGGCCTCGATATGACTCGCCCCGAGGTCTCGACGATCGCACGTCGGGGTTCGTCGTCGGCCGCCCGCGCTGTCACCGGCGCGTTCTCGCACCTCTACTCGGGGATGAACGATCGGGACTGCCGATCCGAACGGATCGAGACGGACCTCGAAGACGAACTCCGGATCGTCGCCGCGCACGTCCCCGCCTACAAGGAGACCGAGCAGGCCCACCGCGAGGCCGCCGAGAGCCATATGTTCCAGGCGCGGATGGCGCACGTCCACCACCAGATCGACGAGATGCGTGACGCGCTCTACGACGCCGACTTCGACCGCGCGTTCGAGTTGGCCGAACACGACTCGCTGTCTCTGACGGCGACGACGATGACCGGACCCGCGGGCTGGGTCTACTGGCAGCCGGACACGATTGCCGTGTTCAACGCCGTCCGCGAGCTGCGCGAGGACGAGAACGTCCCGGTCTTCTTTTCGACCGACACGGGCGCGAGCGTCTACGTCAACACGACCGCAGAGCACGTCGATACCGTCGAGAACCGGATCGCAGCGGTCGGCGTCGACACCGACGTCTGGGAGGTCGGCGGCCCCGCACAGATCCTCTCAGAGTCCGACGCCCTGTTCTGACCGCGCTCGCGCCGCCACAGCCGCTCGCGTCGTCTCTGCCCCTCGTGCGTCGCCCCGTCTCGGTCCGCGTTTCCCGTCGTCGCCGCAAAACGGCCGTTCGCCCTTTTGCCCTCCGGTCCGAACGATAAGCTATGCGAGTCGTGATCCTCGGAGCCGGCTACGCCGGCGTGACGCTGGCGCGCCGTCTCGAATCGACACTCCCGCCATCGGTCGACCTCGTCGTCGTCGACGAATCTGACACGCACCTGGTCAAACACGAAGTCCACCGCGTCATCCGACGCCCGAGCGTCGCCGACGCGATTCGAGTCCCGCTGTCGGAGCTTTTCGATCGAGCGGCGGTCCGAACCGACCACGTAACCGATGTGGATCGCGACGAACGGAGGGTCCATCTCGCCAGCGGCGATGTGGTTGCGTACGACTACGCGGCCGTCTGTCTCGGATCGACGACCGCCGACTACGGTATCCCGGGCGTCGCAGAACACGGACTCCCGCTGACGTCCGTCGACGACGCGCTCGCGATCCGGGAGGCTTTCTTCGACGCGCTCGGAACGGATTCCACAGACGGCGGAGGGAAGCCGATTCACGTCGTGGTCGGTGGCGCGGGCCTGTCGGGCGTCCAGACCGCGGGCGAACTGGCCGCGCTGGCACGCGAGGAAGGCGTCGACGCCGAGGTCACGCTTCTCGAACAACTGGACGACGTCGCGCCGAACTTCCCGCCGAACTTCCGAGAAGCGGTTCGCGACGAGCTCCAATCCCGTGGGGTGTCGATCTCGACCGGAACGACGGTAGAGCGCGCGACGGCGGACGCTGTCGAGACCGATCGCGGAAGGTTCGACGCCGACGTGTTCGTCTGGACCGGCGGAATCCGAGGCACGGACGCGATGGCTGGGGACCGTCCGATCGTTCGCAAGGGCCTCCGACTCGACACGCACACGTTCGTGGTCGGCGACGCCGCTCGCGCCGTCGACGCCGACGGCGAGCCCGTGCCCGCCTCTGCGTCCGCCGCGCTCCGTGAGGCGCGAACGGTCGCTGCAAACATCGCCCGCCTCGTCGACTACGAGAGTGCCAACGGTGACGATTTCGATCCCAGACTCGATCCCTACCGCTTCGAGGTCCCGGGCTGGATCGTGACAATCGGTGAGGGGACGGTGGCCCAACTCGGTCCGGAGGTCGTGACCGGCGCGGCAGCGAAAGCGATGAAGACGGCCGTCGGTGCGGGACACCTGGGCTCGGTGGGCGCGGTCCGAGATGCCGTCGAGCTCGTCGAAGCGGAGTTGCGAGCCTGAGGGCGTTCGACCCGCCGAGCCGAATACCGGCGTCCCATCCGAGTCGGAGATAGCGAGTCGACGAAACTGGTCGAGGCTTTTGCATCCGGGTACAATCTGTTCAGTGTTATTTACGGTGTTATACCATATTTCATATACTAAATTTGGTCCTCAATGACAGTTAGAAATCGGGTACTCAAGAGCTCTAAGTGAATATACTAATAGAGATTTAAAATATAGATTATATACTACTTATACCGTTATGTTTGGATTTCACTTGGCGGCGAAAGTACATTAAGATAACACTGGTACATATGTTATACCCGCCGTCGGAGATGGATTGACCGACGGCGGATCGAGTTTCACGCACAACGGTTATGTATATTCGAGGTACAGGGAAAATATGGCAGACGATACCTGGCAGACCGACGATCCGAACCTGGAACTGGGCCTCGAACGCGTGATGGAACTGGAGATCGACGTCGAGTCGCCGATCGAGATCGGTCAAACCGGCGACGGACAGCGACGGATCATCCCCATCCTGGGCGGGACTGTGTCGGGGCGTGTCGAAGGGACTGTTCTCGAAGCGGGGGCGGACTACCAACTCTACCGGGAGCGGCGACCGACGGAACTCGTCGCAAAGTACGCGTTCGAGACGACCGACGGCGAGCGAGTGTACGTCGAGAACCGCGGGATGCGACTCGCCGATCCGGAGACGAGCCAGCGATTGCGCGACGGACTCCCGGTCGAACCCGACGACGTCTACTTCGCGTCCGTCCCGGAGTTCGAGACGGCCGCCCCCGATCTGGAGTGGCTCACCGAGAGCGTCTTCGTCGCCGCCGGGACTCGCCAGCCGAACGGCGTGCGACTGGCCGTCTACCGGGTCCGCTAGCCCGATTCGGGACACGGCGGTCGGCGTCCCAGTGTGTGGGACGCCCTGCGTGATGCTCGGTGTGGGACCAATCATAGCGCGATACCCCGGTGTTCGAACGGTCGTACACGAGAAACGAACGACAACTATTATGTTCCGAACGATTATGAACATCGTATGGATGGAACGAACGCGGAGCCGAAAACGCCCGTGAAGACGGCGCAGACGACGTTTCGGATCGTCGAGGCGCTCAAGTCCCGCGACGGCGCGACCGTCACCGAACTCGCGAACCACCTCGACATCCCGAAGAGCAGCGCCCACAATTACCTCCGGACCCTCGAACACGAAGGCTACGTCGTACAGCACGGCCAACAGTACGAGGTCGGGCTTCGGTTCCTCGACCTCGGCGGCTACGCACGGTCCAGAGAGCGACTCTACACGGTTGCCACCCCAGAGATGGAGCGCCTCGCGGCGGCCACCGGCGAGTACGCCAACCTACTGGTCGAAGAGCAGGGCCTCGGGGTGTTTCTGGCCCGCGAGCACGGAGAGAACGCTGTCAGCCTCGACTCGTACACGGGACAGTCCGTCCGACTGCACACGACCGCGCTCGGAAAGACGGTTCTCGCGTACCTCCCGCGCGACCGCGTCGACGCGATTATTGAGCGCCACGGCCTCCCGGCGAAAACCGACCGGACGATCACCGATCGAGCGGAACTGTTCGAGGAACTGACCGAGATCAGACAGCGCGAGTGCGCGTACGACCGCGAAGAACGGATCAAAGGACTCAACTGCGTGGCCGTGCCGATCCTGAGCGACGGCGACATCACCGGCGCGCTGAGCGTGTCGGGCCCGGTCAGCCGAATGGATCAAGAGCGCATCGACGAGGAGATCCTTCCGGAACTTCGGCGGGCCGCGAACATCATCGAACTCAACCAGACACATTCGTAGTTCCCGTCGGCCGCTTTTTGTGGCGGAACGTATCGAGCAGTGACGCGCGTCGGCATCTGGATCGCGTCGGACCACGCCTTCGGACGAACCCATTTGCATCGAGAGACTACTCGACCCAAACTAGATACGAATAGTTGTTCGTAAGAGAAGAACGACTCTGTAGGAATGTTCCCGATCGAACCACGGAAGAATCGTCAATTGGGAGATGACGTACACGAAGAACGAGGGGTCCAGATCGTGAGATCCTCTCTTGGCTAGCAGATTTCGCGAGATCGGAACGCGACTACGTCGTAGGCGAAAGCTGCCAAGCCACTCGTAGCGATTGTCGTCAGTCTCGTGAATCACACGTCGTATCGTCCGGCGAGAATCTGGGAACGGTTCCGATGACCCGGATCGGAAGCGACGAGCGAGGGAGTGGAAAGGCGTCCGCGGGCGCTTCGACTCACACGATCTCGTTCCACGGCGTCGCACCGTCGTTGAGTCGGCCGATGTTCGTTTCGACGAGGTCGGCGATCCGATCGCCGTAGGTGTTCGCCTGGGCGGCGGCGTGCGGCGTCACGACGACTTCGTCCATCTCCCAGAGCGGAGAGTCCCGGGGGAGCGGTTCGGGATCGAAGACGTCGAGTGCTGCACCCGCGATGTCGTCGTTTTCGAGGGCGTCGACGAGCGCGTGTTGCTCGACGATCGGCCCGCGGCTGACGTTGACCAGATATGCGTCCTCGCGCATCGCATCGAGGACGTCTCCATCGACGAGTCCGCGGGTCGCGTCCGTCAGTGGGGTCGTGAGGACGACGAAACGAGCATCGGCGACGGCGTCCTCGATGCGCGACACGTCGTGGACGCGGTCGAGTCCGAGACCCGAGACGGGACGGATGTCGACGCCCTCGACGTTCATTCCAAGCACGCCGAGTCGGGTCGCGACGCTGCCCCCGAGTTCGCCGAGACCGACGACGCAGGCGTTCGCGCCGCTGATCTCGAAGGGCCGCTGCCAGGGGAGTCGCTCCCACTCGCCGTCGTTCTGTCGGTCGCGGAAGCGGTGGAGTCCCTTCGCGAGCGTCAGGACCAAACCGGTGACCGTCTCGGCGACGAGGTCGCCCGCGACGCCGGTACTGTTGGTCATCGTCACGCCGGCCTCGCGGTAGTCGTCGAGTGGGAAATCGTCGTACCCCGACCGGATGTTGTGCACCCACTCGACGGCCCCGACGAACTCGTCGTGGTGAAAGAGCGTGACGACGCCGTCGAAGTCGGCTACGTCGTCGGTGTCGCACACCGCGAACTCGCAATCGAGTCCGTCCATTTCCCGCAGAAGGTCCCGGAGATGTGCGGGTGGAACCGGATGCGTTCCCCACTCGTGGATACCGACGCGCTGGATCGTTCGATCGTGCGGCATACCCGATCCACCGACTGCGGAGGGATAGTTCCTTGGATGGAAACGAAATGATTGCAGCGCGCCGCGGATTGGGCTGGCTCCAGGTCAGCGATTCAGCGTGTGAATCGCCTGTCCCTGCGCGTTTTCGGCGGCTTCCATCACGGCCTCTGCGAGCGTCGGATGCGTGTGCACCGTGCCGGCGACGTCTTCGAGCGTCGCACTCATCTCGACTGCGAGCGCGACCTCGGCGACGATCTCGGAGGCGTTCGGGCCGACGATCTGCCCGCCGAGGACGATTTCGCTCGCCTCGTCGGCGACGATGCGGACGAACCCGTCGGACTCGCCCATCGAGAGCGCGCGCCCGCTGGCACGGAGCGGCATCTTCCCGACGACGGGGTCGAAGCCGGCGTCTGCGGCATCGTCCTCGGTCAGACCCACCGTGGCGATTTCAGGATCGGTGAACACCGCGGCG
Organism: Halobellus sp. Atlit-38R; assembly: GCF_003665925.1. Lineage (NCBI taxonomy): Archaea > Methanobacteriati > Methanobacteriota > Halobacteria > Halobacteriales > Haloferacaceae > Halobellus > Halobellus sp. Atlit-38R. The sequence goes on from NZ_QXIJ01000008.1 coordinate 160,965, forward strand.
GGGATCGCCTGCTGGTCGAGCGCGGCCGGTTCGCCGGCGGCGACTTCGGCGGCGACGATTCCCTCGGCACTCGCCTTGTGCGCGAGCATCGGTTCGCCCGCGACGTCCCCGACTGCGAAGACGTTCTCGACGTCCGTTCGCGCGCGGTCGTCCGTCTCGATGAATCCGGCGTCGTTCGGTTCGAGGCCGATCGCGTCGAGTTCCATCGTGTCGGTGACTGGCTGTCGCCCGACCGCGACGAGGACGGCGTCGCCCGCGTATTCGGAGACGTCTCCGGCTTCGGTTTCGGTCGAGACGAGCACGCCGTCGGCCGTCTCCTCCCAGCCGGTCGCGCCCTCACCGAAGTGGAAGTCGATGCCGATTTCCTCGGCGCGCTTGCGGACGATTCGCTTGACGTCGGCTTCGTACGCCGGGAGCACGTCGTCGAGCATTTCGACGACGGTCACGTCGGTGCCGAGTTTCGTGAGCATCGTCGAGAGTTCCATCCCGATGTAGCCCGCACCGACGACGACGAGTCGATCCGGGACGGACTCCATCCGGAGGAGCTGCGAAGACGAGAGCACGGGGTCGTCCGCGAAGTCGAACCCGGGAACCTGGATCGGTCGCGAGCCGGTCGCGATCACCGCGTGCTCGAATTCGACGGTCTCCATCCCCTGTCCCTCGCCGCCGTGGGCGATGCGGGCGGTGTGTTCGTCCTCGAACGCGGCCGTCCCTTCGAGCAGTGAGACGCCGTTGGCCTTACACAGTTTCTCGACGCCGCTCGTGAGTTGGTCGACGACGTCGGACTTCCACTCCTGCATCTGCACCATATCGATCGCCGGATCGGCGTGGATCCCCATCTCCTCGGCGTTGCGCGCCTCGTGGGCGACGTCGGCGCCGTGGATGAAGGCTTTCGATGGGATACAGCCGCGGTTCAGACAGGCGCCGCCGTAGGCGTCTTTCTCGACGAGCGTCGTGTCCAAACCCAACTGTGCGCCTCTGATCGCAGCGACGTAGCCCCCAGGTCCTGCACCGATCACGAGAAGATCCGTCGCCGTCGCGATATCGCCCATTACCATACCCCTCTCGTCTCGCTCCCCAGTCAAAAAGTCATCCGTCCGCGTCGGCGGGGCGAATCCGCGGATGGAACCGAGATTGTGGTTACTCCAGGAGGAGTCGCGAGGGTTCTGCGAGCAGTTCCTTCACGCGGTTCGAGAACCGCGCGGCGTCTGCGCCGTCGACGAGGCGGTGATCGACCGACATCGAGAAGCGCATCGTGTTCCGGGCGACGACCTCGTCGTCGACGACCCACGGGCGCTTCTTGATCGGCCCCATCGCGAAGATGGCGGCTTCGGGGTGGTTGATGATCGGCGAGGAGAACTCGCCGCCGATGACCCCGATGTTCGTGATGGTGAACGTGCCGCCCTGCATCTCCTCGGGCTTGATCTGTCGGTTCCGCGCCCGCTCGGCCAGGTCGCGGATCTCCTCGGCCAGTTGCTTCAGCCCCTTCTCGTCGGCGTGCTTCACGACTGGCACCATCAGCCCCGCGTCCGTCGCAACGGCGATCCCGACGTTGTACTCCTCGTGGAGGACGATCTCCTCGGCCGACTCGTCGAGGCTCGCGTTCAGGTACGGGAACTCCGCGAGCGCCGTCGTGATCGCTTTCACGACGAACGGGAGATACGTCAGTTTCACGCCCTCGTCCTCGGCGGCGGCTGCTAACTCCGACTGCAACTCGACCAGGTCGGTCGCGTCGAACTCGTCGTGGTGGGAGACGTGCGGGGCGGTGTACTTCGACGCCGCCATCTGTTCGCCGATCGTGCGCCGAACGCCGCGGTACGGGACTCGCTCGCCCGGTCGGTCGGCGAGATCGCCGGCTGCGGCGCCCTCGTCAGACGCTTCGGCCGCGGCCCGCTCGTCTGCTGCCGTCACCGGTTCAGTGGCCGACTTCGCCTCCTCGGTGGTCGTCGCGCCGGCGACGCCGGATGCGGCGCCGCTGGCCCCGTCACTACCCTCCGCCGCGAACGCTCGAACGTCGTCCGGCGTCACGAACGGTTCGCCCTCCCGCTCCTCGCTCGCGGGGACGGCGTTCAGATCGACGCCGAGGTCCGCCGCGAGTTGTCGCGTCGCCGGCATCGCGAGCGTGCGGTCTCGCTCGGCAGCAGCGCCACTGCCACTCCCTCGCTGCTCGACAGCCTCGGCCGTGCCGTTTCCGACTGCGGCCGCCGCTTCGGAGTCGGTAGTCGTCGTCGCGGTGTCGGCAGCTGCGGCACTTGCGGTCGCTGCCCCAGCAGTGGATTCCTCGCCTTCGGGAGTTTCGGCACCCTGTGCGTGGGCGCGGACGTCGGCGCCGGTCACGCGGCCACCCGGACCGCTGCCCTCGACGGCGCCGATGTCGACGCCGAGTTCCCGCGCGAGCGCTCTGGTGCTCGGCGACGCGAACACGCGACCCGACGGGACAGGCGATTCGCCCGGGCCAGCGTCTGCGGCCGCGTCGGCGGGTGTGCCTGTGGCCGCCGCGTCGGTGTCGGCTGCGTCGGCGACTGTCTCTCCGGGACTACTTTCGGCGTCGGCACTGGTGTTCGACGAGTCGCGCTCGGTCGCCGCTTCTTCGTCGCCCTCGACCTCGAACGTGGCGATGACGGCGTCGACCGGAACGATCTCGCCCTCGTCGTGGTGAAGTCGGGTGACGCTCCCGTCGTAGGGGCTCGGAATCTCGACGAGCGCTTTGTCTGTCTCTACCTCGGCGATGACCTGATCTTCTTCCACAGTATCGCCCGCTGCGACGAGCCACGAGACGAGTTCGCCCTCGGCGATACCCTCCCCGAGGTCCGGCAGCTCGAAAGTTCGCTCAACCATACGCTTCGGTCGACGCACTCCCCTTTCAGTATTTCCCTGCGATCACGGGTTTCGGACTCCGGCAAAACGAAAATAAAAACGCTGTGGTCGATACGTCGAATCTAGACCGAAGGATGATCCGAGCCGGTGAGTCCGGAGTTAGAGTGTGACGGCGTCGTCAGACCGACAGCGCGCGCTCGATGCCTTCGACGATCCGCGGGGGGTGCGGGAAGTAGAAGTCTTCCATCGACAGCAGCGGGACGGGCGTGTCGAAGCCGGTCACGCGCTCGACCGGGGCTTCGAGGTACATCAGCGCCTCGTCGTTGATCCGGGCGATGATCTCGCTGCCGACGCCGAGCGTTCGCGGTCCTTCGTGGACGACACAGCAGCGGCCGGTCTTCTTGACCGACTCGACGACCGTCTCGGCGTCCATCGGCGAGATAGTGCGGAGGTCGATCACCTCGGCGTCGACGCCGCTCTGCTCGACCGCCTCGAGCGTCGCCGGCATCATCGCGCCCCAGGCGACGACCGTCAACTCCGAGCCCTCGCGACGGACGGCCGCTTCGCCGAGCGGGACTTCGTGCTCGCCCTCGGGGACCTCGTCGCGGACGGAGCGGTAGATCCGCTTCGGTTCCATAAACAGCACCGGATCGGGGTCGCGGATCGCCGCGGTGAGCAGTCCCTTCGTGTCCGCGGGCGTACTCGGCACCGCAACCTTGAGGCCGGGAATGTGGCCGTAGGCCCCTTCGAGGCTCTCGGAGTGGTGTTCGAGCGCGCGGACGCCCGCGCCGTAAGGCATCCGGACGACCATCGGCGCACTCAGTTCGCCGCGGGTTCGCCAGCGAATCCGACTCGCGTTCGTGACCAGTTGGTCGAACGCCGGGGGGAGAAAGCCCGAGAACTGGATCTCGGCGACGGGGCGGTAGCCGTACATCGCCATTCCCGCCGCGCCGCCCACGATCGCGATCTCCGAGAGTGGCGTGTCGACGACGCGGTCGCTTCCGAACTCCTCGAGGAGTTCGTCGGTGGCGCGGAAGACGCCCCCGCTCTCGGCGACGTCCTCGCCGAAGACGACGACTCGGTCGTCGCGTTCCATCTCCGTGTGTAGTGCGTCGTTGACCGCCTGTACGATAGTAGCCTGCATAGTCATCCTTTGGGTCGCTGTTCGATGTAGTCGTACATCTCGGGTCGGCGTTCGAGCAGTTCCTCGAACTCGTCCAGTTGGCGCGCGAGTTCGGGCGGCAGATCGTCGTAGACGTACGCGAACATCTCTGCGACGCCGCGCTCTTCGAACTCGTTCGCGGCCGCGAGCGCCTCGTCGACCTCGGCTTCGATGTCCTCGACGATGGCGTCGTGGTCGATTTCCGACCAGAGGCCCTCGGACTTCAGGAACATCCGGTAGCGCTCGATCGGATCGTTTTCTTCCCACTGCTGGACTTCCTCGTCGTCACGGTACCGGGTGGGATCGTCGCTCGTCGTGTGCGCGTCGAGGCGGTACGTGACGGATTCGACGAACACCGGATCGCCGTTCTTGACGCGTTCGCGCGCGCTCTGGACCGCGTCGTACACCGCAAGCACGTCTTGGCCGTCGACGCGGATGGCGTCGATACCGTACGCGAGCGCCTTCTGGGCGATGGTGTTCGCACCGCTCTGTTGCTCGAAGGGCATCGAGATGGCGTACTGGTTGTTCTGACAGAAGAACAGCGCCGGCAGTCCGAGCGATCCCGCGAGGTTGATGCCCTCGTGGGCCGCGCCGGTACTGGTCGCGCCGTCGCCGAGATAGGCGGTCGAGACCGCGTCGGCGTCGTCGAGTTGCATTCCCCACGCGATGCCCGCGACGAGCGGGAGGTGTGAGCCGATCGAGATCGCGATCTGGGAGTTCTGACGCGCGAAGGCCTGTTGGCCCTCCTCGATGCCGCGCCAGAACAGGATCATATCTTTCATCGACGCGCCGCGCATAAACATCGGCGTCCACGCGCGCCCGACGTACAGCCAGTCCTGGGGCTGCAGCGTGAACGCGCTGCCGATGATGCTCGCCTCTTGACCTCGGGTAGACCCGAAAGTCCCGAGTTCACCGCGCCGCTGGATGTTCACCATCCGCCGTGAGAACACCCGATCTGTTACCATCCACCGGTACAGGTCGCACAACTCCTCGTCGTCGAGGTCCGGGATCGCTCCCTGGTCGTAGGTGCCGTCCGGGGAGACGATCTGATGGGTGGGTACCTCCAGATTTCGCTGGGAGAGATACCGCACCTCGCCACCGCCGTCGTCGCCGACAGCTGGAGATGCACGTATGTCTGACTCTCTATCGCTCATTCGACGAACGGGGTGTTTCGTGGGCCCGGTAATAAAATCGCGGGTGGTGACGTTCGGTGATTCTATCGAGCGTGACGAGGTTGCGATTCTCGACGCCTTGGTGCCGAATGTCCCTCAGAGTGTGAGCAACCGCCCGATGGCGACCGGCCGAGAGGTGTAGAATCGGCACCACGATTTATTAGCTCCCACTTAGAGTATCGTGTATGACGATACTCACAGCGGTCGACGGCGAAACGATTCCCAGCCACGCCGTCGAACGCGGTGCTGAGTTGGCCGAGGCGTTCGACGTCGAGCACGTGGTACTGCACGTAATGCCGCAGGACGTCTTCGAGGAGTTCAGGAGCGCCGCCGGCGGCGGGTCGTCGCTGACGGTCACGACGCCGGCCTCGTACGGCGGCGCCGACCAGCACCCCCACGAGGAGACCGAGGAGTACACCGTCGACGACGGCGAACGCCACGCCACCGGTGTCGCACGCGACGTCGTCCGTGGCACACTCGACGGCCCATCCAATACGGTCCTGAAAGGGCGCGTGGGCGAACCGGTCGAGGAAATCCTGGCTGAGGCCGACAGACGAAACGCGAAGTATCTCGTCATCGGTGGGCGACAGCGCACCCCGGTCGGCAAGGCTGTCTTCGGGAGCAAGACGCAGTCGATCCTCTTGGAGGCGGACCGCCCCGTCGTGACGGGGATGTCGCAGGAGTGAGATGAACAGAGGCCGCCACCGCGTTCGCGGTGACGGGACACTCCGCCGTACTGGGACAGCTCCGTTCGAGGGTACGGGACGGCGAGCGATTGTCAGCACCGCGTGTACGCTGGCGCCGAAACAGGCCAGTGCGTCTGGCCGCAGTATGACGATTGCATCCCTCCAGGGAGACAGGTGATTTTATATACTCCCGTATCTATCCCATTCGATGATGGCATTCGATAACATTCGGCGCCGGTCGTTCCTGAAGTCCGGTGCGGCGGCTGGTACAATTGGATTAGCGGGTCTCGCTGGCTGTTCCGGCATCACGGGCGGCGGCGGCACCCCCGAGCTGGGGCTCGCTTTTACCGTCCCGGTCGAGAACTTGGGTTCGCTCTTCGCGATTCCGGAGATTCAAGATCAGCTCACGAATCTGGGTTCCGAATACGAACTCAGCGTGACGCGTAACGAGAGTACGCCCGACTCGCTGAACTCGATGGCGGCCGGCGAAGTGGATATGGCCCTCTTGACTACGGTGAGTTACGCCTCCGCAGTCCGCCAGGAAGCCGTTCCGGGCAACATCACGATGATCTCGACTGACTTCTGGGACGCCCACCCCGAATGGTACGGGTTCACCATCTTCTCAGGTCCGGACTCCGACATCACCGAGATCGCCGACCTCGAAGGGAAGAACGTCGGCGTCAACGCACAGGGGACGGGGACGCACGCGATTCTCGAAAAGGGGATCCGGCAGGCAGATCTGAGCTTCGGGAGCGACGCGCAGATCGTCGAACTGCCGTTCCCGACGTTCGTCTCGGCGATCAACGACGGGCGGATCGACGCGGGGATCTTCCCCGCCCTGTTCGCGGTGTCGGCCCGCGCCGAAGGCTTCACCGAGGTCTACCGCAGTCAGGACCTCTGGGACGAAGCGTACCCGTTCGCGTACACGGTCGCGTCGAACAACGCCATCGACCAGAAGTCCGACGCGATCAGCGCGTGGGGCGAAGACCTCGACGAACTCGTCAACTACTGCTACGACAACCGCTCGGAAGTCGTCTCGCTGGCGGCCGAACACTTCGAGCTACCCGAGTCGCTTGTCGACGGGTTCTTCCTCACGAACCAGGACTACTACCGACAGGACATCGGGATCGACATCGAACGGCTCCAGTTCGCGATCGACGAACTGGTCGACCTCGGCTTCGTCGAAGAGAGCTTCGACGTGGGCGAGTACGCGACCAACGAGTTCGTCCCCTCGAACTGACGCAACTCCAGCGGCGTCCGTTCCGATTAGCAGAACGACACCAGGGCAAACGTTTTGTAATATGGGACAGAAGGATCGCACGGGGATCCACGAAACCGGAAGTCAGAGACACTCGTGGCACGTGCTCGCAGGACGCTCGAGAGGCACCACCGACAGAGGCACCCAGCGGCTTAGCGACGCCGATACCCCACCACATCCACACAGCGAACGCACGATCACCTCGCGATCACAGCACCCCAGCCGCGGTCGACGCCATCGACCGGACGACGTTTCGCTCGGTCACGCCATCTCGGCGGTCAGCAGCACGCCGACCGACGACGGCGTGATCTGCCCGCAGGTTGTCGGGTTCTCTTTTTCGTAGCGAGACAGCGGTCCTGAAGAGAATCCTACGCGAGATCTGCACGGACGGCGTCGTACGCGTCGGTGAGCTGTTCGGTTTCCTCGTCGGTGAGCTCCCACTCGTGGATCGCCGCAACGCCGCCGGCGTCGACGTCGACGGGGACGCTGAGCGCGACGTCCTCGAACCCGTACTCGCCTGCGAGCGGTGTCGACAGACAGAACGGGCCGGTCCCGTCGCTATCGCGCGTAGCCTGTTCGTCTGCGGCCAGCATCGTACGAACCACGCGGGTGACGCCGGCGCTCGTGACCCAGCGGGAGGTCTCGCCGACGCCGCGCTTCTTCGCGATCTCGAATGGTACGTCGCGCACGAACTCGCGGACGTCCGCGCGCTCGTCGGCGGATATCTCGACTGGTTCGCCATCGACGCGGGCCCGCGAGAAGACGGGCACCACGTTCTCCCCGTGCTCGCCCATCATCGGACAGTAGACGTCGTTTCGGTGGACGCCGAGTCCGTCGGCGAGAGCGTCCGCGGCTCGCGCCGTCTCCGAGAGCGAGTAGCCGAGGAAGCAGCGCCGGGGCCACCCGAGGAGCGAGTAGAAGTGATAGACGAGGCGGTCGATCGGGTTCGTGACGACGAGGAGCGGCGTCGGATCCAGCGCAGTGAGGTCCTCCGCGACGTCCTCGACGATCTCGCGGTTGCGTTCCAGTTCGGCCTCGCGCGCGCCGCGGTCGGTGGCGTCTTCCGGCTGGGGGGCGGCGGCGTTGAAGATCAGGAGGTCGGGATCGAGCGCGGGCAACTCCCCGGGCGTCGCAGAGTCGATCGTCCCTACGGAGTCCGGGTTGTACCCCGCGGACGCACCCGGAGCGTTCGCGAAGTGATAGCCCGCGTGAGAGACGTCGGTCGCGTGCGCCCAGGCCGCCCCTTCGTCGATGTCGACGAGCGAGACGTCGACGGTCGGTGCCAGCCCGGCGAGCGTGTAGGCGACCGTCGATCCGATGGTGCTCGCGCCGCCGATGATCGCGACGTGCATACGATCACCTCACCGCTGAGACACAAGTAGATTGCCCCGTGCGGTTCATTCGGCGGTGTCGACGTAGACGATCCCGTCCTCGACGACGACGTCGTACATCGGCAGTTGGATGCGCTCGTCGCCGATGTGCGTCCCCGTCTCCAACTCGAACGACCAGCCGTGCCAGGGGCAGGAGATGATGCACTCCTCCCCGTAGTACTGCTCGACGCGTTCGCCGGTGCCGGTGAACTCGCCGAGGAGTTCGCGCTGGACGGTGCCCGTACAGACAGGGCCGCCGTCGTGCGGACACTGGTTTCTGAGCGCGTAGAACTCCCCGTCGGCGCGGACGACGCCGACTTCCGCGCGGCCGACCTCGACGATGGCGTGGTCGCCGTCCTCGAACTCGGTCGCAGGACCGACCTCGACGAGGCCGTCGCTCATAGTCCGAACACCCCTTCGGCGTTGCCCGCCAGAATCGCGCGTCGGTCGTCGTCGTCGAGCATCGGTAGATCGTTGATGATGGACGGACTATCGAAATCCCAGTGGGGGTAGTCGGAGGCGTACAGGAGTCGGTCGGTCCCGATCATATCGAAGCAGAGTTCGAGCAGTTCGTTCCGTGCGGAGATTTCGAGCGGTTGCGTGCCGAAATAGAAGTCCGTGATGTACTCGCTGGGGCGCGTATCGAGCAGCGGCGCTTCCTCGGGGCGCTTGAGGTACTCCTCGTCGAGACGGCTGACGAGGCCCGGAATGTACGTCACGCCGGACTCCATAAACACGATGTCGAGGTCGGGGTACTTCTCGGGGACGCCCTGGCAGGCGACGCTGACGATCTGGGACATATTTGATTCGAGGAACCCGAGCGTGTGCGTCTCGATCATCTCCTGATACCCCGCGCGGACGTACTCGTCGAGCCCGGAGCCGCCGGTGTGATACACGACCGGGAGGTCGAGATCCTCACACCGCTCGTAGATCGGGTCGTACTTGCGGTTTCCGAGCGGTGGGCTCGCACCCGCAGTGACGAAGCACGCACCCACGTAGGCCTCCTCGTCCTCGATTCGGTCGAGAATGTCGAGAGAGGCCTCGACGTCGCCGTACGGCATCGGTGCGAGTCCGTAAACGCCGTCGTCGGGATCGAGCACTTCTGCGAGCATATACTCGACGTACCCCTTCGTGAACGCCTGGACGCGCTTGTCGTCGGCGTTGACGCCGCCCATCGCGAGGATGAGGTGTGAGATCTGTAGCGACACGTCGATGTCGAGAAAGTCCATCCCCTCCCTGACGCGTTCGGGCTCTTCGGGTTCGTCTGGGTAGTTCGAGTGCTCGCGGACGACTTTCCCGTAGTTCTGTCTGTCGCCCGTCGACGTCGGGAAGAACGAACTGAGGTTCTGCTTGACGCCCGCGTCGTCCCAGTTACTGTGTTTGTACTTCGTGCGCCACGGCTCGGGCATATACGCCGCGACCTCTTTGAACGAGTCCTGATAGTGCCAATCGCAGTCGATGATCCGCTCTCGTGCCGCGTCGATCATCGCACTCCCTCCGCGTGAACGATACTGAGTACAGTGGCCCGTTCCGCCGAGCGTCTGCCCGCCGCAGCGTGACCGTGTGTGGTTGTCTCTGACATACAAGAGAATCTTTGATGGACAACCATTTAGATTTTTACGCTAGCGTGGAGCCAAACGGCCGCGAGCGGTCTAGTAGCGAGTTCACGCGGACGAAATGGGCTCGAAGAAAACGGTGCCGAAGTTCAGGTCCAGTGAAGCAGTCGGCCGCGGACGAAGCGAAGAATACGGTCGAGACCGATGCCGATGAGCATAATCGCGATGATCGCCGCGTACACCTGGGCGGACTCGAAGGACCGAACGCCCTGGATCTCTAAGGCACCGAGGCCGCCACCGCCGGCCACCATCTCGAAGACGAACGTGATGATCAGCGAGAGCGGCATCGCGATCTGAAACCCGGTCAGGATACCTGGCAGCGCTGCGGGCATCACGACGCGCCAGAGGAGTCGCCGATCGCTCGTGCCCATCATTTGCGCCGACCAGATGAGGTTGGTCTCGACCTGTCGAGTGCTCTCGCGGGCATTGACGGCGACGGGCCAGAACGTCCCGACGGCGACCATAATGATCTTCGAGATGTCGCCGATGCCGAACCAGAGCATAAACACCGGGATGAGCGAGATGATCGGGACTGGGTAGCCGATCTTGATGATCGGGTCGAAGAACCAATCGACGATGTCGTTCCGCGCCGAGAGAACGCCGACGATCACGCCGAGCACCGAGGCGATGGCGAGGCCGATGAGCGCTCGCTGTAGCGTCAGGTACGCGTTGAACAGCATCTCGCCGCTCAGTGTGAGTTCGGCGAATCGGATGAGGATGTCAGACAGCGGCGGGAGGAAGTAATAGTGGATCAAGCCGAGTTGTCCGACGACCTCCCAGAGCACGAGTAAGATCACGAGCGAGTACACTGACTTACCGAATTCGACGAGTCGGGAGAGATCCAGCCCACGCGAGGCGTCGGTGGTTACGTCCATACTAACAACCTCCCACGCGCCTCCTCGAAGGCACGGACGGCCACGAACGCGACCGCCGAGATGATGACGATGTTCGCGAACATCGTCGGGTAGTTCCCGATCTGTCCGGAGGTGAGGATCAGATACCCCATCCCTGCGTTCGACGCGATGAGTTCGGCGCTCACGAGCGCGATAAAGGCGATCGGAACCGCCTGACGGACCCCCGTCATAATCTCGGGGATCGTCGCGGGGAAGACGATCTTATAGAGGATCGATCGCTCGTCGGTCCCCATCATCTGAGCCGCCCAGACGAGGTTCTGATCGACGTTCTCGGCGGCGTTGTAGGCGTTCAGCACGATCGGGAGCAGACACGCGAGGAAGACGATGAGGATCGCCGTCTTCGTCCCGACGCCGAGCCAGAGGATGGCGAGGGGGACGAGCGCGGTCTTGGGGATCGGATACGTCATCGAGAGGAAGATATCGAAGAAGTTCTCGACCGGATCGGACCTGGCCATCCCGACACCGAGGAGGACCCCGACGAGGATGCTCAATCCGAGTCCGACGCCGACGCGGAACAGCGAAATAAACAGGTGAGAGAACACCTCGCCGGAGACGAAGAGGTCCACGATTTCGGCTCCGACGGTCGCTGGGGCGGGGAGGACGTCGGTCGCAACGATCCCGCCACTCACCAGCTCCCAGACGAGGACCACGATGCCGAGCGGGATCCAGTCGATAATCGCGTTGACGACGCCCTGAACCGGGGTCGGAAGCACCTCGATGCTTCGCGACGTCGCGTATCGCACGGTTACAGTGTCACCTCTGTTTGCGTCTCCTCGTGGAGCGATTTCCAGACGTCGTTCTTGAAGTGAGCGAAGTCGTCCGACGTGACGATCTCCTCACGCGATCCCGAGCGGTCCAGATCGATCTCGGCGACGGTCTTTTTCGTCCCCGGGTGTCGCGTCATAATCAGCACACGCTCGGAGAGGTACACCGCCTCCTCGACGTCGTGGGTGATGAACAGGGCGGTCTTCCCGAGGTCGCTCCAGATGTCCAGCAACTGGTCCTGCAGCGATTCCCGGAGGGGCTGGTCGAGCGCGCCGAACGGCTCGTCCATCAGGAGGATCTTCGGCTCGTACGCCAGCGTACGGGCGATGCCGACGCGCTGTTTCATCCCACCCGACAGCTCTTTGGGATACTTGTCCTCGAACCCGTCGAGGTCGACCATATCGATGTACTTCTGGGCGATGTTCTGGCGTTCGTCCTTCGGCACGCCGTCTTCTTCGAGTCCATACGTGACGTTCTCGTAGACGGTCCGCCAGGGGAATAGCGCGTAGTCCTGAAACACGACGCCGCGGTCCGTGCCCGGTCCGTTGATCGGGTCGCCGTCGACCGAAATCGTTCCCTCGGTAGCGTCCAGAAAGCCAGCGATGAGATACAGAAGGGTACTCTTTCCGCAACCGCTCGGTCCGACGACGCTGACGAATTCGCCGCCGTCGACCTCGAAGTTGAGGTCTTCGATCGCTTTCGTTCGCTCTGCGCCTTGGCCGTATACTTTCTCTAGTCCAGATATGGTGACTCGTCCATCCATTATAGATTCACCTCGTCGTGCGCGCGGGAGACCGTTCGGTCCGCCGCCGCTCGTTCGCCGTCGCCGCGTTCATTTTTGATCATTTACGTCATCTGTTACCGCAGCGTGTCCCGTGATACGTTTCCGGCAGCCGCAAAGCGAGGACGTCACCGAGACCACATCGGTGGAGTTCCGCACGGAGTTTGAACACGTGACACGGTCGAATGATTATGACCGTTACTGCTTACCACGTAACACGATATCGATAGCGTCACCATCGTACAAAAACCTTCCTTCCGACGCATCGTGTGCCGGCTCAGTACGGTTTCCGTACTGTTCCCGAGCCGGCATTAAAAACAGAAGATAATTAGGTTTAACGTTAAAACAAACCACTATATAGTTTGGTGCTGTCAGAAATATAAATTGAAGTCCGTGGCTTTCGGCATTGATACCCGTTTAAATTGGGCTAAATTCTGAGCAGTGAAAAGTTTCGTGATTATAAACTTAGATTTGTTTCTAATTGTCCCATTTCGTTTACATTGATAAGTGTGCACAATCAACACAAACGCAGTATGACAGATCCCGTCAAATACATCCCACCATCGACATTTTTTACGTCGGATGACGTACTCTGCGAGTATGTACGAGCAGATACTGCTGGCGACGGGCGGCGAAGTGGCGTCGGATCGAGCGGTCGACCACGCGATCGACCTGGCGGCACAGCACGGCGCGACACTGCACGTCCTGTTCGTCGTCGATAGCGACGTGTACGACGCCTACAGCGGCGACGAGTACGTCGACGAGCGCGAGGGACCGGAGCACGGCCTCGAAGAAGTCGGCGAAGACGCCGTCGCGGACGTCGTCGAAAACGCGGAAGCTCGGGGTGTCGACGTCGAAGGGCACATCCAGCACGGGCAGCCGCCGGAAACGATCGTCGAGTTCGCCCGCGACGCCGGCGTCGACGTCGTCGTGATGGGAACGCGCCGCCGGCCCGACGAGTACCGGAGCCTCCTCGGGAGCGTCACCGACCGCGTTCTCAGACTCGCCGAGATGCCGGTCACGGTAGTCAAGACGCCGGTCGAACCCGGACGGTAACCGAACTGACCGGCTGTCTGTGGATTCACCACCTCACCGCCGTCTCGCCGGGATTTTTCACCGTCGGGGCTGAATGACACGCATCCCCGATGACTGCCTTCCAGCCATCCAGACGTCAGTTTCTCGGGACGGTCGCAGCGTCGACGCTCGTCGGCACCGCCGGCTGTCTCAGCGCACTCGATCGGTCCAGCGACGACCAGAAGCGAACGCTCAGGCTCACGCTCTCTCGCGACGGCGGTTCACTCCGCGAGGCGTTCGTGACTGACCTCTCGGAGACGAGATCCGACCACGACGACGCGGCGTTCCGGACCGTTCTGGACGGGGGGTCGTACACGACGCAGTATCGGAGACCATTCGTGTCGACTCCCGAGAACCCCGTATACACCGAACGCGACGGGACGTACTACCGGCTCGACTCCGTCGTCGTCGACGAGGTCGAGACGACCCACCCGGTGCTCCGACTCTCGGAAGCCAGTGGCGAAACGGAGACACAGAGCGAGACCGACACCGATTCGACGGTGACGGCGTCCGAACTACCCGACGGCGACGCCACGGCGGTCCGTGTCGCACAGATGGGTGCACGGGCCCGGGGGAATGTCGGCGGGGCTCCGTGGGGACTGCTCCAGCGCGGCGGCTACGTCTACCGCGACGACGACCAGCGCAGAGCAAGCGCGCTGTTGGGATCGGACGCACCGACACACGTCCGCTATCGGGATCGCCGGTACCGGATCGACGTCTCTCACGAGCAGTTCTACGAGCCCGTCTATCGGGCGACCGTCGAACCGGTCGCCGAGTCACCAGAGGAGATGGAAGCGATCCTGCGCGCCAGATTCGTCGACGCCCGATTCGCCCGAGACGATCTGTCGGCTGCCGCACGAGACGTACTCGAAACCGCACGACAGGGCGAATATGGCGAATCGCACCCCTACTCGGACGCGTATCGGGACGTACTGCGCGCGATGCACAAACGGGCCTATCTGGACGGAAACATCAGCAAAGACGCCGGCGTCGACAATTCGGGACGACAGATCCTGCGGTACGACGACGTCTACTACGACTATCGGCTCCGGTTCGCCGACGACGGGGCCTGAAGATTAACCGAGGTGACCACTACCGGAGCTCTCGCGGAGATTGATTGGGAACCCCGACGGTCTCCTCACCCAGTTCGGATCTCGAATCGGGCCCCGTCGAGCGTCTCGGCGTCGCCGACGTCGATCTCCCAGCCGTGAGCCAGGACGATCTGTCGGACGCTCGCCATCCCCATTCCGGTGCCGTCTCGGGACGCTTTCGTCGAGAATCCGGGGAGAAAGACCTTCTCGCGAACTGTCGGGTCGAGCCCCGGTCCGTCGTCCTCGTAGTAGAATCCGTCCTCGCCGTCGAGGCGTCCGACACGGACCTCGGCATTCGGGCCGCCGTGTTCGACGGAGTTGCGGACGAGGTTCTCGATCAGTCGGTTGAACGCGTCCGGGTCCGCTTCGATGTGCGTCGATCCAGTGACGGAGAACGACGCCTCCGATCCCGGGTCGGCCGTCGCCCACACCCGTTCGACGACGTCGCCGACGGCGATGCGCTCCCGTTCGGCGACGATCTCGCCGCTTCGGAGCGTGCTCGCGAGGTCCGTTCGGAGTTCGTCGATGCGTTCGACGGCGTCGAGGGCCGTCTCGACGTGGTCGAGATCGCCGGTTTCGAGCGCCAGTTCCAGTCGCCCACGGGCCGTCGAGAGCGGGCTCTGAAAGTCGTGTGAGACGAACTCCGCGAACTCGCCGAGCCGGTCGTTCTGCCGTTGCAGTTCGCGTTCGCGTTTCCGCCGCTCGGTGACGTCCCGGGCGGAGACGACGAGCGCGGTCACGGCCCCCGCCTCGTCTCTGACGGGGCGGAACACGCCTTCGACGGCGATCGGCTCTCCGTCGCCCGTCGGATGCGTGGCCTCGTATTCGACGTACTCCCCGGCGGCGGCCGCATCGACCCAGCGTTCGACGTTGTCCTGCAGTCCGTCGGCCCACCACGGTGTCGATTCGAACGCCTCGCCGATACTCTCGCTTCGGGTCAAATCGACGTACTGCAGTGCCGTCTGATTGACGTCCAGGACGGTCCCATCTGGATCGAGGAGCCCGACGAGGAGATTCGGATCGTTGAACACTGCCTCGAATCGACGCTCGTTGCGTTCTAGCTCCTGCTCGCGTGCTTGTGACTCGGTAACGTCGGTGATGAATCCTTCGAGAACGCGGGGCGTCGTCGAATCGTCTTCGTCAGAATCCGTCGACTGTTCTTTGCCTACATCGACGACGCGTCCCCGCTCCCAGACCCATTTGACCGTCCCGTCCGCGGTGATGACGCGGTAGGTGCACTCGAACGGTTCCTCGTGCTCGATCGCCCGCTGAACGGCGGTCCAGGTCCCCTCTCGGTCTGCCGGGTGGAGCACGTCTTCGCCCCACGCTACATCTCCGGATTCGAGTTCCTCGGCGGCGTACCCGACGAGTGGCTCGCACTCGCCGTCGACGGACTCCATCGGCCACCCGGGTTCGTTTCGCGTTCGGTAGACGATCCCCGGAAGGTTGCTGACGAGGGTTTCGAGCCGCCGCTTGCGGCGCCTCGCCGCCCGCACCGATCGGGACCGCTCGACGGCGTTTTCGATCCGGTTCGCGAGGATGGCGTACTGATCGGTCCCGACTTCTTTCTGCAAGTAGTCGGTGACGCCAGCCGAGATCGCCCGACTCGCCACTTCCTCGGACCCCTTGCCGGTGAAAAGAATGAACGGCAAGTCGGGATGCTCCTCCCGAACGGATTCGAGAAAGTCGATGCCGGTCGTGTCCGCGAGGTCGTGATCGGAGACGATACAATCGACGTCGTCTGCGCGGAGTCGCTGGAGGGCGGCCACCGCAGTCGACTCTGTCAGAACGGTGAGTGAGGAGTTCTGACGTTCGAGAAAGGTCGCAGTGAGGTCGGCAAACTGCGGGTCGTCGTCCACGTGAAGGACCCGAGTCGGGGCGGCCATAGGTGGACACTCCGGACCCGATCCTCTTAGTTGTGCGTGTGTCCTCGCCCATCAGTCGCGCTACGCGTCGAACGGGTCTGCGACGTCCGCCGCGGCGCGTTCGATTGTGTCGGCGCGGTCCGCGATGTCGGCTGCGAACGACGGAGCCGAGAGTGCGTCGAGGTTGCCGCGGACCATCCACAGCGCGGCTTGGAGCGCCGCAGCAGCGAGCGACGCGCCGATCCGAGCGTCGGCGACGACGCCACCGCTTCCCAGTTCGGTCACCCGTTCCGCGACTTCAAGGACGCGCAAGCAGGACTCTGCGACGGCAAGCGGGATCCCCACGGCACGCTTCGAGAGGCGTTCGGACGGTTCCTCGCCGTCCCCGCCGAACAGTTCGTCGACCACCGCAGCGTCCTGCGCGGCGAGCGCGAGCAGCGAGCGGCGCTGCCGTTCGAGGTCCGAACGGAGCGCGGGCAGCGACGACGTGTCCGCGTCGGCGTCGCGAGCAGCGAGCGTGTGTATACAAACCATCTCACAGAGTGCAGCACCCATCGCACCGGTCGCCGCGATCGCGGTGCCACCGGCGGGTGCGACTCGCTCGGACGCGACCTCGTCGAGGAACGAACTGAGCGACTGTTCGGTTGGCGAGGACATCGTCGGCGATTTCGCTCCGGGGTCGGTTGAGTGTTGGGAGGATGCAGCTGCGCGTGGCGTCTGTGTCGCGCAAAACAACACGCCAGGACAGCGTTCGTCAGTGGACGACGCTGGTCGGGAGCGCCGAACCCCGCAGACGGCGGCTAGTTCGTCGTGACGATCTCGACTACGTCGCGGTGTTCGAGTTCGTGATCGGAGCCGACCTGCCGGTTCGATCGGCAGTCGATCCCGTGCAGGAGGCCGTCGCCGATGTCCGAGTGGAGGTGGTACGCGAAGTCCTCGGTCGTCGAATCTTCGGGAAGGATGAAGCAATCCCGGAAGACGCCCTGTGAGTCGGCGCGGCCGTTCGCGCTGCCGGGGAAGATCGCGATCGCGCCCATCACATCGAACAGCGCCGATTCGAGGACGTCCTGGACGCCCGTGCCGCCGAACGCCTCGACGTACTCGCGGATCTGTTCGAGGCCGGCCGCCTGCTCCTCCGAGGGGTCGCCGACGATCTCGAAACTCGACGCTCCGGGCTGATAGTCGACTACGCCCGCCTCTTCGGCCTGCTTGAGTGCCTTCTCCGCGTGCGCGCTCGTGGGAACGAACGTGAGGTGGTCGTAGTCGGGGTCGGCGGTCACGTCGTCGAAATGTTCCTGTGCGGCGGGCTTGTCCATCTTGTTCGCCGCGATGACGATCGGCTTCGTCCGCTTGCGGATCTCGCGGGCGACCCGCTCTTTCGTCGCCTCGTCCCACTCGTCGGGATCGAGACCCGCATCTGTCGCCAACAGGACCTGTTTGATCTCGTCTTTGTTCGTCTTGAACGCCGACATCTGCTCTGCGAGGTCCTCTTCGACGTTCTTCTCCTCGCCGTGATATCCCGAGCGGTACCGTTCGAGCCCCTTCTCCAGGATGTCGAGATACCACATATCGAGCTCGTTTTCGAGGAAGTCGATGTCGTCTCGCGGGTCGTGACCCTCGGTCGGTTCGCCTTCGAGGTCGGTCTCACCGGAGAAGTCGACGACGTGCACGAGCACGTCCGCCTCGTTCAGATCAGTCAGGAACTGATTGCCGAGGCCCTTCCCCTCGTGAGCGCCGGGGATGAGCCCGGCGACGTCGACGAGCTTTACCGGGACGAACCGCGTCCCCTCCTCACAGAAGCCGACCGACGGCGTGCAGCTCTCGTCGAACTCGGGGGCGGCGCACTCGACGCGAACGTACGCCTCGCCGACCGAAGGGTCGATCGTCGTGAAGGGATAGGCGCCCTCCGGAACGTCGTTCATCGTCGCCGCATTGAAAAAAGAGGACTTGCCGACGGACGGTTTGCCGACGAGTCCGATCTTGTAGCTCATTGGATTTCGGCAGTGTCTCGTCGGTCAAAAGCCGTCCTATCCGTCGCTGTCAGCGGGGTGTGATGACACGTCTCAGTTGCGGTTTGCACACCCACTCCGACAGCGTTCACCGGGGAGTATTTGACTCGCGCGCTCCGACACGTGGTATGAGCGAGACGGAAGACGACGGCGACACCTTCGGCGTCGGGATCCACGTCACGGAGGCGGAGTTTCAGTTCGTCGTCCACGTGCCGTCTGACATCGATTCGGGCTGGACGGACCCCGAGGAGTTCCAGCGACTCGTCGAGCAGGCCGTCTGGGAGCGACTCGACCGGGAGGCGACGCTGCGCCGACTCGCGGCGGACGCCGAGACGGGCGAGACGGTCACGCTCGGGCGCGTGACGCTTCGCCCCGACGGAACCGTCGTCGACGCCGCGTTCCGAGAGTCCGTCGTCGAGACGTGAGCGACGCCCTCGACGCTGTCGTCGATGCCGCGCTCGAACGCGCGCTCGTCGACGAGGCGGATGCCCGCCGGTACTTCGCGCTCGCCGGCGTCCTCGAACGCGCTCACGGGCGCGACGAGATCGACGGCGACCCCCCAGACGAGACGACACCGCGCGGGGACACGTCGCAGTACGAGAATCCGTTCGATGCAGCCTTGGTGAGCACCGTCGCAATCCGTGCCCTCGATGCCACGCGCTCGGACGGCATCGACGTCGGCGCGTGGTCACCCGGCACCGACGCGACACACGCGGAGTTCGTCCGTATCGGCGCTGTTGCCGCCGCCCGACGGTTCGACGTCGATATCGAAGTCGTTGCAGCGCGTTCGGGCGTCTCCAGACAGGCACTGGCACGGTACCGCGCGACGCAATCGACCGACCGTTCTTGACGCGGTAGTCCGGTCGTCGACGACTGACGAACTGAGTGCAGCGAGAGGAGCGTTCTGCAACTGGCGGTGCGAGAGCGTCTGCAACTGATCACAGACCTGATCGCACCCATCGGGCGATGAAGACGTGCCGCAATCGTCGTCTCCGGCACACAGCTGTCGCTATTTTTGCGAGCCGCCTCAGAAAAAGAGCGCGCCGACAGGGTTCAAAACGACACGTCAGTTCCGACCGGGAGCGTTCCCGGAGTTGCCGGGTGCGCTGTCGGATTGGTCGCCTCCGTCGTCGTCTTCGGCGTCGTCATCGCTATCGTCGCTGTCGTCTTCTTCTGCGTCGTCCGCTTCCTCGGCGTCATCCGCCTCGGCTTCGTCGTCGGCTTCTTCGGCGTCGTCATCGCTATCGTCGCTGTCGTCTTCCTCGGCGTCGTCGTCAGCCTCGTCGCGGTCGTCCGCTGCGTTACCGTTTCCGGGGTTACCGCGCGGGGCCGATTCGTTCTCGTCGTCGTCGGTCTCGTTCTCGTCGTCGTCCCCAGACTGACCGGGGGCATCTTCAGACCGACCGGGAGCCTCGTCGGACCGGCCTGGGCCGTCCTCCGCGTTGTTCCCCCGCGCGTCCGAATTGCTCTGGGCGTCACCAGAGCGACCCGGAGCGTCGTCGGCTTCGTCATCTGCGGTTTCGTTTTGGTCGTCTGCGTCGTCATCACTGTTCCCGGGCGCTTCGCCGCTGTTCCCGGGCGCGTCGTCAGCGTTGCCCGGGTTGTTCTGCGTCACGAAGTCGGAGATTGCCTGCCCCGGCGGGCCGTCGAAGCCGGCCGACTGGAGCGCGCCGACGAACTGGGCGACTGCCTGACCGAACGGACCCTGCTCGACGAATTCGACCGTTAGTTGAGTCGTCGTCGTGGCCGTCTCGTTATCGGCGCTCGCAGTCACGGTGATCGTGACGTTCTCCTGCGGGAGCGGGAGGGCGACCTCGCCGGCGTCGTCGGTCGTGTACGTGCCCGTTCCCGAGTAATCGCCGTCTGCCTCGATCGCGACGGTCGCGTTCGAGACGGCGTCGTCACCGTCCGTGACGGTCACGAGGACGCCGTCGTCGCTCTGCTCGGCGGCGACTTCCAGTTGCGCGTAGCCGGCGATTTCAGTGGTCGCTTCGGCACTCAGATTGTTCGCTGTCGCAGTGACGGTCACGTTCTGCGTGTCTTCGGGCTGGTCGAGCACCACGGTCCCGTTCGCGTCAGTCGTGTACGTGCCCGTCCCCGAGTAGTTGCGCTCGGCGTCGACGTCCACGGTCGCGTTTGCGACGGGATCGTCGTACTGCGTGACGGTCACGGTCGCCGCGCCGTCAGACGCCTGCTCGATCGTGACGTCCAGGGACTCCTCGACCGGCGTGAGTTCGATCTCCGTCGCAGCCGTTACGCCGTTCGTACGGGCGTCGATCTGGACTGAGACCGTCTCGTTCGGGTTCGGGAGCGTGACGGCTCCATCGGCGTCCGTCGTGTACGTGCCGTTTCCGTCGTACGCCGTCTCGGACGAGACGTTGACTGTTGCGTTCTCGATCGCGTCACCGTACTGCGTGACGGTCACCGCCGCAGTGCCGTCGGCGGCCTGCGTCGCGGTCACGTCGAGCGAGTCGGCGAGCGGGACGAGTTCGACGTCGCTACTCGCGTTCGTCCCGTTGGCGCTCGCGTCGATCTGAACCGAGACTGTCTCGCTCGGATTCGGCAGGACGACTGTTCCGTTCGCGTCCGTCTCGTACGTCCCGTTTCCGGCGTACGGTGTACTCGATGTCACTTCGACCGTCGCGTTCTCGACGGCGGTGTCGTTCTCTGTTACTGTCACGACCGCGTCGCCCGTCTCGGGACGCTGATCGACGTCGACCGAGAGTCCCGTCGCCGCGCTCGCGGCCATCGGGATTGCGGCCATCCCAACGAGGGCGACGACCACGGCGATCGTGAGTGATTTGCTGCGGGTCATTGCACTCGCCCCTTGTGACCCCTCTTGGATAAAGCGGGAACTCGCTCAGGCCGTCTTCCACCCGATTTAGCCCGATTTAACCGAATTAACTGTTTGTGAAGACGGGTGTGCGAGTATGTTTTGCCGATGAATTACGGAGACGACGCTCGAGACGATTGCTTCGAAATGAAGAGAGCCCACGAGCGCGTGCTCGTGGGCTCTGAAAGTATGAGTGGAGGCGGCGAGCCAGTGTTCCCAGAGGATCGCTCACTCCAGTACTACCTCGCACGCTGGCAGGCTTAACTTCCGTGTTCGGGATGGGTACGGGTGTCACCCTGCCGCTCTGGCCGCCTTAATGCCGA
>NZ_QXIJ01000009.1:0-120814 GCF_003665925.1 Halobellus sp. Atlit-38R
TTCTGTGCATCTGTAATTGCTTGCTCAAGTTCTTCTTCGGTCAAGTACTTCACCAACTGACCTCGCCGACTACTCTTCATCAAAATAGGAACGCTCTCTCAGGGCTCAACTCTTTCGCAGACCACTCCGAGGGGGCGAACACGTCGTATTCCAGTAGAAACTCGAACTCAAGATGTTCGAACAGCGGTACTGTCTCGGTAGCCGCCGCATTCAAGAAGTCGTCTACCGAAGCTACGTCTTGCAGGGCGTTGGTACTGCTGGACACAGTTTCCAAACCCTGCGGCCTCCCCTGGGAGGTTTTCTATGACACGCTCTTCAATTCGCAATCAGAGTCTCACGGCAGATTCCGTTATAGAACCGTGAAATAAACCACCGTGGTAAGACTTCTATGACACCCTCCTCGAAACTGAATATGCGCGGGACAGGATTCGAACCTGCGGACCCCTATGGGACAGCGTCCTAAGCGCTGCGCCGTTGGCCACTTGGCTACCCGCGCGCAGCCACATCTACACCGAAGGCCCAAATCAACCTGTCGCTCCGCGCGCAGGGTTCTTATGCAGTGGCGACGCACCCCAGTGTATGTACAGCGCCCGAGACCGCGTCGCCAACGAGGAGTGGCTGAATCGGATCGAGCGCGGTGCAGACCGACTGGAGCTCGGATCCGACGCGCGCTCGGTCGCCGCGGATCTGTTCCTCTCGGAGGCCCCCGAAGAAGACCGCTCCAAGCGTGCGATCGCGGCTGCGAGCCTCTATGCGGGCGCGCTGATCGCCGGCGAAGAACGATCGCAATCTCGCATCGCCGACGCGATGGACGTGACCCGGCTCAGCGTCCAACAGCACTGGAAGCCGGTACTCGAGTCTGCGGGGTTCCAACCGCCGTCGTGGTAGCAGAGGACGCAGAAACGCACACAATCAGGCGTCGGATCGCTCGGAGTCCTTGGTGCGCGGTTGCTTCGGGCCGCGGCCGTCCCGCTCCGGCGTGACGTTTCCGTGGCGGTCGATTTCGCCCTTGACGATGCGCGTCGACGAGATGCGCTCGCCGTCCTCGGCGCTGACGTGCTCGACGACCTCGATGTCGAGCGGGTCGTACCCGCGTTCCCGACGGATTTCGTTGATTCGCTCGCCCCCCTCGCGGGTCTCCGGGGACACGATGAGGATGTCGAACTTCTGTTCGGTGGCGATTCCGGTCGGCTCGGTCAGTTTGCGCACTTCGAATTCGCGGTCGTGGGCCGCGGCGAGCGGCTCTAATTCGGCGACGAGATCGTTCTTCCGGTCCTCGAACGACCTGACGTAGCGGTCGACGTGGCGGGTCTTCGGAGCGAGTTCGTCGCTCGTCAACCCGACGGTTACGTCGCCTAACTCGAACGCACGCTCGAAGAGCGCAAGGTGGCCGTCGTGGACTGGATCGAACGTCCCGCCCAGCGCGACGTGCATACGCGGCCGAGGTCCTCCCGGGACTTAAACTGGGCGGGTCTCCGTCGAGTCCCGGCCGCACCCGGCGATACACGCCACTGCACAGAATCCCGGTGTCAGCCGCTTTCGGCGAATACTTTCACCGTTCCGTCGCTCGTGAGTCCCACGTCGATCGGTTCGTCCAGCATATTCTCGCTGGCGACGTCGCCGAGCAGTCCGTAGAGATGCGCGTAGAGTTCGGGTCGGCAGTAGTCGACTTTGAGACCGGCGTCGTCGCCCTGCGCGTAGATCTGATCGACGATGTCCTCGAAGCACGTCCCCGCCGCGACGGTGAACTGCACCGGTGCGCGCAGCGTCTGGACGAGTTCCAGCGTTCGACGCGCCTTCTCGACGTTCGCCTCTGCGGCGCGTTCGATGGCGCTCACGTTCGCGTCCGTGGTCCCCAACGCCTCGGCGACTTCCTGCTGTGTCTTGCCCCGCTCGCGCCGCTCTAACACCTCGACCTGTCGCTCAGTCAGGACTGTCGAGTCCACGTTGGTCATACGAAGTCAAACAGATCTATTTGAGGTAAGTTTATTGGTTAAACATTAGATTTTGGACTGATGGTCGTCGCACCGCCGACTGGTCGGCGCTCGTTTCTCGCAGGGGCCGCGGCACTCCTCACCGGGACCGCCGGGTGCGCCGGCGTCGTCGGCCGCGACCGATCGACTGCGACCCCCGTCTCGATACTCGCTGCTGGGAGCCTGAACAACGCGCTGGAAAACGGGCTCCGTTCGAGCGTCGACACGCCTGTCCAGATCGAAGCCCACGGTTCCGCAGAGGTCGCCCGCCTCGTCGCGGAGGGACAGAAGAATCCGGACGTCGTCTCCGTCGCCGACGTCGCGCTGTTCGACGGCCCGATGCGACCCGACTGGTACGCCGAGTTCGCGACCAACTCCGTCGTCGTCGCTTACAACCCCGACAGCGACGGCGGGGAACGCATCGCTGCCGCCGGAACCGACTCGTGGTACCGTCCGGTACTCGACGGCGACGTCGAACTCGGGCGGACGGACCCGGACCTCGACCCGCTCGGCTACCGGGCCCTCTTCGTCCTCGAACTCGCGACGGAGTACTACGACACTGACCGCGACCTTCGCGATGCGATCCCGAGCCGCGACCAGATCTACCCCGAGACGCAACTCGTCAGCCAGTTCGAGACCGGGTCGATCGACGCCGCGATCGCCTACCGGAATATGGCAGTCGAGCGTGGCTACGACTACGTCGAACTCCCGACAGCGATCGACCTCAGCGATCCCTCTTACGCCGAACAGTACGCGAACGCAACCTACGAACTCCCGAGCGGCAAGGTCGTCGAGGGCGGGCTCATCAGCTACGGTGCGACGCTCCGAAGCCAGGCGTCAGCCGCCGCCGACGTCTTTCAGACCCACACGACCGGACCGTATCTCTCGGAGTTCGGCTTCGTGATCCCCGACGACTTCCCCACCTACACCGGCAATGTTCCCAGCGAAATCGCGAACTGACTCCGGCGTCGGACGGTTCGACTGGCTGTCGATCACGTTCGTGCTCGGCGCGGTCCTGCTCTGTTATTACCTCCTGCCGCTGGTCTCGCTCGTCGTCAGCCAGCCGCCCGACGTGGTGCTGCGCCGCATCACGCAGCCGGACATCGTCTCGGCGACGACGACCTCGATCGTCTCCGCGAGCACGAGCGCCCTCGTCGCGACGGTGTTCGGTCTCCCGCTCGCATACTGGCTCGCGCGCGCTGACGGGCAGATCAAGACGGTGGTGACTGCGCTCGTTGTACTCCCGCTCGTTCTGCCCCCGATCGTCAGCGGGATGGTGTTGCTGACGATCGTCGGCCCGGAGACGCTCGTTGGACGGCTGGCGGCCGCCAACGGACTGCCGCTGACTCGGTCGGTTGTGGGCGTCGTGCTCGCGCAGACGTTCGTGTCGTCGCCGTTCGTCGTCGTCACGGCGAAGGCGGCTTTCGAGAGCGTCGACCGAAGCCTGGAGTATGCCTCGCGGTCGCTCGGCAAGAGCCGCGTTACGACGTTCCGCCGGATCACGCTCCCGCTCGCGTGGCCGGGCATCCTCGCGGGCGTCACGCTGGCGTTCGCGCGCTCGATCGGGGAGTTCGGCGCGACCATTATGCTCGCGTACTACCCGCGGACGATGCCGGTGCAGATCTGGGTCTCGTTCACGACGCTCGGCCTGGACAACGCGTTCCCCGCGGCCGTCGTGCTGGTCGGTATCGCGGTCGCGACGCTCGTCGTCCTCAACGCCCTCGGACAGAACCCCCTGGAGTAATCGATGCTCGAACTGGACGGTCTCACGAAGACGTACGCTGGATTCGAGTTCGGCCCCGTCGACGCGACCGTCGGCGACGAGGTCCTCGCAGTGCTCGGTCCCTCGGGCAGCGGGAAGACGACGCTGCTGTCGGTGATCGCGGGGATCGTCGCCCCCGACTCGGGGTCCGTATCGCTGAACGGCCGAGCATTGAGCGGGCGCTCGCTCGAAGACCGCCGGACGGGGCTGGTCTTTCAGGACGGGGCGCTGTTCCCGCATCTGACCGCCCACGAGAACATCGGGTACGCGGCTACGAGTGACGATCGGATCGACGAACTCGCGACGCTGCTCGAAATACGGGACGTCCTCGACCGCAGGCCGGCGACGCTCTCCGGCGGCGAAAAACAGCGCGTCGCGCTGGCGCGCACTCTGGCGGCCGACCCAGATGCGCTGCTCCTCGACGAACCGCTTTCGAGCCTCGATGCGCCCATCCGCCGTCGACTGCGAAGCGAACTCCACGCGCTGTTCGACTCGCTGGACATCCCGGTCGTGTACGTGACGCACGATCAGCGGACGGCAACAGCACTGGGCGACCGTATCGCGATCTTCCGGAACGGTACGATCGAGCAGATCGGTCCGCCGTCGACCGTACTCCGAGAACCGGAAACGCGGTTCGTCGCGACGTTCACGGGGAACGAGAACCTCTTCGAGGGCGTTGCCACCGGCGACGCGACGGTTCGGGTCGGCGACGTCGAACTCCGGACGAGTGAGCCTGTTCCGGCCGAGTCGGCCGTAACCGTCTGTCTACACCCCTCGCGGATCCGACTCTGTGATCCGAGCGCCCGTCCAGCCGACGGCTCAGCGGTCCCTCCGACGAACGTGATTCGGGGAACCGTCGACGACTGGCTGAACGAAGGGACGGAATACCGTGTCCACGTGAATGCCGCCGAGACGTCGCTCGCGCTGGTGACGACCGCTCGTCCGCCTGCCTTCGATCGCCTAGCGATCGACGCCGGCGCTCCCATCCAAGTGGCGATTCCGCCGCAAGCCGTCCATCTGATCCCAACCGCCGAGGCCGGTTTTTGATATAGCGATATACAGTTTACGTGTGTCCGTTCAGACGACCCCCCAGCTCAGTACAGCGAGTAAATGTGCCGTTCGTAGGTCTCGCGGACCCGATCACCCCAGTTGTGGGTGTAGGTGTCGATGATGTCGCCCCCGACGTCGCCCCGAAGGTACTTGACGATCCCTCGATCGCCGGTTCGATCACGGAGATGCGTCGTGAAGAAGTGCCGAAAGTAGTGTGGGGTGACGTTCTCTTCCGCACCGCCGCCGGATCGGTGCCAGCCGGCGTCGCTCGCGTGTCCTTCG
Source organism: Halobellus sp. Atlit-38R (assembly GCF_003665925.1). Classification (NCBI taxonomy): domain Archaea; kingdom Methanobacteriati; phylum Methanobacteriota; class Halobacteria; order Halobacteriales; family Haloferacaceae; genus Halobellus; species Halobellus sp. Atlit-38R. The sequence goes on from NZ_QXIJ01000009.1 coordinate 5,068, forward strand.
ACGAGGTGATGGACCATATCGGGTGTGAGCCGACTCCCCCAACTTCCCGACGTACTGACGAACAACGGTTCTGCAGGCGAGCGCGCCGCCGGACGGATCGCGAGCCAGCGACGCAGCGCGACTTCGAGCTCGTCGTCGACGGGGATCACCGTCGAACGCTTCCGCTTGTTCGACGCCGTGCGCTCCTCGCCGGCGACGACGGCCCCGGCCGCAGGTTCGGCCGCGACGTAGAGCGACGGTCCACGGCCGTCGAGGTGCGGGCGCGACGTTACGATCCCGTTCGATACAGCGTCGATCGGTGTGTCGTCGTCGAGCGCCAGGTCGCGGAGGTCGAGATTACAGAGTTCCCCCACGCGCATTCCGGTCTTGAGAAGCGTCGTGACGACCGCGTGATCGAGGGGATGCGTGACCGTGGCAAGAAAGTCCCGCATATCGGGGAGTGAAATCTCCCGCCGTGAGGGGTTCGTGTCGATCCGCTCGTCCATCTCCTCTATCACGAGCGTCATCGGATTGGACTCGAACGCACCGACCTGCGCGAGGTACGCGTAGAACCGGTGGAGGTAGGAGGCGTACGTCGCGACCGTGCTGTCGGCGACGTCCGACCGCCGGAGCGAGTGGATCCACGCCATACAGTCGCGATGTGTCGCCTCGGCGACCGAGGTCCGTGACCCGCTCGGAGTCGTCGACGGATCGCTCAGGAAAGCCTCGAACCGACGGAGGACGCGCTCGTAGGCGTCTCGGGTCCGTTCTGACTTTCCGTGGTACGTCATATCTTGCAGGAAGTACGCGATCGGATCTTCGAGAGCCTCGCCCCCGGGGGTCTCAGCGCTCATTGTTCTCCTCCGCTGCGCCGGGTGCGAGAGCGTAGCCGCCGCGCCGCCCACTGTATCGCACGGCGTTCGACGCCTGTAACTCCTGGAGCGTCTCGTCGAGACGGCTCTCGATGTCGTCTGTTAGCGCCGCGAGGAGTTCGTCCCACGAGAGGTACTCGGCGGACGAGAGGACCCTGAGGACGCGACGTTCGAAGTCGTCTTCGGTGTCCTGTGTTGTTGGCCCGGTCTCGGAACCTGACCCCTGGGGTTCAGGCCCTCCGTTTGCCTCTTCACCGGGTTCTTCGTATCCGGGGCTGTTGGGGACCTCGAAGTCGCGGCGGCCTGCCTGCACCATCGTCCGAACGAACTCGCTTTGGCTCATCCCCAACTGCTCTGCGTGTTCTTTCCAGCGCTCTTTCTGATAGGTGGGAACGTACGTCATTACCGTCGCCCGCTCGGTGTCGACTTCCTCGGCAGCCATACCATTCCTGCGTTCGCCCCCCACTTCACTTTACTGTAGATACCAGAATAAGAGAGGTTAGATGTGTCTATGAGCGCGTCTTTTCGGGGCTGTAATCAAGTTATTTGTATTACTGCACTTCAAAATCCGCGATATGCTTGTATTTACACACCTAAATTATGACGTTCGTTATGGGTCTTATTTTTCGGGGGGGGGGGTAGGTCGTTTCCAGCAGAGACGGTCCAGCATCTGAAATTCTTGTTCTGTCGATACAACAGAATGCGCCCGAATCAGTCACTCGGATGCGCCGATCGGCCCCCGAAATCTGAATGGGTATCTTCGGCCCGCTACTCCGGGGGATCGCTGCCAAAGATCGGTCTCCCGAGTTCGGTTCGATATACCGACCAGATGCTGATGTGACTGTATCGTGCCATTGCGCTAGTCGAATATTCGAGTCAGCCGAAGTGGTGTTGACCTCGAAACTTTGGATACCTCGTTGCGTGGACGCACATACCCTCTGCGTCGGACGTTCGACAGCGGGACTAGTTCTCGACACGTGGCGAGCACCAAGGACCAACTGTGTCTCGTAGGCCTCTGCACGGGCAATCGCGCTGTCGATTACCGAGCCGCGCAACTGCTGCACCGTTCGTTCGATAGAGACGTGCTACTCGGTAGAAACAATCGATCGCCGTGACTGGTACACCTGGCCTCGACGACGACATACTCCGAGTACGATGGGTTCGAGAACGTCCCGTCATCCTGCTGAACCGTCCACTTCTCCACTCCCTGATAGTCGGACTCTCACTTGCAAAGCGTGAAACGCCGAACAGTGGCCGTGAGGACCTGACCGGACTGTATCGCTTCGTATACGCACCACCTCGATAGCAGACAAGCGGTACGTAACAGCCATCCTGTGAACGAGAGATCGGGTCGTTGTCAGGTATCTTTGATGGCTGTGTGTCGTGTGCTCGATCCTATTCCATACGGCGTCGCCCCGGAGTGGTCGGACGCACCACTGTCCTACGGCGCGCGATTCTGGCCGTCCTATTGGCCTGAAAGGACCTCGTACGTACGCGCGACATACACGGCTCAGGGGGCATTTTCGTACCGACTGCGCCTCTATCAGAGCGAAAGAGAACGAACGAAGTCTGATGCCGACGAAGGTTCCTCCCACGAGTTATTTGCGTCCTGGACTCGGTGCGGTGCAACTACGCTACGCGCAGACCACGCGCTACGCGAGGGGGCCGCTCCTCTGTAGCCTCCCGGGTCCACGCCTGTCTCCACACAGAGAATTGAGTGACTTTCATAACTAGATCTCGCACGATCTGTCCGTATTCTGTGGCCACTGTCAAGTAATAAACAGGATCCGCGTCCGTGTCCGAACGTGTAAACTTCATTCCGCTATATCAATATCGTGTCGACGCCTCCATTCGGCAGATCGGTTCTGGTCGTCTGCTAGATCGGCTAATCGTCGTCTGCTGGGATGTCGCGTCTCGGCTGTCCGCGGTCGACGACGCCGTCGGTCCACGTCCCGCGAAGGAAGTACGCACCCGAGAGCAGCACCATCAGGACGTTCGCCACGGCGATGCCGTACCAGACGCCTGTAGCACCCATATCGAACCAGGCCAAAAGGGCGTACGCCGGCGGGATGCGAAGCAGGATGAGCCCGACGATTCCGAAGATCATCGCCAGCCGGGTGCTTCCACTTCCACGGTAGGCACCTTGGACGACGTAGAACACGCCGAGGAAGACGTACGTCAGGCCAACGATCCGGAGGTACTCCGCGCCTGCAGCGACGACGGCGGCGGCCTCCGCACCAGTGATGAAGATGCCGACGATCGCAGCGGCGTTGAGGTAGACGAGCACAGAGACCCCGACGAGCACGCCAGCAGTGATCCCGGCGCTCGCGAAGACGGCCCGCTTCGCCCGGTCGGGCTGGCTCGCTCCCAGGTTCTGTCCGACGACCGTCTCTGTCCCGCGTGCGAGGCCGAGCGCGGGGAGCACGACGAGAGAGGTGACGCGGGTCCCGATCCCGAAGGCGGCGACGGCCTCAGCGCCCGCGAGCGCGACGAGCGCCGTGACGACCGTCACACCCAGCGACTGCGTACTCATCTCGACGCTCGCGGGCGCGCCGATGCGGAAGATCTTGCTCACCGTCTCGCGTGTCGGGACGAAATCCCGCGGCGTGAGGTGGATGCCGACGCGGCCCGAGAGCAACAGCCCGATCGCGATCACGGCCCCGACGCCCCGGGAAGCGATGGTAGCGATCGCGGCTCCCTGAACCCCGTACCCGGCGAAGCCCGTCGCGCTGTAGAGGTCCGCCTGAAGCGTAGTGAGGCCGGCGATCTCGAACAGGAGGTTGTTCTGGAACCCGAGGATGAGAAACGGGTCGATGACGACGTTGAGCACGACGCCGAGGAGCATCAGATACAGCGGGGTCCGCGTGTCACCCCAACCTTGCAGCAGCGACTGAAAGATGAAGAACCCGAAGACGAACGGGATCCCGAGAAACATCGTCCGCGTGTACGTGACCGAGAGCGCGAATACCTCGGTCCCGCGCGTCGCTCCGATCAACTGGAGCAACCAGGGCGCCAGCGCGTAGCCGATGATCGAGAACACGATAGAGAGGCCGATCACGAACGCGATAGTTTGGCCGGCGACTGCGTTGATACGGTCGAGGTTGCCCGCGCCCTTGTTCTGTGCGACCAGCACCGTCCCGGCGACCGTGAAGCCCGCCGCGAGCGTGATGATGAGAAACACGATCGCCCACGAAAACGAGAGCGCACTGACCGCGTCCTGTCCGAGTCGTCCGACCCAGAAGGTGTCTGCGAGGTTGTACGCCACCTGCAGCAGATTGGTGAGGACGATCGGCAGCGAGAGGACGAAAAGCGGCTTGATCAGGGGGCCGTCCGTGACGTTCACTGCACGGTTCGCTCCGGGACCTCCGCTCATCGTCTCACCAACGCCGTTCGGCGGCGCACCGTCGCACGCTTGCGCATCGATCGCGTACGGTCGGCGAAACCGCTCTTACTGCAGACGGGAGGCGCGAACAGATTCGTTCTTCGCACGTGTCCCCGAGAAAATCGAGACGCGAACTGGCGGACGACACTGAGACGAAATACTCGCTCAGCGAGTATAGCGGTTCCGTTCGGTGAGGAGCTATCGCTCGTGCACTCGAATTCAGTCGTCGTCGCGGAACCGCTTGCGCAACAGATACGCCGCAACCCCGACTACGAACGCGACGCCGACGTTCGTCACGACGCCGAGGACGCCGATGCCGACCGTGAGCGAAAGCGAGTCGGTTTCGAGGCCAGCACGACCGAGTTCGACGGCGATCACCGCGAGGACGACCCCGAGCATCGCCAGGGGGAACGCCGCGACCGCGCCCACGGCGACGACGGCCGCCAGCGCGTAGAGAACCCCGAGGATGAGATTTGCCCCCGCCGTCCGCGCGCCGAAGGCGTACTTGCCCGCGACGCCGCCGCTGCCGTGACACATCGGCATCGCACCCAGCGGAACCGCGAGGAGGTTCATCGCGCCCATACTGCTCGCGAGGTCGTCGGCGGAGACGTCCGCGTCGTAGTAATCCGAGAGCAGAAGCGACGTCGCGACGGCCGCGTTGCCGACGGTCATCGCCAACTGCGCGACAGTCGCGCCGATCGAATCCGACGAGAGTCCCGACGCACTCGGCAGGGCGAGCGCCGCGGTCGGAAGGTGCGGGACCGGGAGCCCGGTCTGTCCCAGTCCGATGCCGATGCCCACCGCGAGTACGGCCAGCGTGCTCGCCCGTCGCTGACCGATCGCGACGCTGATCCCGACGACGGCGAGTGCGAGGAGCGCGTACCAGACGCCGTCGAGGCTCAACCGGACTCCCGTTTCGAGGAGCACGAGCCCGACAGCCAACTGGACGCCACGAATCACTGGCTGGCCGACGTACCGTTCGATACGCGCGAGCGTCCCGGTCGCGCCGACAGCAAGGAGGATGCCCCCGGCGAGGAGCCCGGCGACCGCCAGTTCAGACGTCGTCAGCGAACCGGCGATGACGAGCGCCGCGAGCGCCTTCATCGGCTCGACCGATATCGGGAGCCCGTAATGGAGCCCCCAGACGACCTGAAAGACCGCAAAACCGAGCAAGAGCCGTGAAAGCGAGAGGTCGGTGAGCGCCGCGGCGGCGACGACGACCGGGAGAACCGTAACCGAATCCCCTAACGCCCCCGTGAGTTCGTGTCGGGAGAAATCGAGCCGGTTACTGTACTGCCCCCGGGCGAAGACGTCCATCACTTCGACAGAGTCGCTCGGGAAATATAACGTCTGGGTACGCTATTGTGATGCGAGAGGAGCTACGGACGTCGTTTATTCGATCGTTCTTCTCAGCACTCAAACTGACAGATACGATAGAAGATGAGTCACCGAAGTCCGTTCGGACGAACTCGCCGACGCTACCAATAGTTTCGGGATGAGCAGAACGTAACCGTTTCTGCTTATATCATAGGTAGTGGAATGGCTCGGTCTGAGCAACCAAGACCAGTCAGTCTGCAACTACGTCGAGATACCGCGCGTCGCAGTCGCCTTGAACGAGGCGACCACGTCGCTGCCGGGTTCCAGTCCGAGTTTCGCGCGGCTGTCCTCGGTGACGAGCGCCAAAAGCGGTTCGTCGGCACCGATGTCGATCGCGATGCGAGCGATGCGTTCCCCGGATTCGACGCTCTCGACGGTCCCGAGAAACCGATTCCGAGCGCTCGTGTGCTCGGGAACCGGCGTGTCCTCGGGATCGGTCAACGTCACTGCGTCCGCGCGGAGCGACAGTTGCACGTCGCCGTCGCCCTCGGGGACGAGCGCCCGCACGTTTCCGGCGCCGGTTTCGACGGTCACTAGTTCACCCTCGCGCTCGACGATAGTCCCCGCGAGGACGGTCTCGGCGATGTCGGCAACGCCCTCGAAACCCGTCCGCGTGCGTTCGAAGGCGGCGAGCAACTCTCTGGCCGTGTCCGTGAGTTCGCTCCCACCGCCTCCTGAACCGCCCCGCCGTCGTTCGACGAGCGACCCGAACGCCTCTTCGAGTTCGACGATGCGACGCTGGGCGTGCGCGTACGACCGCCCCAGCGAATCGGCAGCGTTGTTGAGCGACCCTTCCCGATCGATCGCCCGCAACAGGGCGACGTCGCGTGAGTCGAGCGTCACCCCGTCGCTGCCGATGTACGTGTCGAACGAAGGACGGACGTCCATACCGTTCGGTACGTGTTAGCGAGCAAAAGCGTTATGTCTCCCCTGAGAGAACGATGGTTGTATCTATGTCGGAACAACGTTCGACCGCGGACGATGGAAGACGATCTCGGCTCAGTGGGGCGACCTCTCGACGATCGTTCCTCAAGATGGGTGCCGTCGTGGGTGCCACGGGGCTCGCAGGGTGCTCACAGGTCACCGGCGGTGAGCAGAGCCAGCAGGCACAAGCAGACGTATCCGGTGAAACGCTCACGTTGACGACGACGACGAGCACATACGACACGGGGCTCTTGGACGCGATCCATACCGACTTCGAGGAGATGTACGGTGTGACCGTGGACGCGGTCGCCCAGGGGACCGGCGCGGCGCTGGAGTCGGCCCGTAACGGCGACTCCGACGTGGTGATGGTCCACGCACGGGGCCTCGAAGACGAGTTTATGCGCAACGGGTACGGGATCAACCGACGAGACCTGATGTTCAACGACTTCGTCATCGTCGGCCCCGAGAGCGACCCGGCCGGGATCCAGGGAATGGGTTCGGCGACCGACGCGCTCACGACGATCGCCGAGGCGGAGGCGGCGTTCGTCTCCCGCGGGGACAACTCCGGGACGCACACGAAAGAGCTCAATCTCTGGGACGCCGCTGGCACCGATCCCGGTGGCGACTGGTATCAGGAGACGGGCACCGGAATGGGCGAGGCGCTGAACATCGCTAATCAGCAGGGCGCTTACACGCTCTCGGACCGTGGAACCTTCATCTCACAGCGTTCGGAGATCGACCTTACCATCCTCGTGCAGGGACCGATCGAGGGCGGGCCGGAGATCCTCTCGAACCCCTACGGTATTATGGCAGTGAACCCTGGCGTCCACGACAATGCAAACTACGACCTGGCGATGGCCTACATCGGCTGGATTACCAGCCCCGGTGCCCAGAACGCGATCTCCGAATACACGATGAACGGAGAGCAACTGTTCTTCCCGGAAGCCATCTCCGAAGACCCCGACTTCCAACAGTACGTTCCGGAAGGCTGGAGTAGCAACTCGTCCGACGAGTAAGCGTGTCGCTCGAACCGGCGCTACTATCTCCGGCGCTCGTCGACTTTCCCTTCCGGGAGGGATACGTTCGGAGCATCATCTACGTCTCGCTGTACGTGAGCGGGATTGCGGTGGCGTTGAGTACGCTCTTTAGCATCCCTGTCGCCATCGTGATGGGTTTCACCGACTTCCCGGGCAAGCAGTTCGTCAAGTCGGTCATCAACACCGGGATGGGCTTTCCGAGCGTCGTCGTCGGGCTGTTGGTTCTCTTTATCGTCTCCAATCAGGGGCCGCTCGGCTCGCTCGAACTGATATTCACCAAAGAGGCGATGATTATCTCGCAGTTCGTGCTCGCGACGCCGCCGATCACGGCGATCAGCCTCGCGGCCATCACTGGTGTGAGCGAGAACGTCCGCGACGCCGCCCGCGCACTCGGCGGCACGCGTCTCGACGTCGCGCTCGTCGTGATCAAAGAGGCCCGATACGGCATCGCAACGGCTATTCTCGCGGGGTTCGGGCGGGCGATCAGCGAGGTCGGGTCCGTTCTCATCGTCGGCGGCAACATCACGAGCGCGAGCGGCATCTCCCAGACCAGAACACTGACGACCGCGATCCAACTCGAAGCCCGCCAAGGCCAGTACGACACCGCGATGGTCCTCGGCGCGGTCCTCCTGGGGCTCGTCTTGACAGTGAACGCTGTCGTCGTTCGATTCGGCGACGAGGGATCGGTGAACCGATGATCAGGCTCTCGAACGTTTCGCAAGCCTACGGCGAGGAAACCGTCGTCGAAGACGTCACGCTCTCGGTCGACCCGGGCGAAGTCGTCGCGGTTATCGGCCCGTCGGGCGTGGGCAAGACGACACTGCTCCGTATCTTGGCGTTGTTCACCAGACCGACTGCGGGAACAGTCGAACTGGACGGCCAGTCGGTCTGGTCGGCCGACGAAGACGAACGACTGCAGCTCCGACGCCGGGTCGGGACGGTGTTCCAAGAAGCGAGTCTGTTCGACGCCAGCGTGGCCCGAAACGTGGAGTACGGACTCCGAGTGCGTCAACCCTGGGACGATCGGCTTCGCGACACGCTGTGGTCAATCGTCGGCTCGAACGGAACGCCGAAGGCGGTGAAGCGATCCCTCGACGTGGTGGGCCTGAGCGACAAACTCGACCAGCAGGCCCGCTCGCTTTCGGGTGGGGAAGCCCAGCGTGTTTCCTTCGCACGGGCGTTAGCTTACGACCCGTCGTATCTCCTCCTCGACGAGCCGACTTCGGATCTCGATCCTCGGAACACGGGTGTGATCGAGGAGGCGGTTCTGGAAGCCCGCGACCGCGGCATCGGCGTCGTCGTCGCGACCCACGATATGCACCAGGCCGAACGCATCGCCGATCGAGTCGGGGTGTTGCTCGGCGACGGGTTCACCGAGATCGGCCCCACTGAGACGATCTTCGAGAACCCGACAGACGACCGCACCCAGCAGTTCATCTCCGGCGAACTCGTGTACTGACCGCCCGCATCCCTGCTGACCTCCGCCGTCTTCGACGGCGACCTCCACGCGCTCTCCGTTCTGCCCTTCTCAGACTGGCTCGATCAGCGCTGGGGCGTCGTTCGCGGGGCTGTTGACGCGCGTCGAGACCGGATACGCCTCCCACTCGTCGCCCGGAGACGGATCGAGGAGTTCGGCGGCTTCCTCGACGTCGCCGTGGAGCCACGTCGCCTCCTCGTCGGGGTCGAGCACGACGGCCATCCGGTGATGGAGGTCGGCGACGACGTCGTTCGGCTCGGTCGTGACGATCGTGAACGATTCGACGGCGTCGTCGCCGTCGGACTCGGAACCGCTCCCGCCGCCGAAATCTCCCAATCCTGTCTGGGTGTGTGACGGCTCCCAGCGCTCCCACAGCCCCGCCATCGCGAACGGCCGGTCGTCGGCGAACGCGACCCGGTAGGGCTGTTTCGCGTCTCCCTCCTGCACCCACTCGTAGAACCCGTCGGCGGGGACGAGACACCGGCGACGCTCGTAGGCCGCCTCGAAACTGGGTTTCTCTGCGAGCGTCTCCGCGCGCGCGTTGATCAGGTCGTTGCCGACGCCCTCGTCGTCGGCCCACGAGGGGATCAGCCCCCATTTGAACCGCCGAAAGCGATCCGGATCGTCGTTGGTGAGGACCGGCAGGGACTGCCCGGGCGCGCAGTTGTACCGCGGCTCCGCTGGCTCCTCGAACGTCGCGTCGAAGCGCGACGCCAGTTCTTCGGCGGGGGTAAAGAGCGTGTAACGACCGCACATACGCGTCGATGGGTGCGAGCCCTCAAAACGACCCCGGCCGTGTCGCCGCCGTTTCTGCTCCCTCCCCGAGGCACCGACCGCCGGCCCTCGAAGGGTTTAGGCGCCCGCCGCTCTCTCACCCGAGTATGCGTATCGAGAACAGTTTCGTCCCCGCGAGCGGGGTCGGCGCGAAGCGCGAGCGCTCGCTGTGGGAGTCCGGCATCCTCACCTGGGAGGAGTTCGACCCCGCACGCGCGCCGCTCGGCGAGAAGACGGGCGAACGAGTGGAGTCGTTCGTCGCGGAGGCTCTGGAACGACTCGACGACGGCGACGTGCGCTACTTCGGCGAGCAGTTCCCCTCCGGAGAGACCTGGCGGTTCTACGAGAATTTCCGCGACGACGCGCTCTTTTTCGACATCGAGACCACCGGCCTCGACTCCAGTCGGGAGAACGTCACCACCGTCTCGTTCACGCAGGGCGGCGAGACGACGACGCTCGTCCGCGGTGAGGACCTGACTGCTGCGGCGCTTCGCGAGCAGTTCCGCGACGCCCCGCTCGTCGTCTCGTTCAACGGCAAGCAGTTCGACGTCCCCTTCCTCGAAGACAACTTCGCGCTCTCGGTCGACGCGCCCCACCTCGACCTGATGTACTCTTGCCGCCGAATCGACCTGACCGGCGGCCTGAAGTCCATCGAAAAGCAGATCGGTATCGACCGCGACCGTCCGGACCTCTCGGGCCGCGATGCGGTCCGCCTGTGGTACCAGTACGAACGCGACGGCGACGACGACGCCCTCGACACGCTCGTCTCGTACAACCGCGACGACACCGAGAACCTCCAGAACCTCGCCGACGTCGTCGCCCGCCGCCTGCACGCCGACTCGCTCGGGGCTGTTGCGGACGAATCACCCGGAATCCCGGACCCGCTCGCGTAACTCTCTCTTCTCGGGTTCAAACGCTGTTTTTGGCGAACCTAAAAATACAAATACTCCGGACTGATACGATCGGTAATGAGCGAGTACACCTTCGACGATCTCGCGGTCGTGATGGGCACCTACAACGAGGAGGAAGCGATCGACACGGTACTGTCGGACATCGAGGAGATCACCGACGGCCGCGCGGAAGTCGTCTGCGTCGACAGTTCGAGCGACCGAACGCCCGAAATCGCCCGCGAGCACGGCGCGACTGTGATCGAACAGCCGCCGATGGGATACGGCTACGCCGTACGCGAGGCGGTTCTCTCGCCGGACCGTCCGGTCGTCGTCACGACCGACTGCGACGACACCTACCCGATGGAACGCCTCCCGCAGTTTCTGGACCTGATCAACGAGGGCTACGACGTCGTCTCCGGCGACCGCCTGTACTACGGCGCCGAGGCGATGCCCGGCCTCAACCGCCTGGGTAACGCCGCGTTCGCGGTTCTCGCGTCGGTGCTGATGGGCGAGCGCGTCCACGACACCACGACCGGGATGCGGGCGTACCGACGTGAACTCCTCCACGAGATCGAGTGGACCGAGAACACGGGGCTCTCTGCGGAACTGCTGATGCGACCGCTGATGCGCGGCTACGAGATCCGCGAGGAGCCGATCCCGTACCGCGAGCGCGCCGGCGAGACGAAACTCGACCCGTTAGGCGGCGGCGCGGCCATCGCGAAGTCGATCGTGAAGGTGGCGCTCGAAGAACGATTCGGGTGAGAACGAGGCGGCGGAGCGGTCGCGTCGCGGTCGCGGGGAAGTCGACGGACCTACGCTGACTGGAGAATGTCGGCGATCCGTCGGGGCTCGCCGCTCAGAGAGGGACTCTCCTCGACGATCTGAAGCACTTCGTGGTCCGTCACGTCGGGGTAGGACTTCTCGGTCGCCTCCTCGATCAGTTCCTTCTCTAGGCGGAATTCGGTCCCTTCGTAGACGACGTCGACGCCCTCCTCGTCGAACGAGAGTACAGTCATAGCTCCCCGTAATCGGTCCCGGAGTAAAAGCGCATCAGTCCGGCGGTGAGAACACGACCGCTCGTCGGACGATCGTCTGACGCGCCGTTTATTATGCCGGGTGTGTTGATGCGGAGTGTGGCACTCGGTCAGGACCCGTTCGACGCGCTTGAGATCCCCGACGGAACGACCGTCGAGGAGCACGATCTCGTTACCGACGGGGACATCGTGGTCGGCGGGCAGAGCACCGTCGAGTTCGGCGTCAGAGGCCGGAACGTCCTCGCGGGCGAGCGCGTCACCTTCGGCGGCGACATCGAGGCCGAGGGCGACTGCCGCCTCGACGTCTGGTGTGACGTCGCTGGCAACGTCCTCGTCGGCGAAGACGCCTACCTCGGCGAACGCGTCCACGTCAGCGGCCGGCTGATGGTCTCCGGCGACCTGGACATCGGCGACGACGTCGACATCGAGGAAGGGTTCGAGGCCAACGGCTGGATCGTCATCCGGAACCCGGTCCCGACGCTCGTCTTCTACTTCGTCGTCCTCTCGCAGCTCCTCCGTCTCGGTGAGAACGAGGCGGCCGACGAACTCGCGGACGCGCTCTCCGGCGACAGCGAAGACGACCCGCTCGTGATCCCGCGCGGGTCGACCGTCTCCGACGACGCCTGGCAGGCGTCGACGCCGGCGACGATCGGCGACGAGTGCCGGCTCCACGGCAACGTCCGCGCGGAGACGATCACGGTCGGGGAAGACAACAACATCTTCGGGAGCCTGCGCGCCCGCGGGGACATCACCGTCGGCGAGGGAACGCGCGTCCACGGCGACGTGACGACCCGAGACGGCACCGTCACGATCGCCGACGGCGCTCGCGTCCTCGGTGACGTCTCCTGCTCGGATCTCGAACTCCACGACGGCGGCGACGTCGACGGGACGATCCGCGCGTCCGGCGATATGCGACTGATCCGCTCGGACGGCTCTCGCGACGCCGAATAGCCGAACACTCGGCGTTTGGGCCGTCCCTCGCGACTCACATACCGCTTTGCGCAGTCCTTCGAGACCCGAATTCTGACCCACCGCTCGAAACTCAAACACCCCTTTGTGCCACCGGCGCGCCTTTCCGTCGGTCTGTCGTACTCGAACTCGAAATGGTATCGAGACGCACACTCGCGGCGCTCGCGATCGTCGCACTCGTCGCCCTCGCCGGGTGCGGCGCGTCGACCGGTGGCGGCGACGGCGGTGCGAGCGGAGGAGTCGAACAGGCGACGGAGATCGCAGCCGACACGGGCGCGCGGGCGACAGGCACGCCCGCAGCGACCCAAGCGCCAGAGGAGGCCGGCAGCGGCGCGTCGGGTGACGTCGCGATGCCGACCGACCGCGCGATAATCCGCACGGGCACCGTCGTCGTCGAAGTCGACGACTTCGGGGCCGCGCAGTCGAACCTCACAACGACCGTCGAGGGCTACGGCGGCTACGTCAGCGACACCCGGCAGGACCGCAGACAGATCGGCAACGAGACGTGGATCCGCGGCGAGATGGTGCTCCGCGTGCCGAGCGAGGAGTTCGACGCCCTCGTCGCGGACGCCCAGGGACTCGGCGAGGTGCAGTCCGTCGAGGTGAACTCCCGCGACGTGACCGACCAACTCGTCGATATCGAGGCCCGCCTCGAAAATCTCCGCGCCGAGCGCGACCGCCTCCGAGAACTCTACCAGCAGGCGAACGACACCGAAGACGTCCTCGCCGTCCAGCGCGAACTCTCGGACGTGCAGGGTGAGATCGAACGCCTGGAAGCGCGACAGCAGAACCTCCAGCGACAGGTCGCGTACTCGACGCTGACCGTTCGCCTCGAGGAACCTCGCCCGACGCCGAATCGCGTCGCACCCGACCGCTGGTACGATACGCCCGTGCTATCGGCGTTTATGCAGTCGGTCGACGGCGTCGTCATCGTCGCCCGCGCGGTCGTCGTCGGCTTCGCCTTCGCGCTCCCATACCTGATCGCGTTCGCACTGCCGGTCCTCGTCGTCGCCGGCCTCCTCTGGCGGGTCGGGCGCCGCTATCTGGCGACTGGATGATAAGCGACGGACCGCGACAGAACGGGGTTAGGAGTCGCTTTCGCCGGTACTCACGGTGACCTGTGCCTCACGGAGGACCGACCCGGCCATCTCGTAGCCCGGCTGGTAGACGTCGACGACCGTCCCTTCGGGCTGTTCGTCGTCGACGCGCATCATCACTTCGTGGCGCATCGGATCGACTGCAGCGCCGGGTTCGGGATCGATCGTCGTCACGTTCTCGTCTTCGAGGATTCGATCGAACTCTTCGAGCGTCGATTCGATACCCGGCCGGATGTCGGCGTCCTCGTCCTGGTCGAGCGCGCGGACGAGGTTGTCGCGAACGCTGACGACGCGACCGACGAAGTCCTCGGTCGCGCGCTCTCGAATCTCGTCTTCGCGCTTTTTGGCGCGCTTCTTGTAGTTCTTGAAGTCCGCCTTCGAGCGCTTCAGCGCGCTCTCGAGCTCCTCGACTCGCTCGGCTTTCGCTTCGAGGTCGGACTCGGCCTCGGCGACCCGCGACTCCAGCGCCGCGACCTCGTCGGCGAGGTCGTCATCGTAGTCGGCGACGCGCGAGGCGACGTCAGGAATCTCCTCGTCGGCCGCGGCCCCGGCGGCCCCGCTGTCGGGGTCGACTTCGCCGTTCGCGGCGGCGTCCGTGTCGACGGATTCGTGTTCTGCCTCGGCGTTCTCGGCGTCGGACGCGGCCGCACGACTCTCGGGGGACTCGTCGCTCATACCCGGAGGGAGTAGTCGGCGAGCCTTAAACGTGTAGAAAGGTGTCGTCCCAGCGCGCAGACCGCGGCGCAGAACGGCCGGCCGCTACTGGTACATTCCGATCGGGCGCGCCTGCGTGCTCTCCTCGCCGGCTTCCTGCATCCGCTTTGCGAGCCGGTCTTTTGCCTGCCGTATCTGCTCGGCGCGCTCGACGAGGTCGTCGACGGGAACGTCGAGCCCGGTGAGTGGCTCGATCCCCTCCTTGATCAGCACGCGCGCGGCCTCCGGGTCGGGGAACCGCGGATCCGACTCGACGACGAGCCCGACTGCCGTCCGTCCCGACTCGACGGCGTTGCTCAGGAGGACGCCCGTCGGTCCGGAGACGAGGCCGGTCTCGTGGGGGGCTTCGATCCCGACGTCGGCCACGATGCCGACTCCCTCGCCCGTCCCGAGGCCGTAGAGCGACGGAACGCTCCCTTCCTTCTCGCGGGGGATCCCCGAGAGATACAGCGGCGTCACCGAGAGCTCCTCGAACCAGCTCGCGAGACAGTCGGCGAGTTCGCCCGCGGCGTCCGGGCGAACGGGGACGTCGCTCTGGAGGACCAGCAGATCGCGGTCCTCGTCGGCGTAGATGCGGACCGGCGGCTGGAGTTCGGCGTCGTTCTCGCGATAGACGGCGACTTCGGGGATACCGTCGCAGTAGACGTTGGCGTAGTGCGTCATCTCGAACTCCTCGACGAGGTGGTCGGCAGCGATCTTCCCGACGAGTCCGACCCCGGGGAATCCCTCCACCATCGACGGTTCCGACAGCGACACGTCGTCTGTGAGCACGGCGATCCGAGCCATACTCCCCCAGACGACCCGGCCGGTGGTAAAACCGCTGGGCGATTGTGCTCGCGATACCGGAGCCCAGAAGTAATCGCTCTCGTCAGCGTGCTTGCACAAGACGGACGAGGAGAGTCACACCGGCCCTGCTGTCTGTGGCGGTCCCAACTCGTCGTCGGCGCGTTCCTCGACGGCGAGAAGTAACTGCGCGGCCTGCCGAAGCGCGAAGCGGACTTCCCTGTCGTCAGTGTCTTCGATCGCACATTCCACCGTCCTCCGGACTTTTGAAACTGTTCTCTGGTTCATAGTTTCCGTTATTCTCAGATGAACAGTAAATGTGATTCGACAGCACAGCGCACTGAGAACGACGACCAGATATAAATACGGCGAATAATCGCACGCGACCGCGCCGCGGATTGAACCGACACCCACAAGCGAGCGCGGGCAGATGACGAAGGTATGCAACCACTCGAGCGGTACGCGTCGCTCGTCGACGACTTCGACGCGTTCCGCGCGGCGTGTGAACGGCCGCTGCCCTCGGTCGTCCGCGTCAACACGCTGAAAGCGTCGATCGATCGCGCTCGCGAGGCGCTCGACGCCGAGGGCGTCGCCTACGAGGCGACCGACTGGCACCCCGGCGTGCTTCGTCTCGACGAGCGCGGCCCCGGTACGTCCTGGCCGTACTTTCACGGCTGGCTCCACGGCCAAGAGGAAGTCTCGGCGCTGCCCGCGCTCGCACTCGATCCACAACCCGGCGAGGTCGTCTGGGATGCCGCGGCGGCCCCGGGAAGCAAGACGACTCAACTTGCGGACCTGATGGACGACGAAGGCGTCCTCGTCGGCAACGACAACAACCTCGGACGGCTCTCGGCGCTTCGACACAACGCCGAACGACTGGGCATCACGAACCTCGTCGTGACCAATCAGGACGCTCGAAACTTCTCGTTCAAGCCGTTCGGCGACCGAACCGACGACCCAAAGCGCATCGAGGCGTTCGACAAAGCGCTCGTGGACGCTCCCTGCTCGTGTGAAGGCACCATCCGGAAGAACCCCGACGCGCTGGATCGCTGGTCGATGACCCACGTCGAGAGCGTCGCGGGGATCCAGAAGGGGATCCTCCGCCGCGCCATCCAGGCGACGAAACCCGGCGGCACCGTCGTCTACTCCACCTGTACGTTCGCTCCCGAGGAGAACGAGGCCGTGCTGGATCACGTCCTCGACGAGGGCGACTGTGAGATGCGCGAGTGGGACGCCCCGGACGGGTTCGAGACCGATCCCGGCGTCACCGAGTGGGACGGCGAGACGTACGACCCGTCGGTCGGACTGGCGCACCGAGTCTACCCGCATCGCAACGACACGGGCGGGTTCTTCTGCGCCAAACTGGAGGTGACGGCGTGACCGACGCCGACTCCAACGCCGACCCGCCGGAGAACGACGGTCAGCAGTTCGATCGGCTGCCGGCGACGGCCGACGAGCGCGTCGTTCCCGGTCGCCCCACCCGCGAAGAGGTCCTCCAGTGGTGGGACCAACGCTTCGGCGTCCCGCCGAAGACGTGGGACGGACACACGTTCTGGGAGAAAGGTAACGGCAAGATCTGGGCGTTCGCGGCCGACGTGGTCTCACCGATCGCGGTCGAGGGACTCGGCCTGCGGATCCTGCGGGCGCGCCAGGAACACTGGAAGCCCTCGACGAACGCCGTCCAGCGCTTCTGTCGCGACGCGACGGAGAACGTCGTCGTCCTCGACGGCGAGGAGGCCGCCTGCTTCGCCCGCGGCGACGACCAGGACCTCCCCCGCTGGGACGGCGACTGGGGCTACGTCGTCGCCGCCCACGAGATCGCCGGCGACGTCGAGCCGATCGGCGTCGGCCTGTATCTCCACGGCGAACTCCGCTCGACCGTCCCGAAAGGGCGGCGCGAGGACCTCGAATAGGCGAGACGAGCAGTCGCCGGATAGGCGAGCCAAGCTACTGCGACCCCGCCCCGAGACTACTTCTCCTCGATCGTCCCGCCGCCGAGTCCCTCCCACGCGACTCGGTAGCCGAGTCGCGCGAGGACTGCGGATGCGTCGGCGATGCCGTGGGGCTCCAGGACCGATTCCGCGTCCGCGAGCGACATCCCCGCGCTGATCTCCGCGTCGAGCGCCTCCAACACGTCGGGACGGATCAACGTCCGACCCACGCGCTCGTGTTCCGGGAACGAGACCGAATCGAGCGCGTCGACGCTCACACCGCGCTCCGCTGCCAGCGCGTCGAGGTCGATCACGTCGTCGTCGGGAACGAGTTCGTCGGGCAGCTCCGCCGCGGCAGCCGCGACGAGGTCGGACTCGTACTCTCCGAGCGCGTCGACCACGTCTTTGACGCGCACGCGTCCGGAGAACGTGACCACGCGGTGGTCGAGGGCTTCGATCTCCTCGCCGACGCCCAGCGACTCGTCGACCGCCACGAGGAGTTCGACGTCGTCGGCGACGCTCCCGAACTGATCGAGTTTCTTCTCGACGTACTCGGGCGTCCAAAAGCCCATCACCTCGAAGAAGACGCGCAGCGACGGGCTCGCGGATCCGCCGTCGCCGCCCGGCCGGTACTCGAACGCGAAGTCGGGGATCATCGCCCGCGCGCCCGCCGCGAGCGGTTCGGGCTCTCGAAAGAGGTCCCAGTCGAGATCCAGATTCGAAAAGCGGGCGGCGAAGTCGGCTTCCACGCCGCTGTCGTAGGTCGGCTCGGCGACCGGTTCGACGTCCGGGACCGAGACGCCTTCAGGACCGAGCAGCAGCTCGCGCTCCGTCCCGCGATCGTCGATCGTCGCCGCGAGCGACCACTCGGCGGCGGTCGCGACGCTCCGCAACAGGCGCGCGAACACGGTCCCGTAGCGACGCGTTCGACGGAAGAGCGCGTCCGGTCCCGTCACGACGAGTTCGCGCTCGGCGATCGGCTGGTCGGCTCCGTCGCCATCGTCGCCGTTCTCGCGCCGGATCTCGTACAGTAGCCCGAGTCGTTTGACGGCCGAGACGAGCCGTTTCGGGTCGGAACTCCGGATCCGGACCTCGGTCGCGTCGAACAGCGCGGTCTGCGCCAGCGAGAGGTTGTACTGCTCGACGAGCTGATCGGGGCTCCAACGCGAGTCGAACCCCGCGAGCACCTCGTTGACGTCGCGGTCGGCGTACAGCGAGTGCTCGACGGCCTCGACATCGGCCCCGAGTCTGTCTGCGGCCTCGGCCAGCGCCGCCCGTCGGTCGTCGCCGCTCACGACCGCGCCGGCGTCCTCGGAGGCCTCGAAGACGACGCGGCGGACGCGCTCGGGCGGCAGCGGCGCGCGCGTCTCGAACGTCGCCTCGCGTTCGAGCAGCGCGGCGAACCCCCGGACGAGTTTGAAGTCGTCGGCGTCGCGTTCGAGGTCGTCGAGCGCCTCGTCGAGGGCGTGACGCGGCTGTCCGACGTGGCCCTGGAAGACGCCGATGACGCGGGCCGCGAGCGGGCGGTCGCTCTGGCCCACGAACTGCGGGTGATAGCCGCCACCGGCCCGGGAGACCCGGAGGAGGTCCTTTCGCAGCACGCCGAGGGGTTCGAGACGGCGGGACAAGAGCGTGCCGCTGCGGCCATCGTCCCGTGCAGTCTCACGGCGGAGGTGTCGGTCCGTCCCGTCTCACGGCTGTGGCGTCGCCCCGAAGCACTGGAGGAGAAGACTCATACGCGCGGCCGAGCCTTGAGCGGACGATGAAGCGACGACCCGTCCTCCGAACCGGTGCGGGGTTGGTCGCGACGGTCCTCGGCGGCTGTCTCGGTGCCCCGCCGAGGGCGACGGGACCGCGTCACGCTCCCGACGCGCCCGCCGATCAGCCCCGACAGACCCCGTCTCGCCCCGATCTCGCGGTCGGGACGTTCGACTTCGAGGCGACCGACGACGACGCGCTCCGGGTCTTCGGGACGGTCGAGAACCGCAGCGGTGCCCAGCGAACTGCCACCGTCGCCGTCACGGTCCGCGTCGGCAGCGACGACCTCGAACGAGAGACGTCCGTCACCGTCGCCGCCGATGGGACCGCGAAGTGGGCGGTCACGTTCGACGTCGCCTACGACGAGTTCACGAGCAACGGCGACCTCAACGTCACGCTGGAGTAGGCCGCGGCTTCGAGGACAGCACGCAGCACCACTCGGCCCTACCGCCGTCTGTCTGCGACCCGTTCTTCGGCGGTCTCCTCGCTCACGACCTCGTAGAGCAGCGCGCGTCCGCCGTCGCGCTTGGGGCGGAGGACTCGCCCGAGCCGCTGGGTGAACTCCCGTTCGGAACCTGAGCCGGCGAGGACGACGGCGACGTTCGCGTCGGGGACGTCGACGCCCTCGTCGAGGACGTTCGCCGTCACGACCCGCGAGTACGTTCCCTCGCGGAAGCGTTCGAGGATCTCGCGCCGCTCTTTCGTGCCGGTCTCGCTCGTGATCGCCGGGAGGAGATACCGCTCGGAGAGCCGGTAGACGAGGTCGGTGTGTGCGGTGAAGACGATGACCCGGTCGTCGCGGTGGCGATCGAGGAGCCGCCCCAGCGTGTCGACTTTCGCGTCGGCGTTCATCATAATCCGCCGCGCGCGTTGCTTCGCGAGGAGCGCCTCGCGAGCCTTCGGGTCGGTGCCCGAGCGCATCACGAGCTTTCGGTAGTCCGAGCCGCTCCGCAGCGAGAGGTTCGAGCGTTTTAGGTAGTCGACGAACGTACCCTGGGCCTCGTCGTAGGCGTCGCGTTCGGTCGAGCTGAGCGCGACTTCGATCCGCCGGACCTCGTAGTCGGCGAGGTGTTCGCCCGCGAGGTCGTCGACCGACGCCTCGTACACTTTCGGGCCGACGAGATCCGCGACGACCTCGTGGGCGCCGTCGGGCCGCTCGAACGTCGCCGTCAGGCCGAGTCGTGCGGGCGCCGCGAGCAGGCGCGCGGCGTCGCGGTAGCCCTCGCCCCCGAGGTGGTGAACCTCGTCGAAGACGACGAATCCGAAGTCGCCGCCCACGTCTTCGGCGCGGAGATACGCCGAGTCGTACGTCGAGACCGTGATCGCCTCTCGTTCCTGTTGACCGCCGCCGAACTGCCCCACTGGGACACCAAACTCCGTTTCGAGTTCGCGTCGCCACTGGTCGAGGAGGTCGATCGTCGGCACGACCACGAGCGTCGGGACGCCGAGCGCGGCGATGGCGTCGACTGCGAGTACCGTCTTGCCGGCGCCGGTCGGGAGTTCGACGACGCCCCGCTCGTCGTTTTCGCGCCAGGCGTCGATCGCCTCGGTCTGGTACGGTCGGAGGTCGTACGAGTGCGACAGCGACAGCCGTTCGTCCGGGAGCACCCGATCTTCGAACGCGACGTCGCGCTCGCGGAGGGCTGTGCGAAGCTCTGCGTACCGATGGGCGGGCGCACGAGCGACGAGTCCGCGCTCGTCCCACGCGACGCCCGGCAGCGACTCGACGGCCCGATCCGACTCCTCGAGTCCCGACACCCGGACCGTGCCGTCCTCGAACCGCAGCGTGATCACGCTCGTTGGTCCGTCGTGATCGTATATATACTGTCGGCCGCGGCTGTGGTATCCGACTGTTCCGAGACAGCCGCGGCCGGTCCGTCCGCACCGGGACGGCGCGCTTTTCACCGTCGACGCGAGAGAACCCGGTATGACCGACGACTCCAGCGATGTCGAGGAAAACGAAACAGAACAGGCCGAACCGCTCGAGGAGACCGTCGCGCAGTTCCTCCGCGACGTCGACTCGGCGCACGAAGACTACGACCGTGGCTACGTCGACGCCGACGCGACGCTCTCGGTCGTGATGACGCACGTCGAGGAGCTCCGCGACGCGCACGAAAGTCAATAGCCGATCGGCGAAGACCAATAGCCGACCGGCCGCGTACCGCCTCTCAGTCCCCGATCAGCGTCCGGATCCGGTCGACGTAGTCCGCGAACGCGGGCTCGGTCCGTTCGCGCGGGCGGTCGAGATCGACGTCGACAATCTCGTTCACCCGACCCGGATCGGCGGCCATCACGACCACGCGATCCGAGAGCTTCACCGCCTCCTCGACGTCGTGCGTCACGAACAGCACCGTCTTCTCGGTCTCTGACCAGATCCGCAGCAGTTCCTCGTGGAGCATATCGCGGGTCTGGGCGTCGACGCTGCCGAACGGCTCGTCGGCGAGCAGGATCTCGGGGTCGACCGCGAGCGCGCGGGCGATTCCGACGCGCTGTTTCATCCCGCCGGAGAGTTCCTTCGGGTAGGCGTCGGCGAACTCCGCGAGGCCGACGAGACCGAGCATCTCCTCGACGCGGCTACTTCGTTCGGGTTCGGGAACGTCCTGCTCTTCGAGGCCGAACGCGACGTTCTCGCGGACGGTCCGCCACGGGAACAGCCCGTACTCCTGAAAGACCATTCCGCGATCGGTCCCCGGTCCGGTGACGGGGTCGCCGTCGAGTCTGATTTCCCCCTCCGTGGCCGCTTCGAGGCCGGCGATCGTCCGAAAGAGCGTCGTCTTCCCACAGCCCGAGGGGCCGACCAGGCAGACGAACTCCCCGTCGTCGACGGTGAAGTCCACGCCCGAGAGCGCCCGGACGCGCTGACGCTCGGACTCGTAGACCTTCCCTACCCCGTCGACGACGACTTTCGCGTCGTCGGAACGCGGATCAGCCGCGGACGGTTCGCTCAGTCCCGCCACGCCAACACCCTCCGTTCGACCCGGCGGAACGCCCCGTCGCTCACGAGGAACACCAGGCTGATGACGGCCATATACGCCACGCTCACGTCCGTCGCGAGGTTCTGCGCCGCGTTGATGATCTGAAACCCGACGCCCGGCGCGCCGAACAGTTCGGCGGCGACGACGATCATCCAGCACTGTCCGATACTCGTCCGAACGCCGGTCGCGATCGACGGCGTCGCGGCCGGCAGGATCACCTTGCGGATCATCGTCAGGTCGTCGTCGACGCCGAGACTCGCCGCGACCTCGCGGAGGTGCGTCGAGACGCCCTCGACGCCCGCGTAGGCGTTGTAGAAGTTGATCCAGAACGCGCCGATGCCGACGATGAACGCCGCGCCGCCGTGGCCGATTCCGATCCAGACGATGGCGAAGACGATCCACGCCAGCGGCGGGATCGGCCGCAGGAAGCGCGTGACGGGCGTGAGCGCGTCGTCGAGTCGGCCGCTCCATCCCATTCCGACGCCGAGCGCGATGCCGAGGACGCTCCCGACGACGAGACCCGGAAGGTAGTGCAACAGGCTCTGGAGCAGGTTCGCGGTGAGTCGCGTCGCCGGCAGCGACGCGCCGACGAACGGGACCGTGAACGTCGTCGGAGCAGTCAGTTCGACGACGAACGCGGTCGCGACCTCGACCGGCGAGGGGAGTAAATACGTCCGCCCGACAGCGAGCGCGGCCGCCTGCCAGACTGCGAGGAAGACAGTCGTCCCGACTGCGCCGTAGGCGAGGCTCGACACGTCGAACTCCGAGAGATCACCGAGCGAGTCCGCCTCGGCGGCCTCCTCTGGGGCCGCAGCCGGGTCCGACGCCGCGCCGGTTCCCGTTTCGAGGCTCATAGTGAGTCGTACACCCCGAAGTCGAACAGCTGGTCGTTCGAGAGCGCCTCGCTGGTCTTTCCGAGTTCCGCGGCGTACTCAGAGAAGATCTGCGCGCCCTCGGCGATCTTGTGCGGATCCGTGATGAAGTCGGAGGCGGGCGAGTCCATCGCCTGCCGCGCGGTTTCGACCGGCAGCGACGACTCGCCGATGACGGTGCTGGCGTGCTGGGCGGCCGCGTCGGGGTTCTCCGTGGCGAACGTCGTCGCACGCTGGTGCTGCTCGACGAACGCCGCCGCCTGCTCGGGGTTGTCCTCGCGGAGGCGGTCGTGCATCAGTGTGACCGCCGCGGGCTGGCCGGGCATAAAGTCGCCCGCCCACGCGATCGACTGGTACGGCGCGTCCCGGATCTCGGCGACCGTCGGTACCGGCTCCATAATCGAGGTGCCGTCGATCTCGCCAGCGAGAAGCGCCTGTCGGACCGGTCCCGCGCCGCCGAGCGCCGTGATGTTCACGTCGTTCTCGGGATCGACGCCGACGACCTCGGCGAGCCAGTAGCGGAGCAGGATGTCCGGAACCGACCCCGGCGGGAACGTCCCGAAGGTGAACTTTCGCCCCTGCTCTTCCTCGAAGCGTGCGAAGGCCTCCGCGCCCGAGTCGGCAGCCTCCCAGGTGGCCGCGAAGTCGTCGTGCGCCAGGATCTGCATCGCGTTCTGGATGTTCGCGGCGGTGATCTTCGCGGGGATGCCCTTGTCCATCACGATCATCGCCGGCACGACGCCGAACATCATCACGTCGAAGTCGCCGGTGGCGGACGCCTGGACGATGCTCGGCCCGTCGGAGAACACCTCACCGGAGACTGTCGCAGACAGTTCGTCGGTGTACCCCTCCTCGCGCATCACGAAGTACTGCATATCGGGGTAGATCGGCATATACGCGACGCGGATCTCGTCGAGGCCGCTTCCGCCGCCGGTCCCGCCCGCACACCCGGCGACGCTCGCGAGTCCCGCCGCCGAAGCGGCAGCGGTCGTCTGCAGGAAGCGCCGTCGCGAGACCGTCGATCGCTCGTTCGTCGGATCGGTCGTCATCTATCTGTTCCTAGCGCCCTACGTATAATTGAAGCGTGCACGCGGCGAACCTCGCACCCACGCTCGACGCTCGATGAGACCGATTTCGGCGGATTCGGTCGTCGCAACCGCCTCGTCCGTGACGGCAGAGCGAAACGGGTGGCGTCCGAGATACCAGACTATTCTGCCGGTATCGGGCTGGGGCCGTCCCCGGTCGAGTGGAACTCCCGGCCGAGGAAGCAAGACCTAACCCGGTGGCCGACGCGCCAGAGAGTATGACGCACTTTTCGGACCGAGTCGAGCAGGTATCGATCAGTGGAATCCGCGAGGTGTTCGAGGCCGCGAGCGAAGACGCGATCAACCTCGGATTAGGACAGCCGGACTTCTCCGCGCCGGAGCACGCCCGTGAGGCGGCCGCCGACGCCATCCGAAACGGCGAGGCCGACGGCTACACCGAGAACAAGGGGATGCGCTCGCTCCGTGAGGCCATCGCCGACAAGCACGCGCGCGATCAGGGCGTCGACGTCGACCCCAGCGACGTGATCGCCACCGCCGGCGGGTCGGAGGCGCTCCACATCGCCCTCGAGGCTCACGTCGACGCCGGCGACGAAGTCCTCATCCCGGATCCGGGTTTCGTCTCCTACGACGCGCTCACCCGACTCACCGGCGGCACACCCGTCCCCGTGCCGCTGCGCGACGACCTGACGCTCGACCCCGCGGCCGTCGAGGACGCCATCACCGAAGATACCGTCGCGTTCGTCGTCAATAGCCCCGGCAACCCGACCGGTGCAGTCTCGCCACCCGAAGACGTTCGCGAGTTCGCTCGCATCGCCGACGAGCACGACGTGCTCTGTATCTCCGACGAAGTCTACGAGTACACCGTCTTCGACGGCGAGTTCCGGTCGCCCATCGAGTTCGCCGAGAGCGACAACGTCGTCGTCGTCAACTCGGCCTCGAAGCTCTACTCGATGACCGGCTGGCGGCTCGGCTGGGTCACCTCATCTTCCGACCGGATCGAGCGGATGCTCCGAGTCCACCAGTACGCGCAGGCCTGTGCCGCCGCACCGTCGCAGTTCGCCGCCGAAGCGGCCCTCACCGGACCCCAGGAGCAGGTCGACGAGATGACGGAATCGTTCCGGCGGCGACGCGACCTCGTCGTCGACGGCCTCACCGACATCGGCCTGGACGTCCCGACGCCCGGCGGCGCGTTCTACTGTATGCCCGAGGTGCCCGAGGGCTTCGTCGAGGCGTGTCTCGACCGCGACGTCATCGTCGTGCCCGGCGAGGCGTTCGGCGAGCACGGCCGCGGCTACGCGCGACTCTCGTATGCGACCGACGAGGACGATCTGCGCGAGGCGCTCGACGTGATGGCCGAGGCCTACGACGCCGTCGTCTAACCCACCTTTCTTCGCCTCGGGGTCGCTTCCGGCGACTCGCTCGGCTAAAAAACTGGACGAAAAAGGCCGAGCGCGCCGCCTGGGCCGCGCACTCGGTGAACCGCTTTCCTCCTGGCACACCAACGCAATACGGCGACGCCCCCTGACAGCTACGACGCCGTGCTGACGATCTTTATGACGTCGCCCTCTTCGAGCTCGTAGTCCTCGGCGATTCGGCGCTTCGAGCGCGCGTCGACCGCGTGCAGGTACCCCTCGCCGATGTCGGTGTGGACCGCGTACGCGAGGTCCTTCGGCGTCGACCCGCGGGGGAGCAAGAACGCGTCGGGGAGCGTCTCGCCCGTCCCGTCGGTCCACTTCGTCTCGTTCTCGACGGGGTAGGCGGTCACCATATCGAGAACGTCGTAGACGGCGGTGTTGATCGCCTGCTGGACGCCGGTGCCGCCGTGTTCTGACATCACCTCGCGGATCGTTTCGAGGCCCTCTCGTTGGGCGTCGGAGACGTCGCCGACGACTTGGAAGTCGTCGTCGCCGGGGTGATAGCTGACCACCCCCGACTCCGCGGCCGTCCGGAGCGCGAGCTCGCCGTCGGCGGTCGATGGGATCACGGGCTTGTCCTCCTCGCGGAGGCGTTCGACGTTCTCCGGCGGCGCGACGTCGGCCTTGTTGGCGACGAGGACGATGGGCTTCGTCCGTTCGCGGACGTCGCGTGCGAGTCGCTCGCGGTCCTCGTCGGTCCACTGCTGTGGGTCGTCAGGGTACTCGAGCGCCCGCAGCGACGCGGCCACGTCGTACTCGGTGGCGCCGAACCCCGTCAGCATCTCCGTGAGCGCCTCGTCGATGTCGAAGTCCGGCGACCGGGACTTGCGAACTACCGTCTCCCAGTTGCGTTCGATGATCCCCGCGAGCCACTGTTCGAGTTCGGCCTCGACGAAGTCGGCCTCCTCGACGGGGTCGTACGTCCCGATCTCGACCGGTTCGCCCTCGGCGTCGGTGCCGCCGGCCGCGTCGAGGACGGCCAGAATGGCGTCGGCGTCGGTCAGGGTGTCGAGGAACTGATTGCCGAGGCCGCGCCCCTCGTGCGCCCCGGGGACGAGTCCGGCGACGTCGAGCAGTTCCACGGGGACGTAGCGGACGCCGTCCTCGCAGTTGCCGCAGCGCTCCTCACGGTCGAGACAGGGACAGCGCGTCCGAGCGTGGGTCACGCCACGGTTGGGATCGATCGTCGTGAACGGGTAGTTGCCGACGTCGACGTCGGCCATCGTCGCCGCCCGATAGAAAGTAGACTTGCCCGCGTTGGGCTTGCCAGCGAGCGCTAGCGAGAGCATATCGACGAGACGGGCGACGGCGGCAAGTAGGTTTCCGTCCGTCGAGTCGCGTTCCCCGCACCATCACCGCGAGCGGCGACGTTCCTGCGACACCGCCCGCGGCGAGGGTTTATATCCGATGCCGAGGCCACCCCCGCCGTGATCTGACCTTCGCCTCGCGTCGGACAGCGGTCGTTCGGCACGTCGACGCGAGCACAGAGCGACGCTAACGCGGGTGCCGACTGTTCGCCACTCTCCACCAGCAACCGCCTACACCAGCGATTCGTAGACGATGCCGTCGCGGCGCGTAATGATCCGACGACCGTCGACGACGACTGGCGTCGCCATCGCGTCGAACGCCTCGTCGAGGTCGGCGAACTCGGGCCAGTCGGTGACGACGAGCGCCGCGTCTGCTCCGTCGAGCGCCTCCGCCGGCGACCCGGCGTACTCGATCTCGGGGTAGCGCTCCCGGAAGTTCTCGGTCGCGACGGGATCGTAGCCGACGACCTCGGCGTTCGCTTCCAGTAGTGCGTCGACCAGCGGGATCGATCTCGAATTCCGAATGTCGTCGGTGCCGGGTTTAAACGCGAGACCCAGCACCGCCACGCGAGCGCCGTCGGGATCGACGTGGTCCCCGAGTAGATCGAGCAATCGAACGGGCTGGCGATCGTTCACCTCGACGGCGGCTTCGAGCATCGCCGGGTCGTATCCGACGTCGCGAGCGGCGGCGATGATCGCGGCGACGTCTTTGGGGAAGCAACTCCCACCCCAGCCGACGCCCGCGCCGAGGAACGCCGCGCCGATCCGGTGATCGAGGCCGATCGCCGAGAGCACCTCCTCGGAGTCGATGCCGTACTCCTTGCAGATGTTCGCGATGTCGTTCGCCAGGGAGATCTTCGCCGCCAGAAAGCCGTTGTTGGCGTACTTGATCATCTCCGCCTCGGCGACGCCCGTCTCGACGACTGGCGGGTCGCCGGCCTGCGCGACGAGCGGGTCGAACACGCCGCGGAGCGTCTCCGCTGCGCGGTCGGTCTCAGAGCCGAGGACGACCTTGTCGGGCGAGAGGAAGTCCTCGACAGCGCTGCCCTCGCGCAGGAACTCGGGGTTCATTCCGACGTCGAGATCGTCACCGAGCGTCTTGCCCGACTCCTCAACGAGGATCGGCGCGATCACCTCTTCGGTGGTCGTCGGCACGACTGTGCTCTTGGTGACCACGACGTGGTGGTCGTCCTTCTCGGCGAGGGCCGCGCCGAGCGAGCGCGCGCCGGCCTCCATAATCGAGAGGTCGATGTGGCCATCCTCCTCGGAGGGCGTCGGGAGCGCGAGGAAGGTCACGTCAGTGTCGCGGACTGCCGCGTAGTCGGTCGTCGCGCGCAGGCCGTCGCCGGCGTGTGCGGCGACGAGGTCGTCGAGCCCCGGCTCGTGAATCGGGGCCGCGCCGTCGTTGAGCGACGCGACGATTTCCTCGTCGATGTCGACGTTGACCACGTCGTGACCGACCTCGGCGAAGCACGCCGCGATCGTCGTCCCGACGTAGCCGCTGCCGACGATGCTGATTCGCATATCTGTGGGGATAGCGGCCGTCGGTTTCAATTTTCGCGTCTACGGTCGCGATCCCGCTCCGCGCCGCCTACGGGCCGAAGCGAAAGCCCGGAGTAGGGGGCCACCGAAGGGTGCGCTATGTCGAAAGAGCGAGACGGGTCGCGCGCAGCGAGCGAAACGTCCGATGTGGGGACGTCACGCGGAGCTACCGAGACGTCTCGGAGTCCCGCAGAGACGTCACACCAGGTCGCGACGTCGTCTTGGCTCGTCGTCTACCTGAAAGGCGTCTGTATGGGGGCTGCGGACGCCGTCCCAGGCGTCTCCGGCGGGACGATTGCACTCGTGACCGGCATCTACGAGCGGCTGATCGCTGCGATCACCGCTGTCTCGCTCGCGCGGATCCGCGCCGTCCTCCTCGGGGTTCTCCCCGGCCATCGCAACGACGCCGTCGGCGCGCTCCGCGCGGTCGACGCCGGATTCTTGCTCGTACTCGGAGCCGGAATCGCCACTGCGATCGTGACCGTCACCCGCATCGTCCACACCGGAATCGAAACGATGCCCGTGCTCACCTTCGGGTTCTTCTTCGGTCTGATCGCCGCCTCCGCGTGGGTGCTCTTCTCTGAGGTCGCTGTCGACACACCGGCCCGTGCGGCGGCCGCCGTCGCCGGGTTCGTCTTCGCGTTCGTCGTCTCCGGGCGAGCGGCCGCGACGCTCGGTGATGGACTCCCCGTGACCGTCCTCGCCGGTGCGATCGCGGTCAGCGCGATGATCCTCCCGGGCATCTCGGGGTCGCTGTTGCTCGTCATCCTCGGACAGTACGAGTATATGACGGGGACGCTCTCGGCGTTCGTCGACGCGCTGCTCGCGACAGTGACCGGCGGGCCTCTTGCGCCGCTGCGAGAGCACGGCGTCGTCGTCGTCGCCTTCATCGCGGGTGCGTTCGTCGGCCTGTTCACCGTCGCACACGCCGTTCGCTGGGCCTTGAACCGCGCCCGAACTGCGACGCTCGCGTTTCTCGTCGCGCTGATCGTCGGTGCGCTCCGTGCACCGATCGTCCGCACGGGCGAGCAGCTGACCGAACTCGGCCGCACCTGGACACCGACCGCGGTCGCGGCGTTCGTGGCGGCGGCAGTGGTCGGTGCGGTTCTCGTGGTGCTCTTGGAGCACTACACCGGTATCGCCGATATCGACGGCGACATCTGACTGCGGCGGACGCTCGAAGAGGCCACGAAGAGCGAACGGAAACGGGGCCGGATCGTGACTGACGACAGCAAGACACAGGATCCCCGACCGCGTCGGCGGTCGATCGCGGATACGCGAGCCCGATTCGATCCGGCCACCTGGGGGCGTCCGCGCGGTCGGGGGGAGGTTACCACTCGACTATGGGAGAAACGGCGAGCCGATGGTGTGTGGTGTCGCTCGACCAAACACGTGACACCAACCGTTCGGCACCGCCGCCGTCAGGATCCTGTCCAGTCGATCACTCCCGTGGGACCGCGATGTTCACCAGCGATTTGCTCCCACACTTCTCACAGACACCGCCGCTATCAACGCGAGAACCACACGCTCGGCACTCGTATCGACTCTTGTCGGGGTGGTAGGGGTCGACGCGTCCGTTGTATATCACCATATCTGGTACAGAATCACACGCACGGATAACTGTTGTCCTGATATGGCAAAAATGCCTTCTATAGAGTTATAATAAAATAATATATCGGACAGACGTGAAATATCTGGGCGCTATTTCTTAGCTGAGTGGAGGAATGTTTCAATTCTCGACGTCGCATCGACGGTTCGGAAGCCGGAACTCTCGAAGTACTCGACGGCGTCGGCGAGCCCGAAGCGTTCGCTCACCGGTGGGCCATCTTCGCCTGCGCCCGTCTTCGACCAGTCGAGGGTGATCACGCGACCGCCCGGGCGAATCACGCGTGCGAGTTCTTCGAGCGCCTCGTCGCTGGCGAACTCGTGGAACGTCATCGTCGAAAACGCGGCGTCGAGTTCGTCGTCGTCGAGCGGCATCGAGGACGCTTCGGCCGTGACGAATTCGACGTTGTCGGGCGCGCCCTTCTCCTGGTAGTGATCGTGCATCTCCGGTTGCACGTCGATGGCGTAGACCTTCTCGACGAACGGGGCGATCTCGTCGGTGAAAAAGCCAGTCCCGCTGCCGACGTCCGCGACGACATCGCCTGGCGAGGGGTCGAGTGCAGCGAGCAGTTCCTCGCGCGAACAGAACCGATAGCGGTCCGGTCTTTCCAGTGCCTCCGCCCGTTCGGCGTCGAACGTGTGGAATCCCATATCTGATACAGACGTGGAGCGGACCTAAAGGTGTGTTCGCCGGCAGATGCTTCGATATCGCAGTGACTTGTGGGGACGACCGCACCGGATCCGGAACGTTCCCACGCTGCCGTAGCAGACAAGATTAACAGGGTCGCGCGCAGACCCAGGGATATGTCACTGACACTCGTAACCCCGACCGAACGAACGTGTGAGCGCTGCGGCCGCACGGAGATCTGGGACGACGACGTCGGTTCGTGGCGTCTCGCCGTCGACGACGACGGCAATCCGCAGGCCATCGGTAGCCCCTACTGTATCCACGAGTGGGACATCAACGGGAGGTTCGTGCCGTTCGAGGACGAATCCAGCGCGGCGGAAGCCTGAGGCCTCGATCCCCGGTCGTGCTCACGTCGCCGCGAGCGATTCGAGAATCGACGCCGTGCCGTCGAAGTACGATTCCTCGACGACGACGTCCGCCGCGTTTTTGGCGGCCTCGTCGGCGTTCGCGACGGCGTACGACCGGCCGGCGACTTCGAACGTCGAGACGTCGTTTTCGCTGTCGCCGATGGCGACGAACTCGGTCGGATCGCGGCCGAGCGTCTCAGCGACGGCTTTCAGCCCCGTTCCTTTCTCGACGCCCGGCGTCTTGAGGTGGTAGGCGTAGCCGGTGTCGACGACTTCGAGGTCGAACGCCGCGGCTGTCTCTCGGAGGAGTTCCTCGTCTGCCGAGAGGTCGATCGCGATCTCCGTTCGGCGCCACTCGTTGACGGCGTCGAACGCACCCCACCCGAGGTCGCCACCGCGCTCGACGAACTCGGCGGCGGCGGCCTGTGCGCGCTCCCGATCGCCCTGATACGAGACCGCGTTGTCCGCGAGGACGACGCCGCCGTTCTCGGCGATCACGGTCAGATCGAGGCCGAGGTAGTGACAGAGGCTTACCGGGTAGGGGAACGCCTTCCCCGTCGCGAGGACGACAGGCGCGTCCCATACCGGGAGGTACTCGAAGACGCGCGGATCGAGACTTCCTGCGCTGTCCGTGAGCGTCCCGTCGATGTCGAGAGCCAGTGGCGGCGTATCGGTAGTCATTACCGCGGTTTGGGGGCGACGAGCAAAATGAGCACCGCTCGTTCGGTGCCAGTCCACGTCCGTGGGGACGCTCAGACACTACCCTAAAGTAGATGCCCTCCAAGATAGAACTGTGAAATGAGTAAAAGCTCTCGCGTCCTCGTGATCGGCGGGGGGTCGACGGGTTGCGGCATCGCGCGCGACCTCGCGATGCGCGGCGTCGACGTCACGCTCGTCGAGAAGGGGAACCTCACCCACGGGACGACCGGGCGGATGCACGGCCTGCTCCACAGCGGCGGCCGCTACGCCGTCTCCGATCAGGCGTCTGCGGAGGAGTGCATCCAGGAAAATCGCGTCCTGCGCCGGATCGCGAGCCACTGCGTCGAGATGACCGGCGGCCTGTTCGTCCAGCGCCCCGAAGACGCCGACGAGTACTTCGAGCAGAAACTCGACGGCTGTCGCGAGTGCGGGATTCCAGCCGAAGTGCTCTCCGCGGCGGAAGCCCGCGAGATCGAGCCGTACCTGGCCGAGGACATCGAGCGCGCGATCCGCGTTCCCGACGGAGCGATCGACCCGTTCCGACTCTGCGTCGCCAACGCCGCCGACGCTGTCGAACACGGTGCACGCGTCGAAACCAACAGCGAAGTGACCGACGTACTCGTCGAGGACGGCGAAGTCGTCGGCGTGGAGGTCGAACACGCCGCCGGGTCCGGCAAGTACGTCCACGGCCATCCGGGCGAAACCGAGAACCTTTACGCCGACTACGTCGTCAACGCCACGGGCGCGTGGGCCGGGCAGATCGGCGAGATGGCCGGCGTCGAAGTCGCGGTCCGCCCCTCGAAAGGCGTGATGACCATTATGAACGTCCGGCAGGTCGACACGGTCATCAACC
The DNA here is from genome assembly GCF_003665925.1 of Halobellus sp. Atlit-38R. NCBI lineage: Archaea > Methanobacteriati > Methanobacteriota > Halobacteria > Halobacteriales > Haloferacaceae > Halobellus > Halobellus sp. Atlit-38R. Next base: position 37,415 of record NZ_QXIJ01000009.1, read on the forward strand.
GCTGTCGACCGAAAGGCGACGCCGACATCGTCGTTCCACACGAGACGACGTGCATCCTCGGAACGACCGACGAGGAGGTCGAAGATCCCGAGGACTACCCCGAGGAGGGGTGGGAGGTGGATCTGATGATCGACACGCTCTCGGACCTCGTGCCGATCCTCGACGAGGCGCGGACGATCCGCTCGTTCTGGGGCGTCCGCCCGCTCTACGAACCGCCCGAGGTCGGAAGCGAGGATCCGACAGACATCACGCGTGATTTCTTCCTGCTCGATCACGACGAGCGCGATGGGCTGCCCGGGATGGCCTCCATCGTCGGCGGGAAACTCACGACGTACCGGATGATGGCCGAGCAGATTTCCGACCACGTCTGCGAGAAACTCGGCGTCGACGCCGAGTGTCACACGGCCGAAGAGCCGCTGCCGGGGTCTGCGGACTTCTCTGTCCTCCGGGAGTGGATGGACGAGTTCGGCCTCCGATCGCCGATCGGCAAGCGGAGCGCCCAGCGCCTCGGGTCGCGGACGGACGAAGTGCTCGGCGAGTGGGACGGCCCCAACCCCACGGTGTGTGAGTGCGAGGCCGTCACGCGCGCGGAGATCAACGACGCCATCGACGACGCCGGATCAGAGCTCAACGCCGTGCGGCTCCGCACCCGCGCGTCGATGGGGAACTGCCAGGGGGCGTTCTGCTGTCATCGGATGGCGAACGAACTGTCGCCGGAGTACGACGAGTCCGTCGCCCGGAAAGCGCTCGACGACCTCTATCAGGAGCGCTGGAAGGGCGAACGCCACGCGCTGTGGGGTGAACAGCTCTCACAGGCGATGCTGAAGCACCTGCTGCACGCGACGACGATGAACCGCGACGGCGATCCGGCACAGACGGACGAGCCGGTCGACTTCACGGCGTTCGACGCCGGCCCGGACGGTGGGGCGGCGGCCAGGGACGGCCAGCGGTCGGAGGACGCCGTCGCCGACGGTGGCATCACGGACGAAACCAACGCGGGCGAAGGAGCAGCCGATGCCGATTCGTGAGGACGTGCTCGTCGTCGGCGGCGGCATCGCGGGCACGACGGCGGCGCTCGCGGCCGCGGAAACCGGTGCGGAGGTCCGCCTTCTCTCACACAAGAAGAGCACGCTGCGACAGGCTAGCGGCCTCGTCGACGTGCTCGGTGCCGTCGGCGGCGACGGTCCCATCGCGGACCCCTTCGAAGCCATCGAGCGCCTCCCCGACGGCCATCCCTACCGGGTCGTGGGCGCGGAGTCGATTCACGATGGACTGCGGTTCTTCGACGACGTCGCGGGCGACGTCTACGCGGGCGGCCACACCGACCGCAACGCCCTCGTGCTCACCCACGGCGGGACGATCAAGCCGACGGCGCGCTACCCGGAGTCGGTCGCGCCCGGGCTCGCGAGCGCGGCCGCGGACACGCTTCTCGTCGGCTTTGCAGGGCTGACCGACTTCGACGCGCCAGTGGCCGCGGACCATCTCGCAGCGACCGGCGTGCCCTTCGAGGTCGACGGCGTGACCGTCCGATTCCCGATCGAGTTCCGCGACGACGCGCGGACGACCCGCCTCGCGAAGGCACTCGACGCCGACGAGGATCAGGCGCGGAAGCGTCTCGCCGATGCGATTGCCGACGCCGAGACCGACCTCGATTACGACCGGGTCGGGTTCCCGGCGATGCTCGGCGACGACCACGCCGCGGCCGTCCGCGACGAACTGGCGGATCGGCTCGGCGCGGCCGTCTTCGAGATCCCGACGGGGCCGCCGAGCCTTCTCGGGATGCAACTCGAAGATCTCCTGTTCGACGCGCTCGACGACGCGGGCGTTCGAATCTCCGCTGGAAACCCCGCAGTCGGCTACGAAGCGGCCGACGGCCGACTCGAATCCGTCACCGTCGACCGCCGCGGCCAAAACGTCCCGTACCACGCCGCGGAGGTCGTCTTGGCCACCGGCGGCCTCGTCGGCAAGGGTATCGACTCGGACCGCGAGTCGGTCACGGAACCGATCTTCGACTGTCACGTCCCGCACCCGCCGGACCGCTACGCTTGGTCCGAAGACGACGCGTTCGGCGACCACGCCTTCGCGCGCTTCGGCGTCGTCCCCGACGACGACCTCCGGCCGACGGACGACACGGCGGAACCGCATTTCGAGAACCTCCGAGCCGCCGGTGGCGTTCTCGGCGGCGCGGATGTCGCCCGCGAGAAGTCCGCGGCCGGCGTCTCGCTCGCGACGGGCGCGTACGCCGGCCGACGGGCGGGCGAGGAGGCGACGCGATGAACGACACGGAGCGCAGATAGTATGAGCGACGCAGAAACCCCAGCCACGACAGAGCCAATCGACCCGACACGAGAACACGAAACGGACTTCGATCCGGTCTCGGTCTTCGACGGCGACGAGACGATGGACCTCCGCCCGGGCGCGGACAACTGCTACAAGTGCTCGGTCTGTGACACCGCCTGCCCCGTCGCCGAAGTCGACGACGACTTCCCCGGCCCGAAGTTCCAGGGGCCCGAGCAGTGGCGGCTCAAGCGCAAGGAGGGCGGGGAGATCGACGACTCGATTATGTCCTGTTCGAACTGTATGCGCTGTGACGACGCCTGCCCGTCGGGCGTGCCGCTCTCACAGATGCACAACACCGCCCGCGGGGAGTACGTCGACGAACAGATGGACAAACTCTCGCGGGAGTACGTCCGGAACCGCATCCTCGCGAACTACGGCACCCTCGCGCGACTCGGAAGCAAGGTGCCGCGGCTCACCAACCTCGTGATGGGCAACTCCCTCGTCCAGAAGATCAACGAGAAAGTCCTCGGCATCCCCTCCGAACGCGACTTCCCGGCGTTCGCGTCCCAAACCTTCCGCGAGTGGTGGCACGAGCGCGGCGGCGCGAACGTCGAAAACGAGGACAAGCGCATCGCGTACTTCCACGGCTGTTACTCGAACTACAACACCCCGGAAGTGGCGAAGGCGCTCGTCCGCGTCTTCGAGTCGTTCGGCTACGAGGTCGTCGTCCCGCGCCAGCGCTGCTCCGGCACGCCGATGTTCGCAAACGGGATGCTCGACGACGCCGAACGCGCCGCCGAAGTGAACGTCGGCGAGTTCTCGGATCTCCTCGAAGCGGGCTACGACGTCGTCGCCTCCTGTACGTCGTGTTCGATGTCGCTCCGGCAGGAGTATCCCGAACTGTTCGAGCTCTCGGGCATCGAGGAAGTCGCCGCAAACACCTACGAGGCGCTCGAATACCTCCGGATCCACGAGGACGTACGGGCCGCACTCGACGACACCAGTGTCGACGACCAGGCGCTCGCGTACCACGCGCCGTGTCACGCGCGCAATCAGGGGCTCGACCGTCAGGCGGTCGAACTGTTCCGCGATCTCGACGGCGTCCTGATCGAGGACGTCGGCGACTCCTGCTCTGGGATCTCTGGCACCTACGGCTGGAAGGAAGAGAAGTACGAGACGTCGATGAAGATCGGCGAGGAGATGTTCGAACATATGCGCGATGCGACGGGAGAGGTGGGGATGACCGAGTGTCCGACGTGTTCGATGCAGATGGAACACGGCACGGGCTACGACATCAAACACCCGCTGCAACTGCTCGAAGAAGCGCTGTGTTGAACGGGTCACGCGCGCGGCGCGAACGCGTCTCGCCCTGCGCGGGCGCTCTCGGTCGCTCGTCTGTTACGCGCCGACCGGTTCGACGCCGATCGTGACGGTCACGCCTTCGACGTCCCACTCCTCGACGAGCGCCCAGTCGCCGTCGGACGCCAGTTCCTCGCCGTCGACGAACTCGCGGGTCCGCGTCTCCTCGGCGACCACGTCGCGGTGGCGGTCGACGAATTCGGCGATGCGGTCGTCGGCGACGTCGACGTACGTGTCGATCTCGGCGTCGACGTCGAGTTCGAGTTGCTTGCGCATCTCCTGAATCCGCCGGACGACGTCGCGAGCGTAGCCTTCGGCCTCGATCTCGTCGGTGAGTTCGGTGTCGACGTAGACGGTGCCGTCGTCGAACGCGGCGCCCGAGATGTGCGCCGGCGGTTCGGCCTCGTACTCGACCATCTCGTCGGTGAGGTCGTAGGTCTCGCCGTCGACCTCGACGCCGGCTTCGACTTCCGCACGCGTCTTGCCCTGCACGGCCTCCATCACCTTCTGGGCGTCCGCGCCGAACTCCGGCCCGATGACGCCCATCTGGGGGTCCGCGCGCTCGACGAGTTCGTCGAACTCCGAGACGACGTCGATCGAGCGGGCGTTGACGCGTTCGGCGAGGAGATCCGAGAGCGATTCGACGGCGTCGGCGACGGCGTCGTCCTCGGTGGCGACGACGACCCGCTGGACGGGCCAGCGGAGCTTGCGGCCGCCCTGCTGGCGCGCGTTCGCGGCCGCCTCCTCGACGTCGCGGAGAACCGCCATCTGCCGTTCGAGTTCGGGGTCGCGCAGCGTCTCGTCGGCGGTCGGGTACGACAGCGCGTGCACGCTCGTCGCCTCGCCGTCGAGGTGCTGGTACATCTGCTCTGCCAGATACGGCGTGAAGGGCGCAAGCAGGCGAATCGTCTCGTCGAGGACGGTCGCGAGCGTGGCGTACGCGCCGCGCTTTGAGGCGGAGTCTTCTTCCTCCCACATCCGCTCGCGGATCGCCTTCACGTAGAAGCGCGAGACGTCCTCGGTCAGGAAGTCGAGCACCGCGTTGAGCGCGTCGCTGACCTCGAAGTTCTCCCAGGCCTCGGCGGCCTCGGCTTCGACGGACTGCAGGCGCGAGAGCACCCACTCGTCGACGACGGTGCGGTCGCCGTCGTCGAGGTCGGCCTCGGCGGGGTCGTAGCCGTCGAGGTCCATATACGGCAGCGGGAAGCGGAAGACGTTCCAGAAGATGTTGAGCGTCGACTGCATCTCGCCCAATCCGTTCCACTCGAAGGAGAGATCGACGCCCTGCTGGTCGTGACTGAGGAGGTACGCCCGCAGCGGGTCGCGGCCGGCGCGTTCGATCGCCTCCTCGGGCGTGACGATGTTGCCCAGCGACTTCGACATCTTGCGGCCGTCCTCGTCGTTGACGAAGCCGTGCATCATCACCTGCTCGTAGGGCGCTTCGCCGACCGCGGCGGTGCCCATTCCGAGCTGGGACCAGAACCACCCGCGGGTCTGGTCGTGGGCCTCGACGATGAAGTCCGCGGGCCACAGTTCCTCGTAGGCCTCGGTCTCGCTCGGGTAGTCGATGGTACCCCACGTCGCGACAGAGGAGTCGATCCAGACGTCGAAGACGTCCGGCACGCGCTCGTAAGTCGTCCCGTCCTCGGTGATCGTCAGCGGATCGACCGACGGGCGGTGGAGGTCGATCTCGTCGGGGTCGATGTCCTGATCTGCGCGCTCGGCGAGCTCCTCGCGCGTGCCCACGACGATCCACTCGCCGTCGTCGGCCTGCCAGATCGGGAGCGGAATGCCCCAGTAGCGCTGCCGGGAGATGTTCCAGTCCGGCGCGTCGGCGACGAAGTCGCGGAAGCGGTTGTCGCGCGCCCACTGCGGGTACCACTCGGAGTCGTCGATGTTCTCGAGCAGTTCGTCTTTGATGTCGGTGACGGTGATGAACCACTGGTCGGTCGCGAGGAAGATGATGTCCGTGTCACACCGCCAGCAGTGGCCGTACCGGTGGTCGTGCGTGCCCGAGGCGAGCAGCGCGCCCGACGCATCGAGGTCGTCGACGATCTGGTCGTTGGCGTCGCGGACGAAGGTGCCGGCGTAGTCGCCGGCCTGCTCGGTGAACTCGCCGCGACCGTCGACGGGAACGTACACGTCGAGGCCGAGTTCCTGCCCGCGAGCGAAGTCCTCTTGGCCGTGTCCGGGCGCGGAGTGGACGAGGCCCGTGCGGTCGGCTTCGACGTAGTCGGCCGTGTAGACCTGACCTGCGCCCTCGAAGTCGGCGTACGCGTTCAGGTGCGACTGGAGAGGGTTGTCGTAAGCCCAGCCGACCAGATCCTCGCCCTCGTACTCGTCGACGACCTCGTAGTCCTCGTAGCGGCCCTCCTTCAGGACGTCCTCGACGCAGGGTTCCGCGACGTAGAGGACTTCCTCCTCGCCGTCCTTCTCGGCGCGGACGGCCTGATAGGTCATCTCGCCGTCGACGGCGACGAAGGTGTTCGCCGGGATGGTCCACGGCGTCGTCGTCCAGATGACGAGACTTCCCTCTCGATCCTGCAGCGGGAACTTCACGTAGATCGACGGGGAGGTGATCTCATCGTACTCGACCTCGTTGGCCGCGATGGCGGTCTGACACCGCGGACAGTAGTTCACCGAGCGCTTGCCCTGCTCGACGAGACCGCGTTCGTCGACCTGCTGGAACGCCCACCAGGCGGCTTCCATATATTCGGGCGAGATGGTCTCGTAGGGGTCGTCCCAGTCCATCCAGACGCCGATCGACTGGAAGTCCTCGTCCATCGCCTCGCGGTTCCGCTCGGCGAAGTCCTTGCACTCTTCGATGAACGACTCGATGCCGTACTCCTCGATGTCGCGTTTGGTCTCGAAGCCGAGTTCCTCCTCGACTTTCACCTCGATCGGGAGCCCGTGCATATCGTAGCCCGGGCGGTCGGTGACGCGGTGGCCGGTCATCCGCTTGTAGCGGATGATGGCGTCCTTCAGCGTCTTGTTCCAGGCCGTGCCGAGGTGCATCTGGCCGGAGGTGTACGGCGGGCCGTCGACGAAGAAGAAGGCGGGGTCGTCGGCGTGGGCCTCCTTCGTCGCCTCGTAAGCGTTGGTGTCGTCCCAGTACTCCCCGACCGCGGATTCGACCTCCGCGGGCGTGTACTGGTCGTCGACTTCGTCCATACAGAGGGAGTACCAGCGAATGTATATGAAATCCGTGGAACCGCGGCGTACGGTCGGTTCTCCGAGTGGGCGGAGCGCGACGGTTACGACTCGGCTCGGACCGTCATCTCGGAACGTAGCGCGCCGGTCTCCTCGTCGTAGACGGGGAGGCGGACCCGCCGGGGCGTCGCCTCGGCGCTGTACCGAACGACTGTCGTCGCGATCACATCTTCGGATTCCGGTGGCATATCGAGTGCTTCCGGATCCCGCGACGCTCGCGCCATCGGCGCTGTCACCGTCCGCCAGCTGGTCCAGCCGAGTTCGCCGTACTTGATGGTCGGGGCGACCTGGTAGGCGTCGACCCGCGGCATCCGCACCTCGTAGAGCAGGATGAAGTTCGAGGAGTAGTCGGTGTTTCGAAGTTTGTTGTCGAACGTGCGTTCGTTCGTCGGATACTGATCTGTAAAAATCGCCGACACGTCCGACGGCTTCTCGGGAGCGAGCGCGGCGTGGCGGGTCGCGTCCCCGGACGCCGAGAGGCCGTCGGTGAGCCACGGTTCCGACGCGGGTGAAAGACCATCGTGGCGATGTCCATTACGACGCGGTCGCTCATCTCTCGGCGCACCGCGCCAGTGCATCCCGAGAGAGCGGTCATCGACAGGGCGGCGGCCGACGCGGTCGCCGAGAGGAGGGCTCTGCGGTTCACGGACGGACCTCCCGGGGGCATCAACATATTTCCGTGGGTCCGACCGTGACCGAATTGGGCCAGTCCGATGGGCGATGGGCTACTGCTCGCGCCGCTCTGCGGTTGTCACACCGATTGCACCGCGAGGCGAGCGAATGCGAGCCGAGCGGCCTTTTTCCCTCCAGGTTTTTGCGCGGTGGGTTCCCGCAGCGGCGCGACGCGCTGCGACGCGCCGCGAGGAAACCCACCGTGGAAAAAGGTGGCTAGAAATCAGGCAGATCGTCGGGCGCTTCGTACTCTGACTCCCAGGTGATGTAGTCGTCTTTCAGCACCTCACAGACGGTCTGTCCGAGTTCGGTCAGGCCGGCATTGATGCTTGAGACCGTCTTCCAGGAGGTGATCTCGGGGTGTAGTTCGCGCTCCTTCCAGTCTTCGGGGAGCCCCGGGGCGTGATACCCTACGCGGTCGGCGAAGTCGTCCCAGAAGAAGTCGAAGTGCGAGAGCATCTCGAGGTCGAGGACGATCGCCCACTCGTCGGCGGTCACGTCGGTCTCGGCAGACCACTGCTCGAAGGCGTCCGCCCACGCGCCGTCGCGGAGGAGTCCTTCGAGGTCCGCGCGCCGGTAGTCGGTGTCGCCGACGACGTCCGCGTCCTCGTACTCGTTCGGGTCGACGGCGTCTTCGAGTTCGGGCACCGGAGGGGTCTCGACGGTGAGGGTCATAGCGGGGCCTTCGAGTTCTGTCGGGATAAGGGTACGCGGACGGACCGATGCCCAGCAGACGGCCCGGGTGGCAGTCCCACTGTCGGATACGAACCTGTGGCATATGTTGCTACCCGGAGGGTGAGGAATCGATCTATACAGGTTCCTGACCGTGTCAGCGATCGTCGCCGAAGTCGTCAAGATCGTCGAAATCGTCGAAGTCGTCGGGCTCGTCGGGGACGTCCTCGTCGCGTCCCTCGCCGAAGTCGAACCGATCCGGCGGCTGTCCGGCTTCGTCGAGGACCGCGTCGGACACTTCGATCGGACAGTCGACGCGGACCGCGAGCGCGACCGCGTCGCTGGGACGCGCATCGAAGACGAACCGCTGGGGCTCGCCGTTGTCGTACCGCTCGGCGTCGATCTTCGCGTAGAAGGTGCCGTCGGCGATGTCGTCGATGCGGACCTTGTCGATCGCGCCGCCGAACTCGGTGAGCATCTCCACCAGGAGGTCGTGTGTGAGCGGTCGCTCGAAGGACTCGCCGGCGATGGCGAGTTGGATCGCCCGGGCCTGATCGGCCGTGACGACGATCGGCAACAGTTCGGACCGCGCCGCGACCACGACCGCGGGGATGTTGTCGCCGTCCGCGTCGACGCCGACGGCGATACCCTCGACCTCGCCCGGGTGATTCATACCTGCCTCTTGTAGGTCAGGGTACGAATACTTACGGGAGACGTTCTTCGGGGCAGGGGATCGAGGGTGCGAGCCGCGCCGTCGCGCCGCTATCGCTGGCGGACGAACCAGACCGCGAACCACGTGAGGAGGACGGTGAGCCCGCCGAGGAACACGAGTAGCCCTGGCGGGAACCCCGAACTGGCGGCCGTCTCGGTCGCGATCCGGGTCGATTCAGTCGTCTGGACGGACACGCCTCCGTCGGCCCCGCCGGTTTGCGCGCCGAACGGGAGGCCCTCGATCGCTACCTGCGCGAGGATGCTCGCGACCCCGACGACTGCGACGCCGCCGAGCAGTCGCTTGAGCGCCGCCGAGAGGCCGGCGGTTTCCTCGCCGTCGGCCGCGACGACCACGAGCGGGCGGTTTGCGGGCGCGTATACGTTCATCTCGCGGCCTTTCTCCGAGTACGCCGTGTCGACGACTTCGACGGCGCCAGCGTCTTCGAGCCGCTGGATGTGATACTGGACGTTCTGCAGGGACGTATCGACCGCATCCGCGAGGGCGGCGGGGTTGGTCGGCTCCTCGTGGAGCGTCGAGAGAATCTGCCGTGCGGTCCCCGAGGAGAGCGCCGACAGCAGGTCGTCGGCATCGTCGTCGTCGAGTCCGACGACGCGCGGCGAGGCGTCGACGTCGGGCTCGGACTGGGAGGGCAAGAGACGAGCCATCGTGCGCTCGTAGAACGCAGACCGATACAAAGGTGTTGCCTGTGCACCGTGGTTCGACAGACGGCTCCGCAATACACTTGCATCCCGGTGTCGTATCACCGAGTATGTACGTCCGGGACGCCAAAAATCGCGACGAGGTCTGGCTACTCGACAGGATCGAGGAGGCCGAAATCGACGATCCCGCGTTTCGCTCCCGGGACTACGTGATCGCGCTCGACGAGGAGTCCTCTCGTAAGGCCGGCTTCGGACGCATTCGCGTGCACAAGACGGAGGCCGGCAACTTCTGTGAACTCGCGTTCGTCTACACGCTCCCGCCGTGGCGACAGCAGGGCGTCGCCGCGCACGTCATCGAGCGACTCGTCGCCGAGGCGGGCGACGAAGGCTACGAGACGGTCTACACGTTCACGCGCCAGCCGTCGTACTTCACGCCGTTCAACTTCGAGCCGCTAGAGTCCAGCGACCTTCCCGAGCCGGTCGCGTCCCGGCTCGAAACGGTCAGAGCAGAGCGCGGCGACGAGGTCATCGCGATGCGCGTGCACGCGGATGACTTCACGGTCCCCGAGGAGTATCGCGAGCGATTCAAGAACGCCTCCCCGGCCGACGAACCCGAAGACGGCGAGGTCCCCGTCGAGGAGACGGCCGAGGACTTCGGGATCGATCCCGACGAAGCGACCTACAAGTACGACACTGGTAGCTGAGCCCCGTCTCGCCGAGCGGGGGGTGCCCGTTCTCGTCTTAGGTCCGACCGTCGAGGAAGTCGGTGCTGAAAACGAGGTACGCCAGGACCGTACAGAAGAGGATCGGCGGGAGGAGCGCGAACGCCCACAGCGGCTCGATTCCCCAGCCGAGGAGCAAGACGACGTTTCCGAGCCCGATCGCGAGAAACGGCGCGACGGCGAGGGCTGCTCGCTTGCGGTTTTTGTTCCCGGTCTCCGATTGGAGCGGCGCGTTCGGATCGAACTCCTCGTCGGTCGCCGCGGCGTCCGCGCGGTCGTCGGCCGACGTGGTTGAAGCCATACTGCGCTGTCGGGACTGCAGCGACAAAAGCGCCGCGCTGTCTCTCGCACGTAGAGGCCGCTCGTCAGCGTAGAGGCCGCTCGTCAGCGTAGAGGCCGCTCGTCAGAGATGGTCCTCGATGCGGCGCTTAGCGGTGGGCGTCCGGGTCTCCAGCGTCGGCCTCCGCACGGGAGGCGAGTTCGACGAGGCCGAATAGCACGGCGAGGACGAGCGTCGAAACGACGATCCCGTAGAGGGCGACCGCGCCGGGCGTCAGCGGAATCGTCACCGAGGTGCCCAGAACGGCCGCCTCGGAGGCCGACTCCGCGCCGTTACCGCCGACGAGCAGACCGACGCCGCCCGAAATCGCGACGATCGTCGCGCCCAGCGCCAGCATAATTCGTCGGCCGAGTCCGGGCGTCCCGGCGTCCGCCGTCTCGACGCCCGAGTCGGGCGCGTCGCCGCCTCCCTCGGCGTCAGTGTCTGTATCCGAGTGCACACGCTCGCTACGGCCGGGAGCGGCTTTTCACTTGCCCTTTGACGTGTCGACCGCTGACGGCCCTCGCGGACGGTCTCCCGCGGACGACAACGTACAAACGCCCCCCGGCCGAACCGCCGGGCGATGACAGACGACCTCGTCGAACGCGCTCGCGACGCGCTCGCAGACGCCTACGTCCCGTACTCGGAGTATCGGGTCGGCGCGGCGCTCAGAACGGCCGACGGCACCGTGTACGTCGGCTGCAACATCGAGAACGCGAACTACTCGAACAGCCTCCACGCCGAGGAAGTCGCGATCGCGTCGGCGGTCCGAGACGGCCACCGAGAGTTCGACCGGATCGCGGTCTCCTCCGGCGCCCGCGACGGCGTGACGCCGTGTGGGATGTGTCGCCAGACGCTCGCGGAGTTCGCCGACGCGGACCTCGAAGTCGTCTGCGACGAGGGCGGCGACGACACGTCGACGTACACGCTCGGGGAACTCCTGCCGAACACGATCTCGCTGGAGACGCTCTCTGCGGCCGCAGAGCAGCGGGAGAGAGAGGGTCAGCCCGACGACGCCGACGACAGCGGCGGCGACACCGATCAGTAGCGGGCTTTTCCCGAACCCAGCCGACAGTATATTTTCGATGCGCCCGGGAGAGTACCTATGAGCGACAGCGAAGACCCGAACGACGAGGTCCAGTATCACGTCGCCGTCGGCCCCGACGACGTCGCAGACAGCGTCCTCCTCCCGGGCAACCCCGAGCGCGTCGACAAGATCACCGCGCTGTGGGACGACTACGAGGAGCGAGCCAGTCACCGCGAGTACCGCACGGCCACCGGGGCCTACGAGGAGACGCCGATCTCAGTCACGTCGACGGGCATCGGCAGTCCGTCGGCGGCGATTGCCATCGAAGAGCTCGCTCGCGTGGGTGCGGACACCTTCATTCGTGTCGGGTCCTGCGGGGCGATTCAGCCCGAGATGGCGGTCGGCGACCTCGTCATCACCTCCGGTGCCGTCCGTCAGGAAGGCACCTCGAAGGAGTACGTCCGCGAGGACTACCCGGCCGTCGCGGACCACGAAGTCGTCGCCGCGCTCGTCGCCGCCGCCGAGCGGTTGGGCCACGACTACCACGTCGGGCTGACGATGAGCGCCGATTCCTTCTATGCGGGACAGGGTCGCCCCGGCTTCGAGGGGTTCCGCGCGGCCGGCTCGGAGACGTTGGTGCAGGAGCTCCAGGAGGCGAACGTGAAGAACATCGAGATGGAGGCCGCTGCGCTTCTCACCGTCGCGAACGTCTACGGGCTCCGCGCCGGGGCTGTCTGCTCCGTCTACGCGAACCGCGTCACGGGTGAGTTCCGAGCGGAAGGCGAATCCCGCGCGGCGGAAACCGCGAGCCTGGCCGTCCACCTGCTCGCGAAGATGGACGAGGCGAAGCGCGAGGCCGGCGTCGACCACTGGCACCCGGGGCTTTCCATCGAGTGATCGACGCTGCCTCCCACGTGAACCCGAGCCGCATTCCGCAGTTCCTTTATCGGATGCCGCCGCAGAAACGCCTATGAGTACGCAGGTCGTCGTCGTCGGTTCCGGCTACGCGGGTGCTGGTGCCGTCACGCGTCTCGAAGAAGAACTCGATCCGGGGACAGACCTCACGTGGATCTCAGAGCACGATTACCACCTCGTCCTGCACGAAGTCCACCGCTGTATCCGCGATCCTAGCGTCGAATCGAAGATCGCGATCCCGATCGACGACATCAAATCGCCGTCCACGGAGTTCGTCAAAGGCCACGTCACCGACGTCGACGTCGACGAGCGCGTCGTCGAACTCGAAGACGACGAGATCGAATACGACTACCTCCTGCTCGCGATCGGATCGAGCACCGCCTTCTTCGGCATCGAGGGGCTCAAAGAGCACGCCCACGAACTGAAGAGCCTCGACGACGCCCGGTCGATCCACGCGGACGTAAAGCAGGCCGCAGAGGAAGCCTCCCGCGACGACCCCGCGGAGATCATCGTCGGCGGGGCCGGCCTCTCGGGAATCCAGACGGCCGGCGAAATCGCCGAGTACCGCGACGAACACCGCGCCCCGATCGACGTCACGCTCGTCGAGGGCCTCGACGAGGTCTTCCCGGGCAACGACCCGGAACTCCAGGGCGCGCTCCGCAAGCGACTGGAGGATCTCGACATTGAGATCCTCACCGGCGACTTCATCTCGAAAGTCGACGACGAGGTCGCCTACCTCGGCGGCGGCGAGGACGAAGAGCCCGAGGAACTCGCCTACGACACGCTGATCTGGACCGGCGGCATCACCGGCCACGAGGAGGTTCACGGCGTCGATCTCGATCAGGACGAGCGCTCCCACCGCGTCTTCGCCGACGCGGACTTCCAGACCTCGGACGAGCGCGTCTTCGCACTCGGCGACACCGCGCTCGTCGAGCAGGGCCCCGACTCCGTCGCGCCGCCGACGGCGCAGGCCGCCTGGCAGGCCGCCGACGTCGCCGGCGAGAACGTCGCTCGCGCCGTCGCCGGCAAGCCGCTCAAGACGTGGCGTCACGACGACAAGGGGACGGTCGTCTCCGTCGGCGACGACGCCGTCGCTCACGACGTCAAACTGCCCGTCCTCGGGAGTTTCCCGGTGAGCGTCTTCGGCGGACCGGCCGCACGAAACCTCAAGAAGGCGATCGCCGCACGCTGGATCGCCGACGTCGCCTCGCCGCGCCACGCGATCGACGCGTGGGACAGTATGTGAGAACGGCTGCAGAGACTCTCTCTTGACCGGGGACGGGCTCCACCTCACCCGTCCGTTTTTCTCCTCGTACTCTCGCTTCGTCGCTGCTCGCGAGCAGCGGCGCTGTTCGGTGGGACACAGCGAAGAACGAGGAACCGAGAGGGTTACTCAGAATTGGAGAGAGCCGACGGAGTCGCAGCCGTGACGTACTCTCAGTGCGACGCTTCGCCGACGGGCGCGCGCATATCCTTGATGCGGAGGATGAGGATGTTGCCCGTGTCGTCCTTGCCGTCGACGACGCCCTCGATCACGAGTTTCGAGAGCGGTGTCGGACCGACAGTCACGTCGTCGCCTTCGTGGAAGTCACGGACCGAGCCCTGAACGTGGATCTCGGCGCGGCACAGTTCCGGGTGGTGGACCGACGAGAGGTCGATCTCGTCGACGTTGACGTTCTCGACTTCCTCGCCGTCGTGGAACAGCGGGACGAACGCCGGCTCGTCCATCTGGTTCACGTCGAGCGCCTCGTAGGCGTTCGCCGTCGGCTTGTAGCCACCTTTCGGGCCAGGTACGCCTTCGACGAGCTGGAGGGCTTTGAGGCTCTGCATCTGGTTCCGGATCGTCCCGGGGTTGCGGTCGACTTCAGCGGCGATGTCCTCGCCCTTTACCGCGTCTTCGCTCTCGCGGTGAAGGTTGATGAGTGCGGTCAGGATAGTTTTCTGACTGGACGTCAGCTCAATCGATGACATATCCAATCGTTCGCCGCATACGGTCTTAAATCCGGTGGATGGATGGATACAGTGTGAAACAGTCTCCCGATTTTCTTCCGATTCAGGCGCGTTCGTCACGTTTTTCTGCTCGTCCGACGCCGCCCCGTCGGCAGTGGGTCTCCCGCTGACCGATCCGGTACCGCTTTGTGAATCCTCGTTCGTGTGATCGGTATGGAAGATCAACGGATCCTCGTGACTGGGGGTGCCGGATTCATCGGCTCGAATCTCGCGAACCACCTGGCCGAGCGGAACGACGTCGTCGCCGTCGACGACCTCCACCTCGGGACGCCCGAGAATCTCGACGACGGGGTCGAGTTCGTCGACGCGAGCGTCCTCGACGACGACCTGCCCACCGAGGACGTGGACGTGTTGTTCCACCTCGCGGCGTACTCCTCGTATACGATGGCCGAATCCCACAAGCGCGAGGCGACCCGCGTGAACGTCGAGGGCTTCGTCAACGCCGTCGAGCAGGCCCGCGAGGACGGCTGTGAAACCGTCGTCTACGCCTCGACGTCGTCGATCTACGGCTCACGGACCGAGCCCTCCCCCGAAGACCTCCCGGTCGAGGCGCGCACCTGCTATGAGGCCTCGAAGCTCGCTCGCGAGAAGTACGGCGAGTACTTCCACCACCACTACGAGATGACGCTGGCCGGCCTGCGCTTTTTCTCCGTCTATCAGGGCTACGGCGGCGCCGAGGAACACAAAGGCGAGTACGCCAACACGGTCGCGCAGTTCGCCGAGAAGATCGCGAACGGCGAGCGGCCGAAAGTGTTCGGCGACGGCTCCCAGACGCGGGATTTCACCCACGTCGACGACATCGTCCGCGGTATCGAACTCGCGGCCGAGCACGAACTCCAGGGCGTCTACAACCTCGGCACCGGCGAGAGCTACACCTTCGACACGATGATCGGGATGATCAACGACGAACTCGGGACCGACGTCGACCCCGAGTACGTCGAGAACCCACTCGACGTCTACGTCCACGACACGATGGCAGACAGCACGAAGATGCGTGAGGCGACCGGCTGGGAGCCCCAGATCTCCTTCGAGGAGGGCGTCGCCCGCGTCTGTGAACCGTATCTGGAGTAAGCGAGGATCAGGATAGCAACGCCAGGCGTAAGGTGGCAGCGACGCCTACGGTCGACGTATGACGACCGTTCGTATCATCGGCGCGCCGACGGACTACGGCGCGAACCGACGGGGCGTAGATATGGGTCCCTCGGCGATCAGGTACGCCGGACTCGCCGAAGAACTGGAACGCACGGGAGTCGACGCCGTCGACGACGGCGACGTCCTCGCGCCGCACGCCGAAGAACGCGACCCGGACGCCGAGACGCTCCCCTCCGGACGAGCGAAGTTTCTCCGCGAAACCCGTGAAGTCGTGACGAGCCTCGCGGATCGCGTCGAGGGGTCACTCGCGGACGGCGAGGTCCCGCTCGTGCTCGGCGGCGACCACTCGGTCGCGATCGGTTCTGTGACCGGATCCGCACGCGGTGCCGAGATCGGTGTCGTGTGGTTCGACGCCCACGGCGACTGCAACACCCCGGAGACGTCGCCGTCGGGGAACGTCCACGGGATGCCGCTGGCGGCCGTCCTCGGCATCGGCGAGTTCGCCGACGTGGCGTGGGCCAACGCGAGCGGACTGCGCCCCGAAAACGTCGCGATCGTCGGGCTTCGCGACGTCGACGAGCGCGAACGCAAAGCGATCGCAGAGACCGACGTGACCACCTTCACGATGTCCGACATCGACGAACGGGGGATCACGAACGTCGTCGACGATGCGCTCGACGTAGCCACCACTGGAACAGACGGTCTCCACGTGAGCCTCGATCTCGACTGGCTCGATCCCCGTGAAGCGCCGGGCGTCGGGACTCCCGTTCGCGGCGGTGTCACGTACCGCGAAGCCCACTCGGCGCTCGAAGCGGTCGCCGACCGCGACTCTCTCCGCTCGCTCGAACTCGTCGAGATCAATCCGATTCTCGACGAACGCAACGAAACGGCGTCGCTCGCGGTCGAGTTGGCGGCGAGCGCGCTCGGAAAACAGATCCTCTGACGCTCTATGCGACGGCACCGCACACCGGATTTCCGGTGAACCGTCGGCGAGATGACCGCTCGCCCTGAACGCCGCTATTCGGCTTCGGTATCGGCGTCAGCGACGGCGTCGGCCTCGGCTTCGTCGTCCAGTTCGTCCTCCGCATCCGCTGCGAAGTGTACGTCGACGCTCGCGACGGCGTCGCCGGCGTCGAGATCCATCACGATGACGCCCATCGTGTTTCGGCCCACGATGGAGACGTCTTCGACGGGCGTCCGGAGGATCTGCCCGTCGCCGCTCATCACGAACAGGTGGTCGCCGGGGCCGACCGTCTCTAACTCACAGACGCGGCCGTTGCGGTCGTTCGTCTTGATGTCGATGAGGCCCTTCCCGTTCCGGGACTGTCGGCGGTACTGTCCGACGTCGGTCCGCTTGCCGTAGCCGTTCTCGGTGACGGTGAGGACCCACTCGTGGCGGTCGGGTTCGACGGCCGCCAGCGCGGCGACCTCGTCGCCGCCCTCCAGGTCGATCCCGCGGACGCCGCGGGCCGAGCGGCCCATCGACCGGACTTCGTCCTCGGCGAAGCGGATCGCCATTCCGTCGCGACTCGCGAGGATCAGATCCCGACTCCCGTCGGTGACTTCGACGTCGGCGAGAGCGTCCTCGTCGTCGAGTTTCGTCGAGATGATCCCCGTCGAACGGATGTTCTGGAACTTCTCGACGCTCGTCCGCTTGACGTACCCGTTCCGGGTCGCCATCGTGAGGTACTTCTCCTCCTCGGATTCGATCTCGGCGGTGTTGACGACGGCCGTGATCTCCTCGCCGTCGTCGAGATCGAGCAGATTGACGGCGGACTTCCCGCGGGCGGTGCGGGACATCTCTGGCACCTGATAGGTCTTCAGCTGATAGACCTGGCCGTGGTTGGTGAAGTACAGCAGATAATCGTGAGTGCTCGCGACGTACACCGAGGAGACCCGGTCGCCTTCCTTCAATTCGGTGCCGATGATCCCCTTCCCGCCGCGGTGCTGGGCGCGGAAGCTGTCCAGCGGCATCCGCTTGATGTAGTCGTCCTCGGTAACGACGACCACGACGTCCTCCTCGGCGATGAGGTCCTCGTGTGTGACCGTGCCGGTGTCTTCGATGATCGACGTCCGCCGGTCGTCGTCGTATTCGTCTTTGATCTCCGACAGTTCGTCTGTGACGACGGCGTCGAGTTCGTCGGGGTCCTCGAGGATCGTTTCGAGGCGCTCGATCCGTTCTTGGACCTCCCCGTACTCGGATTCGATCTCGTCGGCTTCCATCGCGGTGAGCGAGCCGAGCTGCATCGCGACGATGTGGTCGGCCTGTGCTTCCGAGAAGTCGAAGGACGGCAGCGGCTCGCCGTCAGCCTCGACGACGTGCTCGCCGCGCAGTGCGGCTTTCGCGTCGTCACGGCTCTCGGAGTTTCGGATGACGGAAACGACGTCGTCGACGTTCTCTAGAGCTTGCAGTCGGCCTTCGAGAATGTGTGCGCGCTCTTTTCGCTCGTCGAGTTCGTACGCCGAACGGCGACGGACGACGTCGCGCCGGTGCTCGACGTACTCTGCGAGCGTCTCTTTCAGCGTGAGGACCTTTGGTTGGCCGTCGACGAGCGCGAGGTTGATGACGCCGAACGTCGATTCGAGGTGGTGTTCCAGCAGTTGGTTTTTGACGATCTCGGCGTTGGCACCGCGCTTGAGCTCGACGACGACGCGGATACCGTCGCGGTCGGACTCGTCGCGCAGATCGCGGATGCCCTCGATCTTCCCTTCGTTGACGTCGTCGGCGATACGTTCGACGAGCCGCGCTTTGTTCTCCTGATACGGGAGTTCGGTGATGACGATTCTGTCTTCCTGGACCTCGAACTCGGCACGGACGCGGACCCGACCGCGACCCGTCTTGTACGCCTTGTGGATCGCGTTGCGGCCGACGATGTTCGCGCCGGTCGGGAAGTCCGGTCCCTTGACGTACTCCATCAGATCCTCGACGGTGGCGTCGGGGTTCTCGATGAGGTGAGTCGTCGCGTCGATCACCTCACCCAGGTTGTGCGGTGGGATGTTCGTCGACATCCCGACTGCGATCCCCGAAGAGCCGTTGACCAGGAGGTTCGGGAACGCCGAGGGCAAGACCTCGGGTTCCTCCAGCCGGTCGTCGTAGTTCGACTGGAAGTCGACGGTGTCCATCTCGATGTCGTCGAGGAGTTCCTCGGCGATGGGAGCCATCCGCGCCTCCGTGTACCGCATCGCCGCCGGCGGGTCGCCGTCGACGGAGCCGAAGTTCCCCTGGCCGTCGACGAGCGGGTAGCGCATCGAGAAGTCCTGCGCCATCCGTGCGAGCGTGTCGTAGATCGCCGAGTCGCCGTGCGGGTGGTAATCACCCATCGTCTCGCCGACGATCGAGGACGACTTTCGGTGCGAGGAGCGGGCGGTGATGCCCGACTCGTGCATCGCATAGAGGATGCGCCGGTGGACGGGTTTGAGGCCGTCCCGGACGTCCGGGAGTGCCCGCCCCGCGATGACCGACATCGCGTAGTCGATGTAAGACTGTTCCATCTCCTGTTCGATCCGTGCGGTCTCGACCTCCGCGGCGATGCCCGCCCCGGGATCGAAGGCCTCTGGTGCGTCAGAACTCATCTATATGTCCACCCATTCGGCTTCGGTCGCTCGGTCTTTGATGAACTGCTTGCGCGGTTCGACGGCGTCGCCCATCAGCACGGAGAACATCTTGTCCGCCGCAGCGGCGTCATCTACGGTGATCTGCTTGAGAACCCGGTTCTCGGGGTTCATCGTCGTATCCCAGAGCTGATCGGGGTTCATCTCACCGAGGCCCTTGAACCGCTGGACCTGCGTGGGGTTGCCGTTGCACTTCTCTTCGATGATGCGGTCGCGTTCGGCCTCCGTCATCGCGTCGTAGGTCTCCCCGCGGTAGCGGACGCGGTACAGCGGCGGCTTGGCCGCGTAGACGTAGCCTGCTTCGACGAGCGGCCGCATATGGCGATACAACAGCGTCAGAAGCAGCGTCCGGATGTGTGCGCCGTCGACGTCGGCGTCCGTCATCAGGATGATCCGCTCGTAGCGGACGTCCTCGATGTCGAACTCCTCACCGACACCCGCGCCGATCGCGGTGATGAGCGCTCGCACTTCGTCGTTCTCCAGCACGCGGTCGAGCCGGTGTTTCTCGACGTTCAGGATCTTCCCTTTGATCGGGAGGATGGCCTGGAAGCGGCGGTCGCGGCCCTGCTTTGCGCTACCGCCCGCGGAGTCGCCCTCGACGACGAACAGCTCGGACTCGGCGGGGTCGCGGCTCTGACAGTCCGCGAGTTTGCCCGGCAGCGACGTCGACTCCAGCGCGGACTTCCGGCGGGTGAGTTCCTCGGCCTGCTTCGCGGCCTTGCGGGCCTTCGCGGCCTCGACCGCCTTACTGACGATCGCTGTGGCAGTGTCGGGATGCTCCTCGAAGTACGTCCCCAGTTTCTCGTGGGTGACGGATTCGGTGATCCCGCGCACTTCGCTGTTGCCGAGTTTCGTCTTCGTCTGTCCCTCGAACTGTGGATCGGGGTGTTTGACGGAGATGACTGCTGTCAGTCCCTCGCGGACGTCCTCGCCCTTCAGGGAGTCGAGGTCGTCCAGCAAGTCGTGCTCGCTGGCGTAGTCGTTGACGACGCGGGTCAGCGCCGTCTTGAAGCCGGTGAGGTGGGTGCCGCCCTCGCGGGTGTTGATGTTGTTCGCGAAGGCGTGAATCGAGCCCTGCAGTTCCTCTGTTGCCTGCAGCGCCACTTCGACCTCGATGTCGTCCTCACTGTCTGCGTAGTAGATGACGTCGTCGTGGAGGACGGTCTTCGTCTCGTCGAGATAGCGGACGAACTCGCGGATACCGCCCTCGTAGCAAAACTCGCGGGAGCGGCCCTCGGGGACGGTCTCGTCGTCTTCGTCACCGACGGCGCCGGGTTCTTCGACGAGTCGGATCTCGACGCCGGAGTTGAGGAAGGCGAGTTCGCGAAGTCGGTTTTCGAGCGTCGAAAACTCGAAGTCGACCGTCTCGAAGATGTCCTCGTCGGGCCAGAAGCGAACGGTCGTGCCCGTCTCCTCGTCATCGCCGAGGTCGCGGACGCGCTCGAAGGCGCCCGCCTCGGGTTCGCCGTGGTCGAAACTGTCTCGCCAGAGCGCGCCGTCGCGCTTGATCTCGACTTCGAGGCGGCTCGACAGGGCGTTGACGACGGAGACGCCGACGCCGTGGAGCCCGCCGGAGACCTGGTAGGATTTGTTGTCGAACTTCCCGCCGGCGTGGAGAACGGTCATAATGACCTCGACGGCAGGGCGATCGTACTGCTCGTGGGTGTCGACCGGGACGCCTCGGCCGTTGTCGGAGACCGACACCGAGCCGTCGTCGTGGAGCGTGACTTCGATGTGGTCGCAGTACCCCGCGAGCGCTTCGTCGATCGCGTTGTCGACGACCTCGTAGACGAGGTGATGTAACCCTCGCGAGTCCGTCGACCCGATGTACATCGCCGGGCGCTTCCTGACGGCTTCTAAGCCTTCGAGGACCTGAATCTGCCCGGCCCCGTACTCAGTATCGCGTGACATTGAACGTGTCTTCGTTAAGCTACCTCCATTCTTAAACCCTCGCACGCGCGGGCGCGAAACTACGTATGATACCACGCCTCGGGAGAGCAGTTTCACAGATCGCTCGATCGAGCGCACCACGGCGGTCAGTAAGGGCATCCTACTGGGGCTGATACTGTCGGACAGAACTGTGTGAAGCGTATCGGCACCCTGTGGGTGCCAACACAGTTCACGAACTGCTGTCCGACAGTATGAGACCGCGTGCCGACCTCGATGAACCGACAGCGCAAAGGCGACCCCGCGGCTACGAGCGGGTATGAGCGACGCCGAGGACGAGCCGCTGAAGCCCAGCGACGTCGGCGACGAGTCGAACGCCCCGCCGATCTCCGAGAAGCCCTACAAGATCATCTTCGAGGGGAACAAATGCATCGGGGCCGGCCGCTGTGCGGAGGTCGCCGACAACTGGGAGATGGACATCAAATCCGGTCTCGCAAATCCGAAATCGTACTTCATCGGCGAGGACGAACTCGAGGAGAACATCCGCGCTGCGGAGGTCTGCCCCGGGAAGAAAGACAAAGGCGTCATCCACGTCGTCGACCGCCGGACCGACGAGGAGATCGCACCGGATCCGCACGGCGACGGGACGCTCAGCGTCGACTGGTAGGTGAACGTCGACGTGCGTTCCGCCCGACAGGCGAAGCGAAACCACTAACCGGCCGTCCGCGGAATGCCCGCTTGCGCGGGGGTGGCTGAGCTAGGCCAAAGGCGGCGGACTTAAGATCCGCTCCCGTAGGGGTTCGTGGGTTCAAATCCCATCCCCCGCACTGCGTGTCCGAGCGTTAGTGAGGACCGCTCGTTTACGGTGGGATTTGAATCAGGGAGCAACTTCGTTGTGACCGTGGTTCAAATCCCATCCCCCGCATTGTGTGTCCGAGCGGCAGCGAACGGCCTGTTTCTATCGTGGAGTTGGACAAGGGAGCACAGCGGTCGTGGGTCAACTGTTCCCGGACCCCGGTTGGAGGTGTTCTCTGAACTACTAAGTCACGGACCTCCGAACGACCGGTATGAACCGGCGCACGGTAATTCGGAGTTTACTCCCTGTTGGGATTGCAAGCCTGGGGGGTTGTGCAGGGCAATCTGGTTCACAAGAAACTGCAAGTGTCTCCGATTCGGAGGCCGGCGAGATACCAATAATTCAGATCAATCCGAACAACCCACGCGTCGGGACACCTGTTGCGTTCACCGCAAACATTGAGGACGGTAGCAGCTACTTTTATTTCTGGGCGTTTGGCGAGGGAGTAACGATCGAGGGTCGGGGGCGCTCTACGACACGAGCATTCGACGGGGCGGGTAGTCACGTGGTCAAGCTATTAGTAGTCGATCCGGATGTCGTCGAGACACATCTGGGGGGCGATCCTTCACGGGCAGATACGTTCGGCGATGTTACTGGCAAAGCAGACTATAGTAGCAACTACGCCCAGCACTCGACCGTCGTAAACGTCGAAGAACTCCCGAGAGAGCAGTTGAATATCGAGACCGGATTCGTGAACATATACCTCCGGGGGAACCGTCGGAACGTGTCAGCGGATGAGCCGGCACGGCTGGAGTTCAGTGCGTCGAACCTCGCCGGCGAGAGACGCCTCGTCGTCGTATTACTCCTGCAGGTGCCCACTGGGTTGGCTGTCCGTGGGACCTCTTTCGACGAGGGAAGTGGCCAGTACACGACACGATACGAGGTCGGTCCCGGGGGAACGAAAGGTGAGTCTATCGAACTCGTCGCGAACGAAAGCGGACGGTACCGCATTCGTGGCCGCGCAGTGTACTACTTCGATGACGCTCCCGACGAGAGAACGAGCAAATCTACAAAGCTGACGCTGAACTTCAGACAGTAAACGACGACTGAACCGCCGCCCACGACGTCGTATGCGTTGATTCAATCCTCGCTTGAGGCTGTCTGCCCCTCACGGCCCTCCGCACTGCTCATTGCTCTGCGGGCGACGTCCGAACCGTGAGGACCGGCACGTCGGAGTGCTGAACGACGCGCTCTGCGACGCTGCCGAGCAGGACGTGCGGGAGGCCCGTGCGTCCGTGCGTGCCGAGGACGACGAGGTCGACGTCGTTCTCGTCGGCGTACGCGAGAATCTCCTGATGCGGCGTCCCATACTGGACCGCGGTGACCGCGTAGATACCGACGTCGACCGCTCGGTCGTGAATCTCCGCGACGGAGGTTCGCCCGGCTTCCTCTACCCCTTCTTGAACGGACTGGCTGTGCGCGTCGAGCGGAACAGTTGAGGTGTCGACGACGTGGAGAACGTGCAGCGTCGCTTCGCTCAACCGCGCGAGGTGGATCGCGTGTTCGACCACGCGCGCCATCCCGTCGCTTCCGTCGGTCGGGACCAGAATGGTGTCGTACATCACCGCTAGTTCGTCGGGTGCACACTAAGGTAGTGAGTCCGTACGGATGCTGAGGAGGGGCTACGGTTGCTCCCGGGGGTACGGCTACTCACGGGGCCACGGCAGGTCACTGCGTCGTATCGCGCGCCGTCGAACCCCGGTCGAATCTCCGACAGGGGTAAAAACCACGGTGCGGTAGAAAGACCAATGAGTCAGGAAGCGGCCGAGAAGGGTCGCGTCCGCGTCGTCGGCACTGCGCACGTCTCCGAGGAGAGCGTCCGCGAGGTGGAAGAGACGATCAAGGCGGAACGCCCCGACGTCGTCGCCGTCGAACTCGACGAGGGACGATACCGGCAGATGAAGGGCGGCGAGCCCGACGATATCGAGCCCGGGGATCTGCTCCGCGGCAACACGGTGTTTCAGTTCATCGCCTACTGGATGCTGTCGTACGTGCAGGCGCGCCTCGGCGAGGAGTTCGACGTGACGCCCGGCGCGGATATGCTCTCGGCGGTCGACACCGCCGAAGAACACGGAATCGACGTCGCGCTCGTCGACCGCGACATCAACGAGACGATGCAGCGCTTCTGGTCGCAGATGGGGATCGTCGAGAAACTCCGGATGGTGGGCGGCCTCGCTTTCGGTATCGGCGACAGCCGCGGCGTCGGTCTCGCCGCGGGCGTCGTCCTCGGTGTGATCTTCGGCCCGCTGGTGGCGATCTTCGGCGGGAGCGTCGGCATCGGGCTTCCGCTGCTCTCGCGTGTCACTGGCGGCGTCATCCTCGCAGTCGGCGTCGCAGCCGCGATCTGGACGTTCGGCGCGTCGCTTCTCTCCGCCGAGGATCGTCTCGTCGCAGCGCTGGCCGCGGGCGTCGCAATCGGCGGTATCGGCGGCGTCGGCTTCGGTCTCGCCGCACCCGCCGTCGATCTCCTGGGATCGTTCGTCGTGCGCGTCGTCGGCAGTATGGCGGTCGGCATCGTCGGCGGCGTCCTCGTCGGCGGCGTGCTCGGGCAGTTCGCCTCGACGTTCGGCTACGGAGAAGTCGAAGACGTCGAGGAGTTCGATATGTCCGAGATGACCGACACCGACGTCGTGAGTGCGATGATGGAGGAGTTCCGGCAGTTCTCGCCCGGCGGGGCGGCAGCGCTCATCGACGAGCGCGACGCGTTCATCGCGCACAAACTGGTCGCGCTCCGGCAATCTGGCGCGAACGTCGTCGCCGTCGTCGGCGCGGGCCACCGCGAGGGGATCGAGCGCTACCTCGAGCACCCCGAGGAACTCCCGCCGATGTCGTCGCTGACTGGGACGGACGGCGGCGGCGTCCCCTGGGCGAAAGTCGTCGGGACGGGCATCTCGCTCGTCGTGGTCGGGTTCTTCGCGTTACTCGCGCTCTCGTCGGCCGGCAACGACACGCTCTTGCGACTGTTCGGCGCGTGGTTCCTCGTCAACGGTCTCTTCGCGGCAGGGCTCGCGAAGGCGGCGGGCGCGCGGTGGTCGTCCTCGCTCGTCGGCGGCGCGGTCGCGTGGATGACGTCGATCAATCCATTCCTCGCGCCGGGGTGGTTCACGGGCTACATCGAACTCCAGCACGACCCCGTGAACATCTCCGACATCGGCACGCTCAACGAACTGCTCGCCGACGAGGAGAAACCGATTCCGGACCTGATGAACGAGATGTTCGCCGTGCCGCTGTTCCGCCTCATCGTCGTCGTCGCGGCGACGAACATCGGCAGCATCGTCGCCTCGGCGCTGTTCGTCGCGTACCTGCTCCCGCTGTTCGCGCTCGATCTCGGGGGGGCGGCGGGCGTGACCCAACTGCTCTTCGAGGGCGCGAAGAACGGCTGGGAGATCCTCTGGAACGCGATCGGGTGACGTGACGTCCTGTGAGTCCGCTCGCGCGGATCGCCTTTCGGGGCCGTCCATATTTCGGCCCGCTCACTGCAACCCACAAGGGCCAACACCCCACGCCCCGTACGCCCAGTCGGAATGAACACGTCTCGAATCTCCTTCAGCTCGAAGGAGCTGCAAGATCTGGCGCTGGCGTGGATCGCCCTCGGCGTCGCCTTCGCCATCTTCTTCGCCGGTGGTGGCCAGCGCGCAGTCGCCGGCATTCTACAGGGCGGCGTCGTCGCCCCCATCCTGCTCAGCCTCTTGACTGCTGGCGTCGGCTTTCTCCTCCACGAAATCGCCCACAAAGTCGTCGCCGTCCGTTTCGGCCAGGTCGCAGAGTTCCGCGCGGACTACGGAATGCTCTTTCTCGCCGTCGTCAGTTCGCTCGCCGGCTTCATCTTCGCGGCTCCCGGCGCGGTCTATCACCGCGGTCGACTGACTTCCCGCGAGCACGGCCTCATCGCGATCGCCGGCCCCGTAACGAACGCCCTTCTCGCCGTCGTCTTCCTGCCGGTGTTCTTCGTCGGCGTGCTCGTCGGCTCCGACTTCCTCGCACTCGCGGGGTCGCGCGGACTCACGATCAATCTCTTCTTGGCGACGTTCAATATGCTCCCGTTCGGCCCGCTCGACGGGAAGACCGTGCTGAACTGGAGTAAAACCGTCTTTGCGGGGTTCTTCGTGCCCTCGCTGTTGCTGACGATCGGCGCGTTCGTGGTCGGATTCGGGTTCTGACCCGGCGGCAGCGTCCGACAGTCACTCGGCGCTCGACGCTGGCTCGTGGCCGTGCCCGAGTACGAACGCGAGCACGTTGAGAGCGACCAGCCCGGCGAAGAGGAGGGCTTCGCCGCCGGTCAGGCCGCCGAAGATGAGCGGGAGGTACGTGAACGGCAGTACGATGGCAGCCCAGAAGCTCGCCGCCGCCGTACTGCGGAGGCCAGCGCGAGTAGCTGCACCGACGACACCGAGACCGCGACGGAGGGCGTCGCGCGCGAGGGTCGGTTCGAGAGAGTGGGGGACACTGGACATCTGTGTTTCCTCACTTCCTCGTAGAACTGGCACCCATATATAACGCGACGAGCGTTCAGTCGTTTCGTGACCGTTTACCGGGGTTCGAGGACGTTTCAGGGACGTTTTATGAGCTATCCAAAAGCGCTTAGACCGTTCATACTCTGATATGTGGGCGTATCTCCAGGTAGCTACTCCCGCGATCGCGGGTGTCGGTATCGCAGTGACGAGGACATCGGGTGGACTCTCTCGTCAAGTGCTGGCCCGCCCGGAGACCGGACGTATTTTCTTGCCCCGACGCGGGCATTCGGATATGACTGACGACGACTCGGGAGCGGATCCGGATGGGAACGCCGAGCCCGAATCTGACGACGAGGAACTGACGTACGCCGAAGCGGGCGTCGACATCGAAGCGAGCGAGGCCGCGACGGCGGCGCTTATCGGCGCGGTCGGCGAGAGCGAGGGCGACTACGCCGGACTACTCGATATCGGCGACCGATACCTCGCACTCGCCACCGACGGCGTCGGGACGAAACTGCTCGTCGCGGAAGCGCTCTCGGACTACTCGACGGTCGGTATCGACTGCATCGCGATGAACGCAAACGACCTCGTCGCGGCCGGCGTGCGCCCGGTGGCGTTCGTCGACTACCTCGCAGTCGACGACCCCGACGAGACGTTCGCCGAGCAGGTCGGCGAGGGCCTTCGGGCCGGCGCCGACGAGGCAGACCTCGAACTCGTCGGCGGCGAGACGGCCGTGATGCCGGAAGTCATCCGTGGCCTCGACCTCGCGGGGACCTGCGCCGGCCTCGCCGCGAAGGACGCCATCTTCCCCGGCGAAGCGGACCCGGGCGACGCACTCGTCGGCTTCCGGTCCTCGGGCATTCACTCGAACGGCCTCACGCTCGCCCGCACGGCCGTCACGCGCGGCCACGAGTACACTGACGCCTGCCCGTTCGACGACTACGACACGCTTGGCGAGGCGCTGCTGGAACCGACCCAGATCTACACGCACCTCCTCGATCCGATGCGCGAACACGACGTCCGCGCCGCCGCGCACGTCACCGGCGGCGGGTGGACGAACCTCGAACGGATGGGAGACTACCGCTACGTCGTCGAGGACGCCTTCGACCCCCAGCCGGTATTCGAGTTCGTTCAGTCCGAGGGCAACGTCTCCGACGAGGAGATGCACCGGACGTTCAATATGGGCACGGGCTTCGTCTGCGCGCTCGCACCCGAGGACGCCGAAGCGCTCGCCGACGCCACCGACGGACGCGTGATCGGCCGCGTCGAGGAGGGTCAGGGCGTCTCGATCCGCGGTCTCGAACTCTGATCGCGACTCGATTCCACTATCTATCCGGACAATGAGTGATTCCAGCGGCGATCCGTCAGAGAAGCCGCGGGGCGGCGTCGGCGACGAACGCCGCCCACCCGCACCGGCGGGCCTCCCGCTCCTCGGCAACGCCGTCGGGTTCGCGCGGGATCCGTTCGAGTTCACCGTCGACGCCGTCGAGGAGGTCGGCGACGCATTCCGCATCGACCTCCCCGTCGGGGACCGCTACGTCCTCGCGCATCCGGACTATGCAGAGCGCGTCCTCGTCACCGACCGCGACGCGTTCGCGAAGACCGACGACTTCCCGCTCGCGTTCGGTAACAGCGTCATCGCCGTCGAGGGCGACGACTGGCGCGAGCAGCGTGATTTTCTGGATCCGTTCTTCTTCGCATCGCGGATTCAGTCGTTCCTCCCGACGATGCGCGAGCAGGTCGTCCGCCGCGCCGACTCGTGGACCGACGGCCAGGAGATCGCGCTTCTGTCCGAGATGCAAGAACTAACCTTCGACATCCTCGCGACGACGCTTCTCGGCATCGACGCAGGCGCTGACCGCGACGGTTTGCGGGCGGCCGCAGACGATCTGAACGCCTACTTCGAGCCGGTGACGTGGATGCTCCCCGACTGGCTGCCGACACCTGCTCGGCGTCGCTTCGATGCAGCCAAGGCGACCCTCCGCGAGGAGGTATATTCGCTGCTGGAGAACGCCGACAGAACAGCTGCAGACGACCCAGCGGAGGGCGTCGACCTCGTGGCGACGCTCGCGACGGCGCTGAACGCCGACGCATCGGACGACGCCGATAGCTACCCCCGCGAGACGGACGCCGCTATCGATCAACTGATCGGTCTCGTCTTCGCCGGTCACGAGACGACTGCGCTCGCGCTGACGTTTACGCTGTACTGTCTCACAGAGAACCCCGAGGCGTACCGACGCGTGGAAGCCGAACTCGACGACGTCCTCGGTGACGACCCGATTCGGTGGGAACACCTCGACGACCTCCCGACGCTCGCGCGCGTCGTCGACGAGAGCCTCCGCCTGTATCCGCCAGTCCACGCGCTCCCGCGAGAAACGAAGCACCCTGTGAGGTTCGATGACGACGTCGTCCCCGAAGGCGCCGAAGTGCTCGTTTCGGTCTTCGCGATGCATCACGACGAGCGTTTCTGGGACGACCCGACGACGTTCGATCCGACGCGGTGGCGTGACCGAGACCGCTCGGCGGACGCGTATCTCCCATTCGGTGCGGGCCCGCGGCGGTGTCTCGGTGCGACCTTCGCGCGCGTCGAAGCGCGGGTCGCGCTGGCGGAACTCCTCCGGCGGTTCCGATTCGAGCGCGTCGGGGACGGAGCACTGTCGCTCTCGCCGCAGATGACGACCCAACCGGCGGGTGAAGTGCCGATGATCGTTCGTCGGCGCTAGCGCCGGTGGCGCAGCAGAAAACCGAAACGGTGACAGTCTACACGCGGGCCGCGACGTCGGCCTCAGTCACGATGCCGATCGTTTCGCCGCTCTCGACGACGAGGACAGCCGAGTGGTGATCGAGCGCGGCGTCGATCTCCTCAAGCGTCGCCGAACGCTCGACTGTCGTGACCGACTCGCGCATCACGTCGGCGACGGGGAGCGTCCCGACGTCGTCGTTCTCCTGTGCGTGCCGGATGTCGCTGTTCGAGATGATGCCGACGGGGCGGCCATCGCGGATGACGGGCAACTGTGAGAAGCCCTCGTCGAGCATCACGTCGCGTGCGAAGTGGACCGAGTCGTCGGGCGCGACGCTCGTGACGTCCTCGTTCATCAGGTCGTCCGCGCGGACGACGCTGCCTTCGGCCTCTTCGAGCGCGTTCACGATCCGACGGAGCGTCGAGAGCCGCGGATCGACGTCGCCGCCTTCGATCCGCGCGATGAGCGGCTGGGAGACGCTTGCCATCTCGGCGAGCGTGCTCTGCGTCAGGTCCAACTCCGTGCGGCGTTGGCGCAGATCCTGCGGGGTCGGAAGTTCCATAGCACTAATTACCCGAGGTTATAGGAAAGTGTTTCGGGGTCGTCGCCGGGGACCCCAAGTAGGCCAGCGGACGGTCCGGATCGGGTTAGCGGTCGTCGCGGTCGTCCTCGTCGGCTTCGGTCTCGATAACGTCGATGACCGAGAGCGGGACGTCACGGAGCGCGCCGCCGACTTCGCTCTTGGCGATACGCGACGCGTGTTCCTCGCTGTCGGCGTTGAACACGTCGATCTCGAGTAGTAGCCCGACGAGCGCAGTGTTCGCAGCGATGAACGCGGAGTCGAACGGTTCGCCACAAGCCGGACACGGCGTCGCCCCGACTTCGACCTCGACGTACTCTTTGTCTTTGTCGTTGAGTCGCTTTCCGGCCTCGCTGACCGCGACGCCGATAGCGTCGTCGATGTCCTCGACGTCGCGGACCAGCCACGCGGCCTCCATCGCGACGAGATAGTTGCTCATACGCTGAGGACGCACTGCGGGGTTTCGTGTCTTGTGGTTCGCACGCGCCAGTGCGAGTGATTGTCACCGATTCGCCCCGGTGTCGGGCGCGTACGCGACGACAATACTGCGCATAACTTATGCCGACGAACAGTGCGGATGACCGCGTTCGTACGACGTGACCCCGGCTTCGGACAACTGTTCTTGTGGTGTCGCAAAGTCGGCTTGAATCGCACGACAGCGTGGACGTCTACCTCTCCGTCGACGAGGAAGATTTATATACTACCGTCGCCGCCAGCACGCTAAGGCGATGATGACAGACCTGCACCGGGGCGCGGCCTTCCTGCTGTATCAGACGACGCTCCTCTTCGGCATCCTGGCGATGCCGATCGCGCTGTTCGCGCGGCGACTGGGGCTCACCCTGCCCGTTCGACCACTCATCGAGTCCGCCGAGCGGACCTACGAGCGCGCCGAGGGACGCGGCCAGCGCCGCTAAACGGATCGGGATTTTGGGCGTCCAGAACGGTTCTGAGTGGCAACGCGACGCAGTTCTCGCAACGACTATAGTAGCATTTGCACGTCTTCACGCATCGGACCGTACGCTGTCGTGCGATTAGATGAGCAATCAGTTGCAAATGCTACTATGGCTTGGTTGACGGTGTCACGCGGGCGGAAACGACGATCGACACAGAGACACCTGCCGATGTGTCGCCGTCGCGGTCGATACTGGCAACAGCAGTGGGAAGGGTGGCATTTATCAGCGGTGGGCGACAACACCGGGTAATGCGTACTCCTACGAGTGATGACGTTTCGGGGCGTCTCGATCCGCTGAACGGTGAGCACTCCGACGTCTTTTCGCCGGAACTTGGCGAGTTCTCAAACGCCGAACAACGAGCCGAACAGATGGGCGACAAAGAGACCAAGACGGGAACGACGACCGTCGGTCTGAAAACGTCCGAGGGAGTCGTCCTCGCGACGGATATGCGCGCCAGCCTCGGTCGGATGGTCTCCTCGAAAAACGTCCAGAAGGTCGAAGAGATCCACCCGAGAGGCGCGCTGACGATCGCGGGCTCCGTCTCGGCCGCACAGTCGCTCATCAGTTCGATCCGCGCCGAAGTGCGACTTTACGAGTCCCGACGTGGCGAGGATATGAGTATGCAGGCGCTCTCGACGCTCCTCGGGAACTTCCTCCGCTCGGGCGCGTTCTTCATCGTCCAGCCGATCCTCGGCGGCGTCGACGAGGACGGCCCCCACATCTACAGCATCGACCCCGCCGGGTCGATTCTCGAAGAGGAGTACACCGTCACGGGCTCCGGTAGTCAGTACGCCCTCGGTGTCCTCGAACAGGAGTACAACGAGGACCTCTCGATCGAGGAGGCCAAGTCCGTCGCCGCGCGCGCCATCAAAAGCGCCGTCGAGCGCGACCTCGCGTCCGGTAACGGGATCAACGTCTGTGTCGTCACCGAGGACGGCGTCGACATCACCCAGCACAAGGACTTCGACGAGGTCCTGTAAGGCCGAGCGTTCGGGACTCGCCCCCGATCGATCTTCGACCCGTCTCGCTTCTCCTACAACCAGTCCGCGAACGACCCGTCCAGCAGTGTCTCCCGCTGTTTCCGGACGTAGTCGCGCTGCATCTCCGCGACGGCGTCGGCGAATGAGTCGCCGTCGGCGAGGTACTCTCTGACCCGATCGACCTTCCAGTCGGCCGGCGTCGTCTCGTGTTCGACGCGCGCACGGAGGGGGTCGACGTACTTCTCGGCCTCCGCTTCCGAGCAGCCAGCAGCGGTGAGCCCGTCGACCGCGTGTGCGAAGATGTCGTCGTAGACCGTCTCGGGGTCCATCGTCTCGACACCGTCGTTACAGATCCACCGCTGGCCGCTGTCGAGTCCGTCCCGCATCGCCGCATAGAAGTTCTCCCTGGCGGTCGACCACGGCTGATCCGTCGCGGGGTGGCGACGTCGCGGGAGACTCTCCATCAGTCCGGCGAACGTCGCCTGGAACGCGATCGAGTCGCGGACGGTCGGCTGTGCCGCGATCGGTCGGAACTCGATGCGCGCGTTCGCCGAAGACCGCGACGCGCCGTCGAAGACTGGGCGGACCCAGCGCCAGTAGGTGCCGTGCTTGCGACGGAGCGTGGCGAACTCGTCGTCGAAGCGATTCCCTTCGGGGACGGGCATCGGGACCATCGTCGCATCGCTCGCGACCCGGTCGACCGCCTGCTCGACGGTGTCGAGGTCCTCGGGGAAGCACACTTTCTTCACGTCCTCCGTGTTGAGGACGGACTCGAACACGAGGATGCGGTGCTCGGCGTAGCCGTCGGCGAGGATCTTCTGCGCGCCGACGTCGTCGTAGAGGTCCGGCGGGAAGAACGGGGAGTTGACGCCGAGCGCGAGGAGCGGTCCGGCGATCCGGAGCCCGTAGTTGAAGTACGTCGGGAGATCGGCGGCGTGTGCGACCTGGTAGTGCGGCTGAATCGAGGTGATGAGTGACTCCGGCATCACGGTGTCGGCCGAGAGCGTGACGTTGGGTGCGTCGATCGTCATCTGCTCGGGCGACGCCGGGCCGTTCGCCATCGCGTGATACCGGACCGAGCCGCTCATATTCGTCGCGATCCGGATGCCGTCGGCCTCGACGCTGTCGGTGAGGTACTCGCGGGCCGTCTCGCCGGCCGGCGGGATCGTCCACAGGCCGTCGCTCACGAGGCGGATCCCCTCTGCCCCGGTACAGTCGAGCGCCGCGCCCAGTCGCGCACGGACTTCCGATTCCTGCGCACGGAGGCCGTCGGGGTTCAGGGGCTGCGGACTGGTCGTCATCTCGGCGTTGTGGAGGCCGAGTTCCTTCTCGAAGCCGATGAGTTCGAGCAGCCGACGCGGCACGCGCATCAGCGCGTAGACGTCGGCGTCGTCGGAGGCCGCCCATCGGCCGTCGGCGACGGCGTAGAACTCGTACTCCAGGCCCACGATCGACTGGTGGTTGTCGAAGGTTCCCTCCCTGAGTTCGGACTTCACCACCTCGGCGTCCGTCCGCGCCTGCGCCTCGAACTCCTCGGGGTCGACGGCGAGCGCGTCCCGTACCGACGCCGCCAGGTCCTCAGTCATAGCCCACCCTGGGCGGGCGGACGGCTTCAAACCCGTGGCTTCCAGCGGGAACCGGCGCCGACATCTTCGTCCCGAGTCGGCGGACTCTTGTCGGCGTGGCGGCTACGCTCGCCCGATGCAGTTCGCCGAGTTCGCCGCACGCGCTGCCGAAATCGAGGACGAGCCGGGGGATCTAGCGACTGTCGACCACGTCTGTGACCTCCTCGGCGACGCTGGCACGGACCTCCCGGTCGTCGTCCGGTTCCTCCAGGGTCGGGTGTTCCCCGCCTGGGACGCGACGACGCTCGATATCGGTCCGGCACTCCTCCACGAAGCGATCGCCCGCGCCGCGGGGCAGAACGTCGACGCCGACGACGTCGAGGCGGAACTCGCTGACGTCGGTGAGATCGGCGCGGTCGCGGCGACCTACGAGTTCGGCGGCCAGCGCGGCCTCGGCGCGTTCTCCGGCGGCGGGCCGGACGAGTTGACCGTCGCAGAAGTCGACGAGCAACTCCGCGAGATCGCGGCGACGATCGGCGCGGGCAGCGAGCGCAGACGGCTCGATACGCTGTTCGGGCTGTTCAACCGGGCCTCCGCCACCGAGGCGAAGTTCCTCGCCCGGTTGGTCCTCGGCGAGATGCGGATCGGCGTCGGGGAGGGAACGGTCCGGGACGCCATCGCCGAAGCGTTCCTCGATATCGACGTAGAGGACGCAAACGCGGACGGAGAAGAGGTGATGGACGCAAACGCCGACGAACTCACAAACGCGGATCCGGATCCGGACGACACGGATGGCGACGGCGACCCCGCCGATAGTGACACACCCGACAGCACGAGCGGCGCAGGCGACGATAGGGACGACCCCGTCGCTGCCGTCGAGCGCGCCCTCCAAGTCTCGAACGACTACGGGATGGTCGCGCGCGTCGCTCGCGAGGCGGGCCGCGAAGGTCTCGCCGACGTCGGCCTCGAAGTCGGTCGCCCGGTGCAGGCGATGCTCGCGCAGGCCGGCAGCGTCACCGAGGCGATCGACGAGTGGGGCGAGGCGCTCGTCGAGACAAAATTCGACGGCGCACGGGTCCAGGTCCACTACGACGGGGAGACGACAGCGCTCTTCTCGCGGAATATGGACGACGTGACCGACCCGCTCCCGGAGGTCGTCGAGTTCGTCGAGTCGGCGGTCGACGTGCCTGTCGTCCTCGACGGCGAAGTGGTCGCGGTCGACGACGACGGCGCGCCACTCCCCTTTCAGGAGGTACTGCGTCGCTTCCGCCGGAAGTACGACGTCGAACAGATGCGCGAGGAGGTCCGCGTCGAACTGCGCGCGTTCGACTGTCTGCACGCCGACGGCGACGACCTGCTCGACACGCCGCTGACCGAGCGCCACGAGCGACTCGCGGAACTGCTCGACGACACCGACGCCGTCTCCGACATCGGCGCCGCAGCCGACCCCGACGAGGTCGCGACGATCGAGGAAGCGGCCCTCGAAGCGGGCCACGAGGGGATTATGCTGAAGGATCCCCAGTCGACGTACGCGCCCGGCAAGCGCGGCCGGAACTGGCTGAAGCGCAAGCCCGACGTGGAGACGCTGGATCTTGTCGTCACCGGCGCGGAGTGGGGCGAAGGCCGCCGGGCGAACCTCCTGGGGACGTTTCTGCTGTCGGCGCGGGCGGACGGTGCAGACGACCGAGCCGGCGGCGGTACTGCCGGCGACGACGCCTACGTCACACTCGGGAAAGTCGCGACCGGGATCACCGACGAGGCACTCGAATCTCTGACCGAACGACTGACCCCGCATATCGAACACGAAGACGGTCAGACGGTGTCGATCGAGCCAGCGGTCGTCTTCGAGGTCGGTTACGAGGAGATCCAGCACTCGCCGACCTACTCGTCGGGCTACGCCCTCCGGTTCCCGCGATTCGTCGGCGTCCGCGAGGACAAATCGCCGGCCGACGCCGACAGCCTCGGCCGCGTGGAGCGACTGGCAGACGAGCAGTAGTCGCACGACAGACGAACAGTCGTCACGCGGCAGACGAACAGCCGTCGCAGTGGCCGGCCCTCGACTGTCGTTGTCGCGGTGGCCGGCCCTCGACTGCCCGCTAGTCGCGCTGAGAAGCGTCGTCGCAGTCGCCCTCGATGCTACTCCGCGCTCCGCTCGGCGCGAGGTGGTTCACGCTCCCCGATCCGCCGATGGCTGCCGACCGTTCGATGGCGGCGCGGGTGAACGCGACACCCTGTTCGACGGCCTCAGCGAGGGGATCGCCGTGAGCCACCCGCGCCGTGATCGCACTCGCGAGTGTGCACCCCGATCCGTGAGTTTGTGCGTTCTCGATCCGCTCGTGCTCGAACGTCGCTGTCGGGAGGCGGTCGCCCGTTCCCGAGTCCGCCGCCGTGTAGAGGACGTCGCGGACGACGGTACCGCCTTCGTCGCCCTCGTCGGCGTGTCCGTCCGCCGCCTCGTGCACGTGCCCGCCTTTGAACAGCACGGCGTCGGCCCCCCACTCGAAGAACTGCGCGGCGGCGGACGCCCGCGACTCGGGTCCATCCGGCCAGATTCCGGTGAACGCCTCGGTTTCGTCGGCGTTCGGCGTGACGAGCGTCGCGCGAGCGAACAGGTCGGTGTAGGCGTCCACGGCGTCTGCCGCGAGGAGTCGGTCGCCGGCGGTCGCGACCATCACGGGGTCGATCACGACGGGGCCGTCGTAGTCCGCGAGGCACTGATCCACCGTTCTGACGGCGTCCGCTGTCGCGAGCATCCCGAGTTTCACCGCGTCGACGTCGACGTCGCCCGCGACGGCGTCGAACTGCGCGCGGACGTCCGCGGGCGGGAGGACGTGGGTCGATTCGACGCCCTGTGTGTGCTGGGCGGTGACGGCGACGACGACCGAACCGCCGTACGCGCCGAGTCGCGTCAGCGTCTTCAAATCGGCCTGCAGACCCGCGCCGCCGCTGGAATCGCTCGACGCGATTGTGAGCGCGTAGGGGGGTCGCTGCGGATCTGCTCGGGTCATTCGTAATGCGTCTTTGCGGTGGGCACGCGCGCGATGCGGTCCTTTGCATTCGAGAGCGACGCAGGGTCGAGTCCAGCCACGGCGTCTTTGAATGCGACCTCGTAACTCGCCGGCCCCGCGTAGTCGCCGTACTCGCCTGCGGCCGCCGCTTCACCGGCGAGGCCGAACGCGACGGTGCCGGCCAGCGCCGCCGACAGCGGATCCTCGACCGCGCCGCAGAACGCGGCGAGCGTGCCGCCGAGGAGACACCCGGTCCCGACGACCTCACCCATCAGCGAGTGGCCGACGTCGACCTCGAACGCCGCCTCGTCGGTGGCCACGACGTCCGTCTTCCCCGAGGCGACGACGACCGCGTCCGTCTGGCGCGCACACGCCATCGCGGTCTCGGCGATGTCCGCGTGTTCGCCGGTGGATTCGACGCCGCGAACGTCGCTGTGCTCGCCCGCGAGGGCGGCGATCTCGCCGCGATTTCCCTTGATGACGTCGACCGCGAGATCGCGCGTCAAGCGCTCGGCGACGCGCGAACGGGTCGGCGTCGCCCCGGCACCGACGGGGTCGACGACGAGCGCAGACCCGTGCGCTGACGCGGCGCGTCCAGCAGTCACCATCGTCTCCTCGCCGGCCTCGCTGACGGTGCCCATATTGAGCAGGCACGCCTGGGAGGCGGCGACCATCTCCTCGACCTCCCGGACGTCGTCGGACATCACCGGGAGGCCGCCCCAGTGGAGGATGACGTTCGCGACCGCGTTCACGGTCACGTCGTTCGTGATCGCGTTGACCAACGGCGTCGCCGCCTCGACTGCGGCGAGCGCCTCTTTGGGACCGACGGCCTCGCTCATCGCTGCCGGGCCTCCGGGGACTCGGCGGCCGACCGGACGCGCTGGCGCAACTGCCGGGTGGCCGCCTCGGGGTCGGCGGCGGCCGTGATCGCAGAGACGACCGCGACGCCCGCAGCACCTGCTTCGATCACTGGGGCGGCGTTTTCGGGCGTGACGCCACCGATCCCGACGGTCGGAACGTCGACCGCGTCGGCGATCGCCGCGACGGTTTCGGTCCCGATCTCTGCGCTGTCGCCGTCGACGTCCTTCGTATCGGTCCCGTAGACGGCACCGACGCCCAGGTAGTCCGCACCGGCCCGCTCGGCGTCGCGCGCCGCGGCGGGCGTCGAGACGGACCGGCCGACGATGGCCGCCGAACCGAGAACGTCGCGGGCGGCCGCAACCGGGAGGTCGTCGTCGCCGAGGTGGACTCCGTCGGCGTCGAGGGCAGCGGCCAGATCCACGCGGTCGTTCACGAGGAACGGCACGCCTGCTTCACGAGTCCGCTCGCGGACCGCCTGGCCCAATTCGTAGCGCTGGCGAGCGCTCGCGTGCTTCTCACGGAGTTGCACGACGTCGATGCCCCCTTCGATGGCAGCGTCGACGACCTCGATTGTCGACCGGCCAGCGGCTCGATCGGCTTGGGTGACGAGATACGTCCGAAGCGACGGAACCGCCTGAGTAGGTCCTGAACCTGAATCCATTATCTGGTAGTACCACAAACTAATACAAGAAAAAGGTTCTGTGACTTCTCGCTGGCTGGGTACAGCGCGTCGATAACAGCGCAGGGATAGACGCCGCCCACGGGGGGTCAGAGTTCGTTTCGGAGGGTCCGGCAGGACGTGAAAACTGGCTACTCGGCGGTTTCGTCGGCGTCGTAGACTTCGATATCGTCGACTGTGATCACGACCGGGTGGCCCCAGATGATCGTCGACAATGCCACGTCGTCACGGGCCGATTCGAACAGCGCGTCGAGGGCATCGAGGTCGATCCACTCGTAGAGCGGATCGCGTCCCGAGAGGTCGACGTCGAGCGGCGTCGTCGCGAATGCCGAGACGATGGCGTCGACGAAGTTTTCGTCACCGTCGCGGGCGTACGTGACCACCGGCGCAGAATCCGTGAGTTCGGCCATCGTGGTGCCTCGCTTGGTGGTACTCATACGTTGCTCCACCGCGTCGGGTGATAAAAAGACAACCGCTCGAATATCGCATTCGATATTTTACACTCCGGATCCCGAACTCGGTCACGCAGAAGTTCGATCGACCGA
This sequence comes from Halobellus sp. Atlit-38R, assembly GCF_003665925.1. Classification (NCBI taxonomy): domain Archaea; kingdom Methanobacteriati; phylum Methanobacteriota; class Halobacteria; order Halobacteriales; family Haloferacaceae; genus Halobellus; species Halobellus sp. Atlit-38R. Next base: position 75,785 of record NZ_QXIJ01000009.1, read on the forward strand.
GAACGCGAGTGTGACCGACCTTACAGCACGCCCATCGACGAGAGGCGCTCGGGAAGGTACGTCTCGGTGACGAAATCGAGCCCGCGGGCGGCGAGCGCCTGCTGTTCGGCCTTCTTTTCGAGGTCGAGTTGCAGTTCGATCTGCTCGGTCCAGTAGTCCCTCTGGAAGCGCGGGTCCTCCAGTTCGGATTCGAGGGCGTTGATGTCGGAGTCTGCCAGCGGATCGGTCGGGAGGTCGTACTCGACGATGTCCTCCGGTTGGATTCCCACGAACCGCGCCTCCGGCGTCGCGAGGTACTCCGAGAGGTGCGCGGACTTGATCGAGCCGTAGGCGACGGAGCCGTAGATCCGGTAGGACCACGGGTCGCCGTCTGTGAACACCACGACCGGCAGGTCGAGTTCGTCGTGGAGTCGCTTCGTGATCCGCCGCGTCGCTCGCGCGGGCTGGCCCTTCAGGTGAACGACGAGGCAGTTGTACTCGTCGTCGAAGCCGTTCTCCACGAGGCGGTCGCGCATCCCACCGGTCTCCACGCAGAGGACGAAGTCGATGTCGTGATCGAGGAAGTCGATCGTGTCTGGGTTGTTCGGGATCTGATAGCCGCCCTCGCCGACGTCCTTCTGACAGTGGATCTCGCGCTCGCCGCGGCGGGTCTGCTCTCGAAGCTCCAGCGGCCCCATAAGCGTCGCGCCCGACTCCTCGGGCCGCATGTGGAAGTCCTCGCGGGTGACCTCCGAGACGATTTCGAGGTCTTCGACCAGTTGGTTCGACTCGTCTTGGCTCTTGAACTGCGCCTCCTCGTTGTCCCACGACTCAGAGAGGTAGTACAGCTCACGCAGCGTCGAGGAGCGATCCTCCTCTAACTGATTGACGAGGAACTCGATCGTATACGACGCCTTCAGCAACTTCCGAGCGCCGCGGACGCTGTTGGCCGTGCGGGTCGACGTTCGGTCGCCGTAGACCCACACGTTCGAGTCCTCGTCGAAGACGATGTTCGATTTCGTCCGCGTGGGGATGTCCATATGCGGTACCTCGCCCGCCGCGAACTGGTCGTAGAACTCCGCGGCGAGGTCGACGAGGCGTTCCTGTGCGAGTTCGTCGTCCTGTTTCGTGCTCATAGTAGCTTAGGCGTTGATCGTCAGTTTCTCGGTCTCGACGCCGTCGACGTCGACGTCGAACGACGCGTCTCCCGAAACCGTGTATGTCAGTTCGACCGACTCGCCCGCCGGCACCGACGGCTCCCACGAGACGAACCACTCGCCGTCGAGGTCGACGACGCTTGCGTCCTCGGGGAGGTCCGACGGCTCGGCGGAAACGATGTCGGTGATCTCCGGCTCCTCGGTCCGGTCGGAGTGATTCTCGACGACGAGCGTGACGGCGTCGCCGTCGACCTCGCGCTCGACGCTCACGTTGTTCATAATCCGGGCGAGCGCGCCGTCGATGTTCGGCCGCGGCCGGCCCGTGACCTCCGAGAGCTTGTCGGCCATCTCGGGCAGAATCCGTCCGAGAACGTCCTGTTTCTTCCGGCGCTTCTGCATCGAGCGCCGCTTGTTGAGGTAGGATTTGAGGTCGCGGGCGGCCTCCCGAATCGCGAGTTCGATCTCGTCTTCGATCTCGGGGATGTTCGCGATGGCGTCTTTCGACTCGCTCGTGAACGGCACGTTCGTCGAGGCAACGTGGATCATAATCACCGCCGGGCCGTTCGGCATCCCGGAGCCGCCGGGCTGGTCGAGCCCGTAGTTGCGCCAGCCGATGGTCTTCACCACGTCGGTCGTCGCACACGCCCCGCGCTGGTAGACCAGTGGGACGCGGTTCGCGAAGCGGAGCAGGTCGACCGTTCCGTCCTGGAGTTCGCCGCCGTAGGCGATGCCGGCTTCGACGATGAAGGGGTCGCCGCCGTGAACCTCCGCATCGCGAGTCGCCGCCGCGTAGAAGTCGGCGTCGAACTCCTTTTTCAGGCCGGCCTCGACGAGTTCGGCCGTGATCGGCGAGAGGCAGTTCGTCGGCGGTGCGAGGATGTCGGTCTCGCGCATCGCCTCCAACAACTCGGAGGCGACGTCGCGGTCGTCGGCGATCGCCCGTACCTTCGGGACCTCGTCGGGGACGGTGCGCATCGCAGTCCAGATAGCGTCGACGACGTTCTCGCGGGCGGTGTCGCCGAACGAGACGTCCTCGGAGACCAGCCGATCCGCCGAGCGGTCGACGTAGTCGCGGAGTTCTGCGTACGTGGCGCGGTGGCGGGGATCGCCGCCGCGGAATTTGTCGGCCAGCCGATCGGCCAGCCCAGAGACGGTCGCGTCGTCCTTCCGAGTGCTCGTGGCGTCGTCGACGAGCGGATAGAGGTCGGCTTCGAGACCGGAGGTGAGGACGTCCCACGCGGCCTCGACGGCGTTCTCTCGGACTGTGCTCCCGAACGTCGCCCCGAACTCCTCACCGACGTCGTCGGCGACGGTGTCGACGATGTCCGTGAGCTCTGCGTGCGTCGTCCGCTCACGCGAGGTGAGCGTGTCGTCGACGCGTGCGGCGAACGTCGCGGTCGCCTCCGCGCCCTTGTTGGCGACCGCGTCGTCGATCACGTCTTCGAGCGACGTCTCGGGATCCCGCGGCGCGGCCCAGCCCATCTCGCGACCGAAGTGCCGATCCCGGAAGTTGTTCAGGACCTTCTCGGCCGTCTTCGCGCCGACGCGGGTGAACTCCTCCTGTAGGAACCCCGACACCGAGTACGACTCGGTCGCGCCGAGCATCTTGATGAGCGTCCCGAGTTCGACGCCGTGGGGGTGCGGACGGATCTCCTCCGTCTCGGCCGGGAGGTCTGCGCCCTCGACGCGCTCGTAGTGCCGCGGTTCGTCCAGTCCGGGCTCGTTGAGAACGAGCCGCGCGTGGGGATTGACGACGGCCGTGTGCTTCACGTAGTCGTGGAGCTGTTGGCGCGCCCGCATATTCGCCTCCATCTCCATCTCGATGCGCGTCCCGTGCGTCGGCGAGAGATCGGACTCGCCCGGCGCGCGCTCCTCGTCGACCTGGATCTCCGGCTCGTTGGTGTCGGTGTCGATGATGAGCTCGAAGTACTGGGCGGTTTCGGAGCGCTGCGTGCGGGAGGTGATCTTCGCGGGCTTCCCGGAGGTCAACTGCGAGTACAGAACTGCCGCGGAGATCCCGATCCCCTGCTGTCCGCGGGACTGTTCGCGGGCGTGGAAGCGCGACCCGTAGAGCAGTTTCCCGAAGACTTTCGGGATCTGTTCGCGCGTGATGCCCGGGCCGTTGTCCTCGACGATCAGGGTGTAGTAGTCGCCGGATTCGCGGATTTCGATCGAGATGTCGGGCTTGATTCCGGCTTCCTCGGTGGCGTCGAGCGCGTTGTCGACCGCCTCCTTGACGGCGGTGACGAGCCCTCTCGCGCCCGAGTCGAAGCCGAGCATATGTTTGTTCTTCTCGAAGAACTCGGCGATCGAGATCGCGCGCTGGCCTTCCGCCAGCTCCTCGGCGATCCCGCCTCCTTCCTCCTCGCCGAGCGTCGACTGAAACGAGGTCATTCTGTGGACTGTCGTACCCAACGAACGGTTAAGAAGGGTTCGGCAGCGGGGTAAAAGTGAAACGGTCGAGGTACTGCCGCGAGCGCGGTCGCACACGCGGAAAATCGGGGAACGACCCCGTTCGGACGGACCGCCGGCTCAGGAGTGGTCACTGCCTACGCGATCGAAAGAAGAACTGCAGCATAACGAGCCGCCCCAGAGCGGGGCCGACTACTTACTCGACGTCGATCGATTCGATTTCGATGTCTTTGACGGGCTTGTCGTTGCTATCGGTCGGGACGTTTCCGATCTCCTCGACGACGTCCATTCCCTCGACGACGTGGCCGAAGACCGCGTGGCGGCCGTCGAGATGCGGCTGGGCGTCGAGCGTGATGAAGAACTGCGAGCCGTTCGTGTTCGGACCGCGATTGGCCATCGAGAGGACGCCCGCGCCGTCGTGGTTCAGGTCCTCGTGGAACTCGTCGTCGAAGGTGTAGCCGGGGCCGCCGCGGCCCGTTCCCTCGGGGTCGCCGCCCTGGATCATGAAGCCGTCGATGATCCGGTGGAAGATCGTTCCCTCGTACAGGGAGTCCGTGCGAGTCTCGCCCGTCTCGGGGTCGCTCCACTCCTTCTCGCCGGTCGCGAGACCGAGGAAGTTCTCGACGGTGCGGGGCGCGCGCTGCTCGAACAGTTCGAGCGTGATGTCGCCCGTCGTTGTGTGCAGCGTCACGACCGGGTTCTCGGAGTTCTCCAGTTCGGAGTCGTCGACCATACCCACGAGAGGAGCGACTGATACAAAACGGTGTCCTCTCAGTCTGATCCGGGAAGACGTCACTCTGCGAGCGGTCCGTCGGGGACCGCGCTCACGTGCATCCCGACGAACAGCCACTCGTTTCCCTCCCGTTCGAGCGTCCCGCTCCACCGACTGTCGAAGTCGTATTCGCGGTCCGCCCCGACGTCGTGCCACGCCAGCCGCACGTCGTCGGAGAACCACGCGTGACCGTCGCGTTCGACGACCCGGAGGTGCCGGCTCTCGGCGGTCCAGTCTGCGGTCGTCGCCGTCTGCTCGCGAAGTCCCGCTTCGACCTCCTCGTACCCGGTCAACCGCTCGGTAATTCCGAACTTCACGACGTCGGGGCGGTCTGCGAAGAAGGGGTACAGCGGCTCTCCGTTCCGCAGCGCCTCGTAGTACTCGCGGATGCGTGCCTCGGCAGTCGTCTCGGCGGCCATACCGGAAATAACGCGCGTACGAGAAAAACACCTGTCGACGGCCGAAACGGGGACCGACGCCCGAGCCGTGCTTAGAACGCGCGGAGATCTTCGAGGACGGCTTCCGCCGCGCCCGAGTCGATGCTCTCGCGGGCCATCTCCAGGCCCTCATCGAGCGTCTCGGCGTCTTCGCGGGCGTAGATCCGGAACGCGGCGTTGAGTGCGACGGCGTCCGCGAAGTGGTCCTCGCGTTCGCCCGCGAGGATCTCCTCGGTCAACCGGGCGGAGTCGCCGGCGACGTCGTCAGGGTCGACTTCGAGGTCTTCGTACTCGAAGTCCATCCCGTACTCCGGCGTTTCGATCTCGTAGTCGCGGAACTCGCCGTCGGTCCACTCGCCGACCTTCGTGTAGCCCGGTCGGATGTCGTCGTAGCCCTCCATCCCCTGGAACATCACGACGCGGTGGGGGCTCTGGGACGCCATCTGCTCGAAGGTGTCCGTGATCTTCTTCGCGAACGCGAGGTGGTAGAACGAGCCGAGGTGGACGTCAGCCTTCGCGGGGTTCGCGATCGTCTCGACGGTGTTGACGAACGTGCGGACGCCCATCTGGTCGCGGCGCTCCCACAGCGCGTGGACGCGCGGGGCGAACTCGGGCTGGTAGTAGAAGCCGAAGCCGGTCTCGTCGACCATCTCCGCGCTCTCCTTGGGGACGAGCTCGGTACGGACGCCGAGTTCGTCGAGGACGTGCTTGTAGGCGTCCTGTTTCTGCGTCGGGACGCGGTCGCCCGAGTGGGCGACGACGGGCGTGTCCGCGCCGGCGGCGACGATGCCAGCGGCGGCACCGAGGATGGCGGTGTCGCCCTTGCCGTCGTAGTTCGCGCCGCAGTCGACCGGATCGGCGTCGGGTTCGGCGTAGACGACGTCCTCCGCGATTACGTCCGCGTAGGCGGCGAGTTCCTCCGCGTTGTTGTGCTTCCAGCGGTTCGCGAGCCAGAACGCGCCGAGCGTCGTGTGGTCGGGTTCGCCGGCGAGGATCCGCTGCATCGCCTCGGTCGCCTGCTCACGCGTCATATCCTCGGCGGATTTGACGCCCGTGCCGACGACTTCGGTCATCAGTCGTTTCAACGGCCACTCCCCGAATTCGGCGGTTTCCGACGCTTGTGCCATACGTTCCCGTTGGAATGCGAGCATCAAAAGTGGACCGTTCGGTTCTCACGTGAGCGGACCGACGGCGGCTGCGACCTACCCGAGGGAGGCCGAAATTGGTACGTTCGTGCGGGCCGAAGCGCTCCCAATGAGCGCACTGGAAGACGACTGGCGCGCCGACCTCGACGACGTGGACGCCGCGCTCGTCGACGAGTACCAGAGCGGCTTTCCCGTCGTCGAGCGACCGTTCCGCGCCGTCGGCGACGCACTCGGCATCGACGAGACCGAGGCCCTCGATCGGGTCCGAGACCTCCGCGAGCGAGGCATCTTTCGGCGGTTCGGAGCCGTTCTGAACCCGCCTGTCATCGGCAGTTCGACGCTTGCAGCCGTCTCCGCACCCGCGGATCGGTTCGACGAGGTCGCCGAGGTGATCAACGGCTACCGGCAGGTGAATCACAACTACCGCCGCGAGCACGAGTGGAATATGTGGTTCGTCGTCACCGCCGCCTCCCGAGAGAAGCGCGACGCGATCTTAGAGGAGATCGAAGAGCGGACGGGCTGTGCGGTGCTGAACCTCCCGATGCTCACCGACTACTACATCGATCTGGAGTTCCCCGTCGTCAACGACGACGCCTTCGCCCGTGAGAGCGTTGCCTCGACGGACGCGTCGGCGACGCGAATCTCCGAAGAAGCCGTCGGCGGACTCTCGAAACTGGAGGCGGATCTCTTAGTCGAAATCCAGGACGGCTTCCCGCTCTCGGCGACACCGTATCGCGACGTCGCAGACGCCATCGACGCCGACGTCGACGCGGTCGTCGGGGCGATCGAGCGCCTGCTGGAGGACGGGTGTATCAAACGGATCGGCTGCGTCGTCAACCACGTCGTCACCGGCTTCGATTCGAACTGTATGGTCGTCTGGAACGTCCCCGACGACGAACTCGACGAGCGGGGCGAGGCCGTCGGCGAACTCCCGTTCGTCACGCTCTGTTATCACCGCCCGCGACGCCCCGAACAGGACTGGGAGTACAACCTCTTCACGATGATCCACGGCCGGGAAGGCGACGTCGTCGACGCGAAGATCGACGAACTCGCGAGCGAGCACCTCCCGTTCGAGCACGAGCGTCTCTACTCGACGGAGACGCTGAAACAGACCGGCGCGCGCTACGACGAACTCGTGAGCGCGGACGGCGAGTAGCGACTGTCGGCCGGGGAGCGACGCGCAGTGAGAAGGTAGGGCTGCAAGCTCGGATCGACCAGGCCCACTGTCAGTCGCCTATCGCGAGAGCGGCGAGACGCGATAGAGCATCCGCGCGGCTCCGAGCACGCCCGTCTTCGCGAGCGATCCGCTCCGGTAGGCACCGTACTTGGCGTAGAAACTGCTCTTTCGAACGCCAGCCCCGGCGTAGTGGCGCGCGGAGGTCGGCATCGGCGTCCGCCGGCCCTCGACGCCGGTTGCGCCGTCGCGGATCGCATCGAGTACGACGTCGGTCGTCAGTTCCGCGCGGTCGACATCTTCGAGTTCGATTTCGGTGTACGCGCGGCCGACGTACCCGACCTTGTGCGCGTCGCTGCCGGCGACGCCCGGGTAGCCGTACGCGTCCGCGTAGCGGCGTGCACGGCGGTTCTTCCACCCGGTGAACGCCCAAGAGTTGAACACCTCGATGGCGTCGGGGTCGACGCCGCGGAGCCGCCGCTTCCGGACACCGTGTCGACTCCGCTGGAAGGGGTGCGGGACGATCGCAACCCCGTCTCGCTCGCGGATCCACGCCACTGTCTCGGCCATCGGCGCGCGGCGCGGCGGCATCTCCTCGACGCCGAGCGCGAGCAGGTGACCGTCTGCGGTCGACACTTCGACGCCGGGGATCCCCACGAGCCCGTACATCGGGGCGAGTTCGGCTGCGCGTACGGATTCGTGGATGACGTCGTGGTCGGTAACGACGACGGCGTCGAGACCGATCTCGGCTGCCTGTTCTAACAGCAGCTCTGATGGATCAGCCCCGTCGTACGAGGCTTCCGAGTGGACGTGCGGGTCGATTCTGACGGTGAGCGACACAGGAGTCTGTTCGCTCTCCCCGCAGTAAAGCCTGTCTGCACGCGAGCAGTAAGCCGAGCGTGTGATTCGGATGAGTCCGCTTACGGCGTGTCTGATCCGATTCGCTCGCCCACGTCGTAGCCGTTCCAGAGCGCCCGTGGAACGCGGCCCTCGCCGGCGACCCAGTCCCCAGCGACGTAGAGTCCGGCGTCTTCGGTGAGGTGGACGGCGTCGGCGTCGAGACTCGCGTCCGGAAGCGCGTAGCGCCACCCCTGGTCGTCGACCCAGTTGGGGTCGGCGTAGCGATCGTCGCCGAGCAGCGTCGCGACGCGGTCTGCGACCCCCGGTTCGACGTCCGAGAGCGGATCGTCGTAGTGGGTGGTCGACCACTCGGGACCCATCTGGACGATCAGCAGGCTCTCCCCGTCGGGGACGTGACCTTCCTTGCACTCCTCGCGCGACAGCCAGCCGATCGCGTGTTCCTTGTCGGGGTTCACGAGCCCGTACCACGGGTAGGAGTCGCGAAACGGATAGTGAAAGACGAGTGTTCGAATCGTCCGGTAGGGGACGGCGCTGACGGCATCGACGAGCGAATCGAGCCGGTCGTCGTCCCAGTCGGTCGCGCGCAGCAGGTCGGCGGTCTGTGGGGCCGGCGGCGTCAGGAGGAGCGCATCGAACGGGCCGTACCGGTCGCCGTCGGTGTCGGTGAGCGTCCAGGTTGCGGCATCGTCGCCGACGTCATTGCCCTCCTCGCGAGCGACCTCGGCGATCCGGGTCCGCCGGTGGACGGTCGCGTCGGTCGCCGCGAGCAGGCGCTTCGCCAACTGCGTGATCCCCTCGGTCCACGTCCACTTCGTCGACTCCCGGTCGCCTGCAGTAATCTCGCCCGCGGCATCGAACGTCCAGACCGGCTCGTCGATCTCGACGAGGCCTTCCGTCCCGAGTTCCGGGAGTAACGCGGCGGTCCGTTCGTCGGCTTCCGTGACGTAGTTCGCACCGTGATCGTACCGACAGCCGTTCTTGCGGCGGGTCGCCGCCCGCCCGCAGACGCCGCCGCTCTTCTCGACGATGGTCACGTCGACGTCGGCGTCGCGGAGGGCGTACGCCGCGCCAGCGCCCGCTGCGCCCGCACCGACGATACCGAGTCGCGTGGGCGAATCGACCGAAGGATCCACTCGATCAGTCACAGTGGCTCCACGGAGGGAACGGGCTTTACCGTTCGGGCCGACCCGAGCCACTGGCGATCGAGAGCGGTCCGTAACTACTTGACTGCGGCCGCCCCTGATGATCGTATGGCGTACGACGCGATCATCTTCGACAACGACGGCGTCCTGGTCGAACCCGTCACTCTCGATCTGCTCACTGCGGCGGCGCGCGACCGGACGGCGAGCGAGGCGCAGATTCAGTCGATGCGGCGCGGCGAGAAAGACACCTACGCCGACGTCGATGCGCTCGCGGCGATCGACGCCCCGCGCGGGATCGTGAGCACGAACCAGCAGGCCACGATCGACTCGATTCTCGAGTATCACGACCTCGGAGCGCTGTTCGAGACGGCATACGGCCGCGAACCGACGGTCGAGAGCCTCCGTCGCAAGAAGCCCGCGCCGTACTATCTGGAGCGCGCGCTCGACGACCTCGACGCCGAGGCAGCGCTGTTTGTCGGCGACAGCAAGAGCGACGTCGAAGCAGCGCACCGGGCGGGCGTCGATTCGGCGTTCATTCGCCGCGAACACCGCGCGGAGACCGTCCTCGGGACGGAACCGACGTACGAACTCGACTCGCTGTGGGATCTTCACGAGGTCGGCGGCGTGCCGCTCGCGCCGGACGGGCCGGCGAGAAGCGGGCTCTCAACCGACGAGGATGCGTGACCGTAGCCGACCGAGGGTAGGAAGCGGCTACAGCAGCTGAAACGGGCGATTGCGACGGCCAGCGTTATTCGCGCTGAAAATCGCCCCGGAACCGTTATACGGGAGTCCATAGAGGCCAACATATGCGGATACCGAGTGGGGTCAGCGGCTTCGATCACCTGATTCAGGGCGGGTTTCTCCCGGGCCGGTTGTACGTCCTCTCCGGACCACCGGGAAGTGGCAAGACGACGTTCACCGCCCAGTTCGTCGCCGAGGGGCTGAGAAACGGGGAGAACAGTCTGTACGTCACGATGCACGAGTCCCGCGAGGAACTCGTCGACGATATGTCGAACTTCGAGTTCGGCTTCGAGACGCTCACGGCCTCCGAGCAGTTCCGGTTCGTCAATATGGCGAGCAAGCAGGGCAAGCGGCTCCTCAATCAGTTCTCTCAGAGCGGGAATCCCTCGAGCGTCCAGAGCCTGACGGACAAGATCGTCGCCTTCGTCAACTCCCGGGACGTCGACCGACTCGTCATCGACTCGACGATGCTCTTAGAGCTCTTCTTCGCCGACGGCGACGAGGAGATGACGCGCTTTCTGACGGCACTCAAAGACTGTGAAGCGACGACGCTTCTCATCTCCGAGATGACCGACCCGAGCGCGTACTCCGACGAACACTACCTCGCGCACGGCGTCATCTTCTTCCACAACTACCTCGAAGCGACAGGAATGACGCGGGGAATCCAGGTGGTAAAGATGCGCGGTACAGACATCGACTGCGACATCCGATCGCTGCGGTTCACCGACGAGGGGATCGTGGTCGACCCCACGAAACGAGTGGACTTTTGAGATGTACGAACGCGCCTTCGACACCGACTGGGAGACGCTCTCTGGAGAGGGGGCCATCCGTCGGACGTACGCACTCGGTATCGCCGCGGAACTCGGCTACCGGAACGCCGAGGAGCGCGAGCGGATCCGGGCGCTCGCGTCGAGCGCCTACGAGCGGAGCGTCCTCGATCTGGCCTTCGAGGAAGGAAAACGCCAGGTGCAGGACGTCCGCCCCCACCACGAGTCCGACGAGGACACCTGGGAGGCACTCATCGAGAGCGCGGAATCGCCGTCGCCGCCGCCGGATTCGCTGACGGTCGAGGACCGCCCGGCGGAGATTCCCGACGCGGTCGATCGGCCGCCCCTGCTCGACGGCTTCGATGCGGGCGATCTCGAACGCCTCACATTCCCCTCACTTCTCCGACGCGACGAGGAGTGATCGCGGGGGACCCCGCCGGGCGTCCACGGGGCGAAGTTCTTGACGCTCGGGTCCCAACCGTCGGTATGGCGAACGACGCAACCGACGACCTCCCGGAATCGGACGCCGAGTGGCGCGACCGTCTCACGGACGAAGAGTACGAGATTCTGCGCGAGCGCGGGACCGAACCGAAGTTCAGCGGCGAGTATCTCGACCGCGACGACGACGGGACGTACCGCTGTGCTGGCTGTGGCGCCGCCCTCTTCGACAGCGAGACCAAGTACCACTCCGGCTCCGGCTGGCCGGCCTTCTTCGACGCCGCCGAAGGTGCGATCGAGACGCGAACGGACACGCGACACGGGATGCGTCGCGTCGAGGTGCTGTGTCGCAACTGCGGCGGCCACCTGGGTCACGTCTTCGAGGACGGCCCGGAGCCGACCGGCAAGCGTTACTGCATCAACTCCGCCGCGCTCGATTTCGACCCCGAGGAGTAACCCGCGGCGCGATGGTCCGTACTGTCGGACAGCAGTGCGTGAATGATATTGGCACCGACGGGGCGCCGATACGCTTCACAGAGTTCTGTCCGACAGTGTCACTCGTCGGCGGCGAGGTTCGTCGTCAGGACGGGGACCGCCGACCGCGCGACGACATTCTGGGAGACGCTTCCCATCAGATTGTTCGTGTAGTCGCCGCGGCGGGTGCCCATCGTGATGAGATCCGCGTCGACTTCGTCGGCGTACGCGAGGATCTCGTCGGCGGGGTCGCCCTGTCGGATCGCGGTCGTGACTTCGATCCCCGCCTCTCGGAGCCGGGTCGCCGCGCGGTCGGTCGCCGCCTCGCCTTCGCCTTCTAACTCCACGAGCACGTCGGTTTTCATATCGTCTTGGAGCGTCAGGAACGCGCGGTCGTCGATGACGTAGAGAATGTACACCTCGGCGTCGCGTCGCCCGGCGATGTCGGCTGCGGTCTCGACGACCGCGTCCATCGACTCAGTTCCGTCCGTCGGCAGCAAGATACGCTCGAACATATGGCTCTACCGGAGGTATCATCTGCGGCACCCTATATCCTCCTTTCTCGTTCCGCACGAACCGGAACTATTGTGGGGTTCGGGCTGCCGTTTCCCCGGTGCGCTCGGGGCGGCCCGAGTGGGCCCCCAAGACGGGAATAGCCGCGGCGTTGAAGGCGCCCCCGTCCATTCATAGCGGTGATGGAATCGCAGTTATACCCCGAGCGATTGCCGACGCGGCCCGAAACGGCCGTCTTCGTCTCCGGCGTGACGAGTATGGGGCTGGAGATTCTGGCGGGGCGGATCCTCGCGCCCGAGTTCGGCAACAGCATCTACACCTGGGGTGGGATCATCGGCGTCTTCCTCGCGGCGCTCAGTCTGGGCTACCACCGCGGCGGGAAGCGCGCGGCGACGAACGCCTCTCACTCGCGGCTGGTCGCCGTCTTCCTCGTGACGGCACTCTACGTCGCTGGCGTGGTCTTGCTCGGCGACCTCGTCGTCCGGTCCACCGGCGTCCTCCCGCTTCCCAGCGAGTTCGCGTCGCTCCCGGCGATCACGCTCCTCTTCGGACCGCCGACGTATCTCTTGGGATACGTGAGCCCCTACGCCGCGGAACTGGCTGGCGGCGACGTCGGCGCGACCGCGGGCCACGTCTACGCCGTCGGTACCGTCGGGAGCATCGTCGGCGCGTTCGCGACGACGTATCTCCTCGTGCCGCTGCTCTCGGTGCCGCAGATCGGCCTCGTGCTGGGACTCTCGGCCGTCGTCGCCGCAGTCGTCGTCGCCGCGCCCGGACTCACTGGCACGTCCGGTCTCCGCGTCGGGATCGTCGCGCTCGCGCTCGTCGCGGCGACCGCGACCGGTGGCGTCGGTCCGAGCGTCGCCGGCGACGCCGTCTACAGCACTCAGACCCCCTATCAGGAACTCCGCGTCGTCGACCGCGGCGACACGCGGACGCTCTATCTCGACGGGCAACCCCACAGCGCGATGGACCTCGACGACCCGACGCGACACGTCTTCGATTACACCCGGTACTTCCACGCGCCGCTTCTGCTCACCGACGACGTCGACCGCGTGCTGTTCGTCGGCGGCGGCGGGTTCACGGGCCCGCGGATCTTTCACGAGACGTATCCGAACGTCACCGTCGACGTCGTCGAACTGGATCCTGCCGTCGTCGACGCCGCCGATCGGTACTTCGGCATCCCCGACTCGCCGCGGATGAACGTCCACACCGGCGGTGGTCGGCAGTTCCTCGAAGAAACGAACCGCACTTACGACCTGATCGTCCTCGACGCCTACCGGAAGGACTCGGTGCCGTTTCAACTGACGACGGTCGAGTTTATGCGCCTCGCGTCGGACCGGCTCGACGAGGACGGCGTCCTCCTCGCGAACCTCATCTCCGCGCCCAGCGGTCCGGCCTCGGAGTTCTACCGCGCGGAGTACAAGACGATGCAACAGGTCTTCCCGCGCGTCTACAGTTTCCCGACTGCGGGTGGTCCGGTCGTCCAGAACATCGAGATGGTAGCGACCAAGTCGGACTCACTCGTCACGCGCGAGGAGTTCCAGGCGCGGAACGAGCGCCGTGACATCGGCGTCGATCTCGCCCCCGAACTCGCCTCCTACCGGCGGGACGAGCCGACCGACGACGTGCCCGTGCTCAGAGACGACCGAGCCCCGGTCGACAGCCTGCTCGACGGGATGGTCGGACAGCGCTACGTGCGCGTTCGCGCGAACGCGTCGGAAAATACGTCGGACACGACGTCGCCTGCGGCCGCGGCGGGCTGATAGGGATTATCGTAACCGCTCGGAGATTCTCGCCGTATCGTCCGGCGAGAAATCTATGGAGACTTACGAGAGTCCCTATGATCGCCCGAATCAGAACCCGAATCCGCCCCAGCGGATGTACACCATCACGGCGACGATGCTGAGTTGGAGAACGCCCTGAATCCCGGCCAACTTCGCGTTCCGCATCCCGATGGCGCCGATGAGGTCGGCGTTCGGATTTTCCGAGGTCATCTCTAAGTACATCCGCGCTTCACCGGGGAGGATCACGCCGAACCCGAGGATCGTGAGCACGCTGACGATGGCCAGCGCGGCCAGGATCGCCGTACTCGGCATCGCGAACGCCCCGAGGTTCGCAACCAGCGACGCGGCGCCGCCGCCGACAATGACGACGAAGAGCGCCAGCCAGCGCCAGTCGGTGAACGCGTCGAACTGAGAGCCGATGGCCAACAGCGCCGGCCCCATCGCGGCGATAGAGAAGATGCCGCCCCACGCGGCGAGACCGGGGAGCAGTCCCATCTCGCTCGCCAGAACCATCCCGCCGATGATCGTCGTGAACGCGAGCGTCGGCATCAGGAACGTCATTTTCGGCGTGAATCGCTGGAAGACCGCCGCCCGGGTGTCGATGTCGAGACTCCCCAAAACGGGACCGAGGATCATCGCCATAAACAGGTCGATGCCCGTCCAGAGCACGCCCGCCATCACGTGAACGTACGTCAACTGCTGTGTCGTTCCGAACAGCACCGCCGCGACGAAGACCGCGAGCGGGACGACGACCGCTCCCGCCCCGAAGGCCGGGTTCGCTCGGTTGGCCATCCCCTGAATCGTGTTTGAGACACTTACGCTCATCGTCGGCACCGACTGGTTAGAACGCCAATATACTATCGGTTGTCGTGACTACTTGCCGTCATTTCTGTGAGGCGTCGGCCTCGACCGCCGAGCCAGCGGCTCGAACGTCTGTCAGTCGGTCACTCCAGCACTGGAGCTATCGGGTGTAGTACTTCGGAAAATCGCGGATCGTGCGTCGCCCTCGTTACCGCTGGACGGCGACAGCTAGAACCGGATTAGACGCGGACGACGTTCGTCGCGCGGGGGCCCTTGGGGGCCTGTTCGATCTCGAATTCGATTTCCGTACCTTCGGTGAGATCCTCGCCGCCGACGTCTTCCATGTGGAAGAACACGTCCTCGTCAGCGTCCTCTGTCTCGATGAAACCGTAACCGCCCGTGTCGTTGAAGAAGTCAACCGTACCGTTTGCCATTGCAAATAGACGAATGGCCGGTATACGGATAACACTTCTGTATTCGTTTTCAAAATTCCGGGAGCAGTTATACGAATATCTGATTAGTACAGAATCTGGTTAGCAACCGAGTGTACAGTCAGTTCCCAGGAAGATACAGACACAGTCCTTCGGATCCCACGCGGGATCCGATCGAACACCCAATTTTGCCCGAATCTGCGAGTCCTGACCGCGGCCCGCAGAGGCTCCCGTGCTATCCGCGCAGGAGGTTCATCACTTCGTCGACGACATCGGGTTCGACGGCGACGACGTAGCGCTTTCCGGGGTCGAGCGTCGTATCCGGCCGGGCGATGCGCTCGCCCTCGTCGCCGGAGACGACGAGCGTCCCCGCGGGGAAGCGGACTTCGGACAGCGTCTTGCCGGCGGCCGGCGCGCCCTCCTCGACGCGGATCTGCATCACGTCGAGCGAACCAGTCACGTCGGCGAGGGTCTGGACGTCGCTCCCGATGATCTCGTTGGCGGCCGTCCGCGCGCCGGCGTGTTCGGGGAAGACGACGGCGTCGACGAACTGCAGATAGGCCTCGCCCGAGGCGTCTTCGATGCGCGTCACTGTTCGGACCTCCGGTGCGAGTTCCTGGGCCACCATACAGATGGCGAGGTTGAGTCCCGAGTCGCCGGTGAGTGCGGCGATGGCGTCGGCCTCCGAAAGGTTCGCCTGCGCGAGGATGTCGGGATCGGTTGCATCGCCCCGAATGACCGTCGCCACCCACTCGTCGGCGATGGCGTCGACGACAGCCGGGTCCGGTTCGATGATCGATACGTCGTGATCGCGGTTAGCGAGCAACTTCGCGGTCTGGAATCCGACGCGCCCGCCGCCCGCGATGACGATGTTACGTTTGCTTGTCATAGTTAGTCGTCCTCCGTAGTCGGCTCCGCAATCGACGATCGCTCGGCGTCAGCCTCCTGACGCGCTCGATACCACTTGAGTCCGTAGTACGCGACAGCGCCGAGCACGATCCAGCCCACGCTGAGAAGCAGCGCGAGCGGATCGGTCCGGACGAGATACACCACCAGTACCCCGGTCAGGATCAGATTCAATCCGATCCCCAAGAGTGGCGGGATCGGGTAGTAGGGGAGTTCGTAGGGGCGATTCATATTGGGGCGTTCCCGTCGCAGTTTGATCACGGCCCCGTTGACGACGACGAACGAGAGGAGGAAGAACAGACTCGACATATTGCCGGCGCTCTTGGTCGGAAGCGCGACGGACGCGAGCATCACTACCGCACTCGCGACGATGGCGACGAACGGCGTCCCGAACCGGTGGTGCAACTGTCCGAAGGACGGCAGCAGTTGCCCCTCGCGACCCATCGAGAACGCGACCCGCGAGGAGGCGATCACGACCGCGTTCAGCGCCGTCAGCGTCGAGAACACGGCCCCGAAGACGATGATCGCGCCGCCGTTTTTGATGATCGGCAGGCCGGTCGGCATAAACTCCGTCGCCGCTGCGGCGATGCCTGCCTCGCCGGCTTCCGCGAGCCCTTGCGCACCGAGCGTTCCGATCGCGACCGCGACCACGGCCATATAGACTAGCACGGTCGCGGCCAGGCTGAGGAAGATCGCTTTTGGGATGTTCTCTCTGGGGTTTTTGACTTCCTCGGTGACGGTCGTGATGAGGTCGTACCCCTCGAAGGCGATGAACGTCAGCCCCATCGCCGGCAGAATGGCGAACGCGCCCGCAGCCTCCGGAAAGAGTGGCTGAAACTCCGCCCCCGAAAACATCGGCGAGGTCGCGCCGAATGCGACGAAGACGAGCAGGATCGTGACCTTCGTCGCGGTGAAGATCGTCTCGACGCTCCCGCTGGCGGCCGTCGAGACGGCGTTCAGCACCACGAACAGGACGACGGCCGTGAACGCCAGCACGAAGCCGATCGGGAGAGCCATATCGATGACTGGGAGGGCGAGTGCCCCCACCTCACCCGGCGGCGGGACGATACCGTACACGTGCAGCAGTTCCAGGAAGTTGGGC
Organism: Halobellus sp. Atlit-38R; assembly: GCF_003665925.1. Classification (NCBI taxonomy): domain Archaea; kingdom Methanobacteriati; phylum Methanobacteriota; class Halobacteria; order Halobacteriales; family Haloferacaceae; genus Halobellus; species Halobellus sp. Atlit-38R. The sequence goes on from NZ_QXIJ01000009.1 coordinate 92,824, forward strand.
GCGAACCCGAGCGCGTACAGGGCGCCCGCGATCATATACGCGAACCAGAGCATCCACCCCATCAGGAACGACGGGAGCGATTTGAACGTCTCCTTGACGAACGCGTAGCCGCCGCCGCTCTTCGGGATCGCACTTGCCAGTTCGGCGTACGAGAGTCCCGTGAATGCCGTGACGACGCCGTTGAGGATGAAGACGAGGAGTGCGGCCGGCCCCGCGATTTCGGCTGCCAGCCCGGTCAGGACGAAGATGCCTGCGCCGATCATCGCGCCCATCCCGATCATCGTGGCGTCGAGCAGACCGAGCTGGGCCTCGGGTGACCGCTCTTTATGACTACTCATTGCCTCGTCGTCTGCGTCTGTTCGGTCGCCACCGCTGCGTCGGCGGGGGTCGATTCGATCCTGCGCGCAACTGACGTCTCCGCGGGTCGCCGCCCGGACGGCCCTGCCGACACCCGGCGGCGATCGGCACCCGCGTCGTCTCGGTACGCATACACTCACAACAATTGCAAGCGTCCGGTTTTTAAGTACCGGTGCGGATGGCTGGTGGGACGGCCCGACGCACGAGCCGAACCAGCAGGAAAGCGCGACGCTCAGGCGATCACGAGCCACGCGAGAAGCACGGCGAGACCGCCGAGCGACGTGGAGGCGACCGCGTGGATTCTGAGGCGGTCCAGCAGCGCGTGCGCGTCGCCCGTGACCGACAGCAGGTCGTGGATCTCGCTGCCGATCTCACAGCGTGGGAGGAAGTCCATCGCGACGTGGAGGAAGACGCCAGCGGCGAATCCGAAGACGAGGCCGCGGATCGCACCGGCGGCGGGAAGCGCGATCATCGAGGAGGCGATACCAGCGATACCGACGCCCGTCGCGGGAAGCAGCAACACCGAGGCGTCGCGGTCGGCGCTCACGAGCCGTCTGGCGGCCGCGTAGCCGGCAGGACCCTTGTGCGAGACGATCGACAGGCCGAGCAGCGGGCCGAGTTCCGGCATATTCCCGTAGATGATCCCGATGATCGCGCCGGCCGAGAAGGCGTGGGCGGTCAGTTCCGCGACGGTCCGGTCCATCGGGAGATCCATATGCGCCAGTCGGTGCCCGATCGTGTGCGACCCGAACCCGGCCAGCAGGCCGAACGCGACGCCGAAACCACCCCACTGTGGGTGTTGTCCGATCGCCTGCGGCACCAGGAACACCGCGGCGCTCGTCACCATTGCGCCCGCGGCGAGCCCGTAGCCCCACACGAGTACGCCCGCAGTGCCGTCTTTCGTCCGCACGCCCAGCGGTGCCGCAAGCGCCATCGCGAAGAACGCGACCCAGGAGATGCCGACGAGCTTTCCGCTCCCTGCCGTGCCGACCACGACAGCCAGTACGGACAGCGCGGCGAGCACGAGCGTCGCCAGAAGCCCCACTCGAGAGAATCGTCTCATAATATGAATCCGACCGTTTTGGTTAATAACGCTCACGTTGATAACATAGACAACGTATTTAATAACGAGGCGGACTGGGGTGGACGAGTCGAATCGCAGAATCGGAGATTGCCGATCGGGCGCAGGACGCTATCGCGAGCGAGTTGCACGCATCCAGGTCTTCAGATCGACGCGCTCGCCGTCGATCTCCGCCGGCGTCGCCTCGGTCGCGGCCCAGACGAACATCTGGGCCACCTCGGTGGGGTCACGACCACCCGGTGCGCTCAGGTCGGTGTCGACGAGGCCGGGGTCGACGATCGTCGCGGTCTGCTCGACGTCGACGGCCAACTGCCGGACTAACGACTCGACTGCGCCCTTGGAGACGGCATACGCACCCATTCCGGGGTCGTAGTCGACGGCGATGGCACCCGACGGGACGAGGATCCGCCCGTCGTTCGGCATTCGATCGAGCGCCTCTTTCGCCGTGGCAAAGACGCCGCGGAGATTCGTTCGGATGGTGTCGTCGAAGCGGTCGTACGGCTCCTCGTGGATCGGTGCCTCGCCGGACGCGGCGTGTTTGACGCCCGCGTTGGCGACGACGACGTCGATGCCGTCTCGCTCGCCGGTGTCGTCCGCGACGTCGACGAGGTGTGCGACGTCGGACTCCTCGCGAACGTCAGCACGGACGCCTTCGACGGTGGCGGTACTGGCCGAACCGTTCTCGCTGGCGGCACTGGCCGCCTCTCTCGCGTCGGCGAGGGCGTCGTCGAGCGCGTCGGCGTCGCGCGCACACCCGACGACCGCCGCTCCCTCCGCAGCGAACGCCGCGAGCAACGCGCGTCCGATGCCGCGACTGGCACCAGTGACGAGAACCGTCGCGTCGGTGAGGTTCATATCCCGATGTGGCGCCGATCGCAGGTAAAGATACTCGCCGCGTGGCGACGGTCTCGCCACGCGACCCGCGACAAACGCGCGACGACGGCGTCACACGGTCATTCGATTTATAGTTTCCACGCTCTAAGTCGATCCTATGGACTCCCTCTCGGAGCTCCGCTCGCTCGACGGCGCGGACGTTGTCGTCGTCGGGGGCGGATTTGGCGGCCTCTCGACCGCTTGCTATCTGGCCGGTGCCGGTGCCGACGTGACGCTACTGGAGAAGAACGGGCAGCTCGGGGGCCGCGCGAGTCGCCTGGAAGTCGACGGATTCCGGTTCGATATGGGGCCGTCGTGGTATCTGATGCCGGACGTGTTCGAGCGCTTCTTCGAACACTTCGACCACGAGCCCGCCGATTACTACGACCTCACGCGGCTCGACCCGCACTACCGGATCTTCTTCAAAGACGGCGACCGCGTCGATATGGTTCCGGACCTCGAACAGAACCGACAGACGTTCGAGTCCTACGAACCCGGCGCGGGCGACCGCTTCGACGAGTACCTCCAGAAGTCGAAGAAGAACTACGAGGTCGGGATGGAGCACTTCGTCTACGAGGATCGCTCCTCGCTCCGGGACTTCATCGACTGGAACGTCTTCAAGAACGCCCGCGGCCTCTCGCTCATCGGCTCGATGCAAGATCACGTCGAGAAGTACTTCGAGCACCCCAAACTCCAGCAGATTATGCAGTACACGCTGGTGTTTCTCGGCGGCGCGCCGAACAACACGCCGGCGCTCTACAACCTGATGAGCCACGTCGATTTCAATATGGGTGTCTACTACCCCGAGAACGGACTCGGGGGCGTCGTCGACGGCATCGTCGCGCTCGGAGACGAACTCGGCGTCGACTTCCACACCGACAGCCCGGTCGCAGAGATCCGCGGCCGCGAGGGCGCGTTCGTCACCCGGACCGAGGACGGCCGGGAGTTCTACGCCGACTACGTCGTCAGCGATGCCGACTACCGACACACCGAGATGGAGCTTTTACCGCCGGAAAAGCGGCAGTACGACGAGGACTACTGGGAGTCACGGACGTACGCCCCCTCGGCGTTCCTGCTCTACCTCGGCGTCGAGGGCGACGTCGACCCGCTCGAACACCACACGCTCGTGCTCCCGACCGACTGGGACGAGCACTTCGAGCGCATCTTCGACGACCCGGCGTGGCCCGAAGACCCCGCCTACTACCTCTGTGTTCCCTCCGAGACCGACGACACCGTCGCGCCCGAGGGACACTCGAACCTGTTCGCGCTCGTCCCGATCGCCGCGGGACTCGAAGACACCCCCGAGATGCGCGCGGAGTTCCGTGACCTCGTGTTGGACGACATCGAGGCGAACACCGGCGTCGCCCTCCGAGACCGGATCGTCTTCGAGAAGTCCTTCTGTGTGAACGACTTCACGAACCGCTACAACAGCACGAAAGGAACCGCCCTCGGCCTCGCTCACACGCTCCGGCAGACCGCGCTGTTCCGCCCGCCGCACCACTCCGAGGCGGTCGACGGGCTCTTCTTCACGGGCTCGTTCACGACGCCCGGCATCGGCGTGCCGATGTGTCTGATCAGCGGCGAACTCACAGCCGAGGCGATGGCCGAACGGGCGGGCTGAGGATGTCTGGCCGCCTGCGGTATCTGCTGACGCTGTCGCGTCCGCGCTTTTGGTTCTACCTCGCCGGCCCCGTCGTCGTCGGCGTCGCGTTCGGAGCCGACACGACCGGTGATCTGTTCACGGCGGTGAGCGTCGGCCTCTTCGCGTACTTCCTGCTCCCGGCGAACGTCTTCCTCTACGGCGTCAACGACGTCTTCGACGTCGACGTCGACGTCGCGAACCCGAAGAAGGACGAGCGAGAGGCCCGGTGGAGCGGCGACTCGGTCGTCGCCGCCGTCATCGCGGTCTCGACGCTTCTGGGGGCGGTGACGTTCCTCCTCACGTCCCCGCGGGCGTGGCCGTATCTCGCCGGGTTCTTCCTCCTCGGCTTTCAGTACTCCGCGCCGCCGCTGCGGTTCAAGACGACGCCGTTTCTCGATTCGGTCTCGAACGGTCTGTACGTCCTCCCGGGGGCGGCCGCGTACGCCGCTGTCGCGGGGGCACATCCGCCGTTCGCCGCGGTCGCGGGCGCGTGGCTCTGGGCGATGGGGATGCACACCTTCTCGGCGATTCCCGACATCGACCCCGACAGAGAGGCCGGCATTCGGACGACAGCGACGTTCCTCGGCAAGCGGCGCACGTTCGCGTACTGCCTCTGCTGTTGGCTCGCCGCGGCGGTCGTCTTCGGCCTCGTCGACGTCCGGATCGGCCTCTTGCTCGGGGCGTACCCCCTCTTGATCCTCGCAGTCTACCGGTCTGACGTCGACGTCGACCGCGCGTACTGGTGGTATCCGATGCTCAACACGGCCGTCGGGACGCTGCTGACGCTCGGGGCGCTCTGGAGGCTCGTCAATGCCTGATCCGGACGCTCGCTCGTCGCTCGCGAAGCTCGGGGAACGCCTGCCACGGACGCGTGCGGAGTGGGAGTCGCGGCTGGAGCGCCTCGTGCGCGAGAACCGCTTTACGATCTCGGTGTTCTTCCCGCTGAACGGGATCGTGCTCCTCCTCGCGAGCGCCGAGGGACTCCTGCCCGCGCCGCTGGCGTTCAACGGGCTGTTGATCCTCGTCGGCACGGCCGTGATGCGCTCGCCGCTCGTCGTCGGCGTCCTCTCGATCACCGACCGCCGGGCGGCCGTCGGCGTCGGCGCGCTGACGCTGTACGCCTACGCCATCGAGTTCGTCGGGATCCAGACCGGCATCCCCTACGGCGAGTTCTTCTACGGCGTCGACCTCGGGCCGGTCGTCGCGGGCGTGCCCCTCGGCCTGCCCGTCTTCTTCATCCCGCTCGTGATGAACTCGTATCTCCTCTGTCTCCTCTTGCTGGGCGACCGCGCCGCCCACGCGGCGACGCGTCTCCTCGCCGTGATCGCGGCCGTCCTCACGATGGATCTCGTCCTCGATCCCGGCGCTGTCGCGCTCGGGTTCTGGGTGTACCCGAACGGCGGGGCGTTCTACGGCGTTCCGCTGTCGAACTACGCCGGGTGGGTCCTCTCGGCGACAGTCGCTGTCGTCGCGCTCGACTGGGGGTACGACCGTCACGCGCTGCGCGCGCGGCTGGAAGACTGCGAATTTCTGCTCGACGACCTCGTCTCCTTCGTCATCCTCTGGGGCGGCATCAACGCGTGGTTCGGGAACTGGATCCCGGTCGCGCTGGCGGCGCTGTTCGGGCTCGGCCTCCTCCGGACCGACCGATTCGACGTGCCGACCCGCAGTCTGCCGTGGATCCAGAGTCAGACGTCGACGCGGAGCCAGGAGTCGACGCAAAAACAGGAGTCGACGTCGAAGCGTTGAGAGGGATTATCGTCACTGTTCGGAGATTCTCGCCGTCCCGTCCGGCGAGACATCTATGCGGACGTACGATAATCCCTATGAGAACGAACCGGACGGCCTGAACGCCCTATTCGCTCCGCGTGAAACTGCGGAGCCATCCCGAGACTCGCCCGCCCGTCCATCGTGACGCACCCGAACCGGTCGTCCGGCCCGGCGACGGCCCCGAATGGCCCGAATCCCGCGTCGTCTCGCTCTCGTCGGGGTACGGCACGACGCTGACGCGGCGGAACACCGCGACCGGGTCGCGTTCGAGCGCCCAGTACAGGCGCGTCTTCGCCAGTAAGTACAGCTTTCTGGACGTCGACAGCGACGGCGTCGTCGAGAGGACGTCGCAGTCGCGAGTGCGAATCTCGTGGTGGTGGTCGGCGTAGAGCACCGCGGCCAGGAGGACGGCGAACTGGCAGTCCTCGGGGAGATACTGGATCCCCTCGACGCCCTCGCGGTAGAGGGCTTCCGCTCGCTGTAGTTCTTCGCGCATCGCGGCCTGGAAGTTCTCGTCGAACTCGAAGTTCAGTATCTGATCTTCGGTGACGCCGTGTTTTCGGAGCGTCTCCTGGGGGAGGTAGATCCGGCCGCGCTCGACGACGTCCTCTCGGACGTCGCGGAGGAAGTTCGACAACTGGAATGCCTCACCGAGCGCTGTGGCGTGCGGGAGGGCCTGCTCGGCCTGCGGCGTCTCCATAATCTGGGTCATCATCCGACCGACGGCGGCCGCAGAGCCGTCCATATACGCCTCCAGTTCCTCGTAGGTCTCGTAGCGGTCGGTGTCGATGTCCGAGAGCATCGCGTCGATGAAGACGTCGACGTCAGAGGCAGGGATGTCGTGCGTCTCGCGGAGTTCGGCGAACGCGGTCAACACGGGGTCGTCTGCGTCTTCCTCGCCGAGCGCCTGCCGCCGCAACTCTTCGAGTCGCCGTCGCTGTTCCGCCGGCGGAGCGGTGTCGACGGCGTCGACGACTTCGTCTGCGACCCGGAAGAACGCGTACAACACGTACGTCTCGTGTCGGACGCGCTCGGGGAGGACCCGAGTCGCGAGGTGGAAGGTCTTCCCGGTTCGCCGCTGGATTTCCTTGCTCTGTCGGATCTGTTCTTGTTTGACCATCGTTAGGTACCACGTTTCAGGGCGTCCCGTCGTCGTGCCGTCCGACCACGCATCTGTCATTCATAGTACGGACTGGCTTCATATAACGCTTCGTGCCGATTTGAAACCAAATCGAACTCGAAGCAAAAAAACGGCCAATAGACTCATATACCCGTTTTCGGCGGTTCCGAAACCACGGTATCAGATTACCAGAATGTATCGCTACAGTCGTAGACGACTCCGTGCTCCGGACAGACGTACTTGCAGTGGCGATGTGCCATCGGTCGCTCGCAGATCGGACAGGGGCGACCTGGCGGCGTTTCGACGCCGTCCGCGGGGGCGTCCTCGACGGACGCGTCGCTCTGTCCGCTGGCCGTGCTCGGTTCGTTCGCGTCGCTCACGTCACAGTCGGGGGTCGCAGTCGACAAGAAGATTGGCGTTGTCGCACGTCGCGCCGGCGCGGAAACCGAGCGTGAAAGAAGCTGCGGTCAGCCGACCGAATCAATCGTAAACGCTACTATACGTCCGACCGTGTCAGCACTCCGACCAGCCGCAGGCCTCGCAGGTCTTGCAGCCTTCCGAGTAGTACAGCGACATACTGCCACATTCGGGGCACTCGGGGCTCTCGCCGGCCGCGAGCAGGTCGTCGGTCGCGTCGGTGTCGCCAGCGGGTCCGGAGCCGCCCGCGAGATCCACGCTGTCGCCGACGTCGACGTCCTCGACGTCCACGGCCGCGCCGCCGTCGGTCTCACGACCCGGCGAGACGCTCGCGTCCTCGGTCTGCCCCGAGACCTCCGTTAGGTTCTGTTGCTGGGGGTAGCCCTTGTCGATCTCGCCGTCGAGATAGCGTCGCATCGCCGTGCCGATCGCGTCCGGGATGGAGTTGATCTGCTCGCCTTTGTCCCAGGCGACTTTCGGACTGCGGATGCCCTGCAGTTCGCTCGCGATCTCGCTCGGATCGACGCCCGAGCGCAGCGCCGTCGAGACGGTCTTCGCGAGCGCCTCGGTGAAGGAGGCGGTGAAGCCGCCGGAGTTGCCGATGTTCGCGAAGAGCTCGAAGGGCTTGCCCTGGTCGTCCTCGTTGATGTTGACGTAGAGCTTTCCGTAGCCCGTGTCGATGCGCTGGGTGACGCCGTGGAGGACGTCGGGGCGCGGGCGCTTCTTGCCGAGGTCGGTCTCGCCGTCGGCGGCCGACAGCAGCCGTTCGACCTCCCGGTCGAGCGCCGCCTGGACCTCGTCGTTCTCGAGGAAGCCGTCGATGCCGCCGAAGACGTCTTCGATCTGCTCGACGAGCGTCTCCGCGGCCTCGCTCTCGTCGGCGAAGTCAGTGTTCTGCGCGCGCGTGGTGAGCACCTGCTTCGAGCGCGTGCCGTCGCGGTAGACGGTCACGCCCTTCCCGCCGTTGCGGTAGATGTAGCGGTAGACCTCGTCCATATCCTCCTTGCTGGCGGAGTTCGGGAAGTTACAGGTCTTCGAGATGGCGGAGTCGACGCCCTCCTGGGTCGCACACTGCACGGCGGCGTGCTGCTTGCCCGAGAGGTCGCCGGTGACGACGAACAGTTCCGAAATCGCGTCCGGAACCGTCGACAGCGAGGAGACGCCGTCGAACTCGTTTTCGGCCATCTGGGTCTGGGCCTCCTGCTTGACGGCGTCGACATCGATGTCGTTGGCCTCCAGCGTCCGGAGGAAGTAGTCGTCGAACTCGACGAGCATCTCGTCGCCCTGCACGTCGTCGGAGACGTTCTTGTAGTAGGCGACGTTGTAGATCGGTTCGATCCCGCCCGTCGTGTTGCCGACCATCGAGGTGGTGCCGGTCGGGGCCACCGTGGTCGTGTTGTGGTTCCGGATCGGGAAGCCCTCGGCCCACTCGTCGGCGTCGAGGCCGACGTAGTGCTCGAACCAGTCACGATACTCGGTCGGGTCGGCGTACTTCGAGTCCTCCCAGTCGGCGAAGGTGCCGCGGGCCGTCGCGAGTTCGTGGCTGGTCCACTTGGACTCGTGATTGATGTGAGTCATCAGCTGGCGAGCGACTTCGTTGCCCGCCTCGGTGCCGTACTGGATGCCGAGCTGAATGTACAGCTGTGCCAGCCCCATCACGCCGAGCCCGATCTTCCGCATATCCCGGACCTTCTCTTCGATCTCCGGCACGGGGAAGTCAGACATCGTGACGACGTTCTCGAGGAAGTGCGTCCCGCGGTCGATGCGGTAGTCGAACTCCTCCCAGTCGATGGCGTTTTCGAGGAACGCGTCGACGGCGTTCTCGAACTCGTCGTACTCGTCGCCGTGGGCATCGTACCAGGCGCGCCAGTCAGGAGCGTCGAAGTCGACGAGCGTCGAGAGATTGATGTGGCCGAGGTTACAGGCCTCGTACTCCTCCAGCGGCTGCTCGCCGCAGGGGTTCGTCGCCAGGATGCGGTGGTCCGGGTGCTCCTCGACGTCGAACGAGTGGAGTTTGTTCACGCGTTCGAGGTAGATGACGCCCGGCTCGCCGTTCTCGTGGGCGCCGTCGACGATGTGGTCCCACAGTTTCTCTGCGGGCACGGAGAGTTCCTCGCCGACCTCGACGTGCTCGCCCAGGCCGAACATATCGTACAGTTCTTTCGTCTCGGCCGTGGCGATGTGCGGTTCACCCGTCCGCGGGTTGGTGAACGTGAACTCCTCGCCCTCGAACAGCGCGTCCATAAAGTCGTCGGTGATGCCGACGGAGATGTTGAAGTTCGAGAGGTGGCCCTCGACTGCGTTCCGGAGGTGCTTCGGGACGCGTCCCTCCTCGTCGATGAGTTCGCGCGCTTCGTCGAGCGCGTCGGCGAAGGAGTTGTGGGTGAAGTCGTCGGGGTCGTTCAGTCGCAGCGTGTGCGCCAGCGAGACGTCCTTGTTCTTCGCGTGGATGAACTGGATGACGTCGGGGTGGCTGACCCGCATTACGCCCATCTGCGCGCCGCGTCGCGCGCCGCCCTGCGCGATCGTCTCACAGAGCTGGTCGTACGTCCGCATAAACGTGATCGGGCCGGAGGCGATGCCGCCGGTCGAACCGACCGGGTCGCCGTAGGGGCGGAGCCGCCAGAAGGCATAGCCCATCCCGCCGCCGCTCTGGAAGACCTGCGCGGCCTCTTTGGCTGTCTGGTGGATGTCGTCGATGTCGTCGTCGGGAGAGTCGACGAAACACGCCGAGAGCTGCTGGAGTTCGTCGCCGGCGTTCATCAGCGTCGGCGAGTTCGGCATAAAGGAGAGATCTTCCATCAGTTCCTCGAACTCCTCGCGCTTCGTCTCGACGGCCGCTTTGATCTCCTCGGGGAGCTCGGGGACGACGGTGTCGTAGGCGAACTTGTTGGCGTTGTAGACCGACAGCGACGTCTCGGCGTCGGAGTCGGCGTCGACGCCCTTGCCGAACACTTCCGCGGCGAGTTCGTCGCGGCGCGGGTGGTCGGGCTTCAACTGGTCAGGCGTGACCGTGACGTCGACGTCGCGGCGCTCGGCCTCGAAGACGGCCTCCGCGAGCGCGACGTTCTTCGCGACGCGCGGGAAGAGGTCTTCCTGGGACTCGATAGGGTCGCCGTTGGCGTCCTTGCGGAGATAGCGCGCCGGCAGAATGTTGTGGTAAGCGTTGGCAGTGAGCCGCTCTTCGAGCGAGTCGCCGTCGGTACGCTTGACGGGCAGTTCGAGCTCGCCTGCGTTCACGGACTGGTCGCTCATCTACTGTACCTCCCGCCCTGTGCGGTTGCACCGGGCGATCTCGAATCGGGTGACTGACTCAGTTCTGGGCATTTGTAACGATGACTTGTGAGTGTGGCAGGTCGGTTAAGGCTTCGGTATCCGGACTCTACCGTGATAAATATCATATTCTATACCTACACCCTGACCGGCTGCGCCACGCGTTCGACGTGACGAGGAATCGTATGCGCGGAGGGGGTATGAAGGTTGGCAGACCGAAGTGGAAGTGAAAATGCGAATCTGCGAGTCGAGCGCTGTCAGTCGATTATCCAGCGGAACCGAGGGGGCGTCGCACGCCCCGAGCGCGCCGCCGTAGGGGACAGCCGACTGCGAGCCCCCACCCGACCGAGTCTCGTTTAAATGCTTCTTATGCGCCGAATACATCAGTTTCTGTATCAATTCGCCACGGTCCGGACGGTATCGGCAGCTTCAACCGTCGCACTCCCCCACAGACTTATTCCCCCGTCTGGTGATACGATGGGGTATGGTGTTCACACCCGCGTCGATCGCTCCCCTCCAACTCGGTGGCCTGCTGGCGCAACCGCTCGGTCAGGCGCTCGCCGTCATCGTCGCGATCGCAGTCGTGATCATTGTCGGCCGCATCGCGCTGAAGATCGCGTGGCGACTCGTCACGATCGCCGCGCTGGTCGTGGGAGCGCTGCTGGTGCTCTCTTTCTTCGGCATCAACGTCCTGTAGTCCTGCCGCGACGCCCGCTCGCGGTCTGTGGTCCCCGATCAGACCGTCGGGGCCTCGTCGGCCTGCCGGGGGAAGACGCACTCGTCTAAGAAGTTCCGCACGACGTCGTGGCCGACTCCCGTGAGAACCGATTCGGGGTGGAACTGCACCGCCTCGATAGGGTACTCGCGGTGGCGGACGCCCATCACGAGGTCCGTCGTGGTGGTCTCGGCGGCGGCATCGCCGTCCGCGTCATCGTCTGTGTCGTTGTCCGCATTGTCACCCGTATCGCCATCTGTGATCTCGTGCGCTGTCGTCGCGGACACCTCGAACTCCTCGGGGACGGTCGTCGCCACCAGCGAGTGGTACCGACCGGCCTGGAAGCCCTGTGCGAGCCCCGCGAAGACGCCGCGGCCGTCGTGGTCGACCGGGTAGGCCTTCCCGTGAATCGGCTCGGGCGCGTGACCGATCTCGCCGCCGTAGGCGTGGACGGCCGCTTCGAGACCGAGACAGACCCCGAGCGTCGGGATCGTCTGCGAGAGCGACGTCAGGACCTCGGTGGTGACGCCCACGTCGCGCTCGTTCTTCGGATGTCCCGGACCGGGACTGATGACGATCGCGTCGGGATCGAGCTCGCGGAGCTCGTCGATATCGGCGGTGTTCTTGCGGACGATCACGTCGACCGGTTCGCCGTCGACCCGCTGCTCGGAAAAGTACTCCACGAGGTTGTACGTGAACGAATCGAAGTTGTCGACGACGAGCAGCCGGAGCGTCATCGCCGCACCTCCTCTCCCGGGGCGGCCGCACCGGCAGCAGCGCCTGATTCCGAGTCGGTCTCGATTCGCTCGACTGCCGAGAGGACGCCGCTCATCTTCTGTTCTGTCTCCTCGTACTCGGCCTCCGGGTCGCTGTCGGCGACGATACCCGCGCCCGCGCGGACGGAGATGACGTCTTCGTCGACCTCGCGGTCGACGGTCGCCGTCCGGATGACGATCGCGAAGTCGGCGTCGCCGGACCACGAGTAGTAGCCGACGCCGCCGCCGTAGACGCCTCTGGGTTCCAGTTCGAGGTCGTCGACGATCTCCATCGCGCGGACCTTCGGCGCGCCGGTCAGCGTCCCCGCTGGGAACGTCGCTCGCGTGGCGTCGAAGGCGTCGGCCCCGCTCGGGTACTCGCTGTTTCGACTGTCCGTCCCCGCGAGCGTCCCCGTCACGGTCGATTCGATGTGCTGAACGTGGCTGTACTTCAGCACGTTCATAAACTCCTCGACGCGGACGCTGCCGGGTTCAGAGACGCGGCGCACGTCGTTGCGCGCGAGATCGACGAGCATCGTGTGCTCGGAGCGCTCTTTCCCGTCGGCGAGCATTTCGCCCGCGAGTCGCCGATCCTCGACGGGACTCGTTCCGCGCGGGCACGTGCCCGCGATGGGGTTCGAGACGACCCGATCCCCGCGGACGGAGACCAGCGTCTCGGGGCTCGCGCCGACGATGTGGCGGTCGCCGTGACGGAGTAGATACATATACGGCGAGGGGTTGATCTCCCGGAGCGCCTCGTAGAGGCCGACCGGGTCGACCTCACCGCGGAGTTCGCGGGTTCGCGAGATGACCCCCTGGTAGATGTCGCCGTCGAGGACGTGCTCTTTGGTCTCGCGGACGGCCGCCTCGTATTCGGCTTTCGGCCCGGCGGATTCGCCAGTCCGGACGAAGCCGCCCGTCTCTGGCTGGCTGGCGTCCGCGAGCGTCGCCGCGACGTCTTCCGCCTCGGCGACGATGTCGTCGTAGACCGCTTCCGGGTCCTCGTCGGGCGCGACGATCGGCGTGAGGACGAGCGAGACGGACGACTCCGCGTGATCGAACGAGAGGGTCTTCGAGGTGAGGACGAACTGCGCGTCCGGCGTGTCGGTCTCGGCGCGCTCGACGCCGACCTCCGAGAGCCAGAGGTCGTAGACGGCCTCGTACGCCAGAAAGCCAACGAGACCGCCGCGGAGTTGTTGGCGTTCCTCGTCGGGGAAGCCGACGCGCGGCAGATCCGGGAACGACCCCCGAAGGCGGTCGAGCACGTCCATCTCTTGGCTCCCTGCTTCGGCGTCGTTGCCGTCGAATCCGCCAGACTCGACGTACTGCGCCGCGCGTCCGCCCAGCCGTTCGATCTCGGTCCCGTCCGGGTCGACGGTGATGACGGCGTCGGGGTCGTAGCCGACGAACGAGAACCGGGCGTGTCGATCCGTCGTGGCGTGCTCCGGCGCGAACGCGCCCGCCGGATCGCTCGACGGCGTCTTCTCGGCACTCTCCAGGAGGAAGCCGTACTCGCTTTGGCCGGCGAGCGCCGCGTACGCGGTCAGCGGCGTCACGTTCGGCATCTCGGCAGTCACGTGGGCGACGACGGGACGCGTCTCGCCGTCGTCGGTCTCGGGGTCCGTTGCGGCCGCGACGTCCGCGACGAAGGACTCACGGGACTGCGAGAGCGTTACGCTCGCGTCGGTTCGCGACTGGCCGTCCGTTCGGGTGTCGCTCACGACGACACCCCCTCTGCCTGCATCCGCTCGCCGTCGTCGGGGTGCGTCGCGGCGTCGGTCGCGCTCGCGACGAACGAGCGGACGGCGTCGTGGTCTTTCCTCCCGCCGACGCGCTCGACGCCGCTCGCGACGTCGACCGCGTACGGCTGGACGGTCTCGACCGCCTCGGCGACGTTCTCGGGCGTCAGGCCGCCCGCGAGGATCACCGGCGCGTCGAGCGTCGCGGCGACCTCGGCGGTCGCGACCCAGTCGTGGGTCTCGCCGGTCCCGCCGGCGCCGTCGTCGTCGATCGAGTCGACGAGCACCGCGTCGACGGCCGGCGCGACCGCCCGCGCCCGATCCGGTTCCTCGGCGTCGACGACGGCGACCACGGCAGACGAGATGGCCTCGCGGATCGCCCGCAGATCGTCGGCGTCGAACCCGCCGTGAAGTTGGAGTACGTCGGGAGCGACGCGCGTCGCCGTCTCGATCGCGTCTTCGACGGTCTCCGGCATCGTGACGAGCGTCGTCGTGAGAAACGGCGGTGCGGCCTCCAAGAGCGCTTCGGCGTCGCCGAGCGACACCTCTCGTGGAGTCTCGACGGGCACGTCGGCGATTGCGCCGACGGCGTCCGCGCCCGCTCGCTCGACGGCGCGAAGGTCGGTCTCGCTCGTGATCCCGCAGATTTTCACCCGGACCATCTACTCAGCGCTCCACCGCGGCGTCGATCGGCGCACAGAGCGTCTCGAAAGTCGCGGCCGCGTTGCCCTCGTCGATCGCGTTCGCCGCCGCTTCAACGCCGTCTTCGATACTGTCGGCGAGCCCGGCGACGTAGATCGCTGCGCCGGCGTTCGCGAGGATGATGTCACGCTTCGGGCCGGCGACGTCGCCGGTCACGATGCCGCGAAGGTCCGCGGCGTTCTCCTCGGGTGTGCCACCGGCGACGGCCTCGATCGGGGCGGATTCGAGGCCGATGGATTCGGGCGAGAGCGTGTACTCCTCGATCTGGTCGCCGTCGACCTCCGCGACGACCGTCTCGTCGTGCAGCGCGATCTCGTCCATCCCGGAACCGTGGACGACGAGCGCCCGGTCGACCGACAGGTGTGAGAGCGCCCGCGCGAGCACGGGGACGAGGTCGGGGTCGTAGACGCCGACGATCTGGGCGTCTGCCCCGGCGGGGTTCGTCAGCGGTCCGAGGACGTTGAAGATCGTCCGCATCCCGAGTTCCTTGCGCGGGCCGATGACCGCCTTCATCGCCGGGTGAAACACCGGTGCGAGCATGAATCCGATTCCGTCGCGCTCGATTGCCGACTCGACGGCCGGCGGTTCGGCCTCGACGTCGGCGCCGGCGACCTCTAGGACGTCCGCGCTCCCCGACGAGGAAGAGACGGAGTAGTTGCCGTGCTTTGCGACGGCCGCGCCGGCGCCCGCGGCGACGATTGCGCTGGTCGTCGAGACGTTGATCGTGTCGTAGTCGTCGCCGCCGGTCCCGCACGTGTCGACGAGTGGGCCACGATCCGGGTCGATCGTCCGGGCCGCATCGCGCATCCCCTCTGCGAAGCCGGCGATCTCGGTCTCTGTCTCGCCTTTCGCTCTGAGCGCCGCCAGCAACGCCCCGATCTGGGCCTCCGTGGCGTCTTCGAAGACTGCCCGTGCCGCCTCACGAGCCTCGTTCTGTGTCAGGTCGTCGCCCTCGGTCGCGCGTTCGATGTAGGTTTGGAGTGTCATCGTGATCACCGATGTACGAGTTCGTGTTGTAGTGAACAACTTCGTTCATCGGTATAAGACTGTCGGAGCACTCGATCAGTCACTGACCGCGGCTATCGCCACGGGCCGCCAGCAGTGGGGTTATCGACGGAGACCGCGCCGTGATCGGCGTGTCAACGCTGAAACCGAACGACCGCGTCTGGCATCCCCGAAACGAAACCTTCAATTATGTCCCCGGGAAACGACGTAATGCGTTCAGACGAGCGCGGTAGAACGCGAAAGCCAGGCGGGTTGGTGGTCTAGTCTGGTTATGACACCTCCTTGACATGGAGGAGGCCGGCAGTTCAAATCTGCCCCAACCCACTCGTTCTTAAGTAGAATCAACACACGGAGCCACTTCTTTATAACAACCCTTCTCGAAGGGGGGTGGGTCCGTTGAGCAGCGGCGCTGATTCGTCAGAACCAGCAGATACAGGGTCACTAAGGCCGGTTTGCGACTTCTGTGGCGGCCGCTTCGAAGAGGGCGATAAGTGCCCTGCACGTAATAAAGGGAGGTGCCGTCCGTGACGCCGCTGGACTTCGCAGCAAAACGCGACAGCGAGTCGGCCAGCTGGACGCGAGCCGACCCCGAAGCGGCACTGATCGAACGGCTCTCGTGGGACACGTGGCTCGTCACGCTGCCAGACAGCGACGACGTCCACGAAGTCTCGCTGCACCGTGACCACGGCGCGCTCAACGGCGAGTGCAAGGTTCGTGAGACGGGCGAGCAGTGCCCGGCGCGGAAGTACCGCGACGCCGACGAGCCGTGCGCACACCTCTGCACGATCCGCAAGGCGCTCGTCTTCAACGACGAAGCCGACGACGGCACGACGATTGAGGTCTTCGAACGCGACGACGTCGAGGTCGCGGCGGCCGACGCCCACATTGAGGACGCGATGGCTGACGGAGGTGTCCGCCAATGACGACACCACGGTTCAAGTGTTTCAACTGTTCCGTACGGAATCAAACGCCGTCGTACGACACCGATTCTAACGAAACCGTGGCTTCTGAACCGTCAGAGTCCAACTCAGCAAAACCGTACGAACCCCCCCACCCCTCCGCTCGGAGGTCTATTGGCACACGCACGGCGTGTCTGCGCGCCCATCGGAATCGGCGCGCGATGGGGGCGGGCACGCCCACGCACGCGAAGGGCGGCGAGACGGAGGTGGCACGATGAGCGGACGGGTCGCGAAAGCATCGATCGAAGACAACGATCTGCTGGAAGCGCTCGAAGCAGCCGAAGACGAACACGGGTCGATGGCTGAAGCGCTCCGGCACGCGCTGCGAACGACCTACGCCGACGAAGAGGACGCTGACAACGACGTCAGCACGAGTGGACTGCCAAAGGCGGCTCGGGAAGGCTACGAAGCGCTCCGCGAGCACGTCAATCCCGGCGAACGGCTGGCGCTGGACGCGGCAGAAGGCATCATCGCCCAGCGCGTCCAACTGCGGAAGCCGACGGTTCGCGACACGGTCATCCGAAAGCTGCACGCAGCCGGCTGGATCGACGTTGAGCAGGGAATCCACCGGGTCGGCATCATCGTCCGAAGCCCGGTCGCAGCCGATGGCGGGCACGATGACGATCGCGACGCCGACCCGCTCGACGACAACACCGACGACGTCGATGTCGGAGAAGCCGAAGCACGGCTGGACGAACTGGCTGCGGCGACGCCAGGAGGTGAGTCGGCGTGACCCGACTCGTGTCGGTGCGCTACCGCTGCTCAGAGTGCGACGCGACGCACGTCCGACCGGAATATATCGACGATGAAGAACCGGAGAAAACGCGCGAAGGGACGTGCTACGCGGCGCACCCGGCCCGTGACGCCGGCTTCGAGGGCTGTGGCGAAGAAGTCGAACTCGAAGCGATCGCGTGGCGTGAAGATCGCGCCGACGAGTGGGACGCGATCGGCGCAGACGAGCAACTCGTGAGCGACGGCGGCCAGACAGCGGACGAAAGCCTCCTACGCGTCATCAGCGACCGCGACCCGGCAGAGATGTCGCACCACGACCTCTACTACGAGTGGCACGAGGTCGTCGAAGCGACGTACCGCAGCATCACGGACGCGGACGTCGAACGGACGCTCACCGACCGGCGAGAGGAACTCTGGAACGAGATGACGAGCCGCGTCGACGCCGAAGCGCCAGAGTGCCCCGAATGCGGAGCGCAGTCGTGGGGACAGACACGGGGCGAACCGAAGATCTGCCGAAGCTGCGACTACCATCTCGGCATCGACGACGACGCGCTCGGAGAAGCGATCAACGACTACTGGAACGCAGTCCAGTCTCCCGGCGTTCAGCCGCCGGAAGGAGGTGAAGCGGATGACTGACTTCCCGACACCGGAAGTCGAAGTGGTCGCGGCGACGCGCCTCGACGACGACACAGACGAGACGTGCGACTACGAGTGCGAGAACGACGCTGACTACCGGATACTCACGCAGGTCGGTGTCGAGTTCGTCTGCTGTCAGCGCTGTTCGGACTACAACCGCGTCTACGCGAAGGAGAACGACATCCTCGACGCCGACTACGCGGCAGCGAAAGCACGCTACAAGGATGTCGAAACAGACGGCGGCCAGCCGCTCCCGAGCGACTACGACGCCGAGGACGGCTTCGATTCGTCACGGGGCGTCGACACGTGTCGGCACTGTGGCGTGGAACTGGCACCCCAGACGGGACGGCACGCGCCGGTCTTCGACCAGGCGGGTCGGAAGTACGGAATGATCTTCGATACCGACCCGATGGACAGACCGTTCTTCTGCGAGGAGTGCTGGCAGGAGCTCGACGCGAACCAGAAAGCGTCTGAGAACGAGTCGCTGGAGCGGTTCGCGACCGACGGCGGTCAGGGACAGAAAGAGTGCCCGTACCGCGGGTGCGGCTGGACGGGCCGCGAGTACGATCCTGAGAGCACGCACGAAACGATCGCCGCAGAAGTAGACGCGACGATTCACTGGGAGTCCGAACACGGCGGAGAAATCCCTGAAGACGCCGAGTTCGGAGACCAGCAGTGCCCGGAGTGCTACGCAGTCCACGGGATGAACGGGACCGTCAGCTGCAGCGAATGCGGCCACATTCCTGAGGAAGTCCGTGCTGACGGCGGCACGGACGCGGACGTGGTCGTAGCGACAAGCCGTGAGGACGGCGTCGAACTCGTGCTGGCGTTCCGGCACGACGGCTCGCTCAGAGAACTGGCGACAGCAGACGGCGGCCGAATCGAACTCTACCGCGACGAAGCTGCCGAATCCGGAGGTGACCGTCGATGAGCGCGGAACTGGCGACGGACAACCGCGTGAAGACGCGGCGACGACGCGAGGAGCGCTGCGAGGGCACGATCGAGATGCCGTTCAACGAGCAGGTCGAAGTAGAGTGTCCGGCCTGCGGCGACGCGTTCCTCTGCACGATCGCGACGCCCGACCCGGAAGGGTTCTCGCCGTCGTTCGGGAGCTGCACGGCGTGGGAGTGCGACGCGCTGATCAAGTTCCGCTCGGACGGCACCGAAGACGACGACACGAGCGACGAGCCGATCCAGTCGGGGCTCGCGGCGTTCGGAGGTGGCGCACGATGACGCGAGAGATAGTCGCTGTCGACCTCTTCGCCGGTGCTGGCGGCTTCAGCGAGGGCCTCAGCCAGGCGTGCGAGGACCTCGGCTACGACCTCTACGAGGCGGCGATCAACCACTGGGAACCGGCGATCGAGACCCACGAGGCGAACCATCCCGACGCCCACCAGTACCACTCGAAGGTCGAGCAGCTACACCCGCCGGAAGTAGTGCGCCGACTGACGGGGCAAGACACGCCGGACGTCGACCTGCTCGTCGGCGGCCCGGAGTGCACGCACTTCAGCCGCGCTCGCGGCGGGAAGCCCGTCAGTGAGCAAAAGCGGATGTCGCCGTGGCATATCCTGGACTGGCTGGAGAAGCTGAACGTCGACGCGTTCGTGATCGAGAACGTCCCGGAAATTCAGGACTGGGGTCCGGTCGATGAGGATGGGCAGCCAGTCCGCGACGGCTCGATCTTCGACGCGTGGGTGAACGCACTAAACCAACTCGGCTACGCGGTCGACTGGACACAGCTCGTCGCCGCCGACTACGGCGATCCAACGACGCGTGAGCGCTTCTTCATCATCGGTCGGCAGGCTGGTAGCGTCACCTTCCCCGAGCCAACCCACAGCGAGGTCGACGACGAACTCCCAAACCACCGAACGGCCGCGGAGATCATCGACTGGTCGGATCTCGGCGGATCGATCTGGACGCGCGACCTCAACGACGGCCGAATGACGCCGCCGAAGAACTCGACGATGCGCCGGATCGCGGAAGGACTCCGGCGCCACTGTGGCGACGCGATCGGCCTGTTCGCGGACGTCCTCGAAACCCTGGGACGCGACGAGATTCGGCGGCTGCGCGAAGAGCGTATTGTCCCCCAGCGGCACGCAGCAGCGGTCGCTGACGCCGTCGACGAGCCGTTCCTGGTGCCGGCAGCGTCGCGGGCGACAGTCGCGCCGTGGATCCTGAAGCACAAGAAGAACAGCCCGTCACAGGACGTCACGACGCCACTCCACACCGTCCACGCGAACGGTAACCACTTCGCGCTCGGAACGGCGTCGACGCACCTGCTGCGGCAGCAGGATGGCGCGCACCCGATCGACGTCCAGGACACGGCAGTGCCGACGATCGCGACGCGGGGCGGCCACGCGATCGCGACGACCGAGACGCTACTGATGCCGAAGAACGGGCGTAATCGCGGACTTCACAGCAATGGCCTCTACCGGCCGGACGACCGGCCGGCGCACACGATCACGGCGGACCCGCGAGCGAAACTCGTGACGCCGGTCGTCCAACCATTCGTCGACGACTACGAAGGACCGGCGAAGGCAGTCTCACAGCCACTCGGGACCGTCACAAGCCGCGACCGATTCGCGCTCGTCGTCCCGGAGCTGTGGCCGTGGGGACTCGACGTCCGCTACCGGATGCTGCAGCCGCGGGAACTGAAGCGAGCCCAGGGATTCCCGGCAGACTACGAGATCGTCGGGACAAAGACCGACCGGACGTCCCAGATCGGCAACGCTGTCCCGGTGAATCTCGCGAAGTCGCTCTGTAAGCACGTTCTGACCGCGACAGATCCGAGTCTCGCAACGTACGGAGGGGGACTCGGGGAGGATCCAGACGCCGAGATTCCTACCTACGAGGAGGTGGCTGGTGATGACTGAGCCGGCGATCGACGGCGGCCTCCTCGACGAACTGCAGCAGGAACTGGCCGATCGTGGCCGCGACGACGCGATCACGGCCGCCGAGTTGGCTGACCGCGTTGAGATTGGGGATCGAGATGGATCACCGAAGACGCGCGAAGCGATCACGGCGCTGCTCTTCGAGCGCAGCGTTCCGATCCGATCGGGCTCAGTCGGCTACTGGATCTGTCAGTCCGAAGCAGAAGCCGAAGAGTACCGCGCAGACCTGGAAGGCCGAATCGAGGGCATCGAGCAGCGGCTCGTCGCGTTCGAGACAGCGTGGCGCGAGTGGTCGACGAACACGGAACTGTCGCGCGAAGAACGTGAGAAGATCGAGGCGGACCCGTTCCTGTCGATGGACGACTTCAGCGCGGACGACCTCCGCGAGCGAGCAGTGGCTGACGGAGGTGAGACGGCGTGAGCCGCGGCACGTTCGTCCTCGTGGGCTGCGGCGCTGCGAAGGCCGACGAGCCACGACCGGCCGGCGACCTCTACACCTCGAACTACGCGATGCTGAAGAACCGCTACGCAGAAGCGGCGACGGCGTGGGCCGACGAGCATCAATCATCGGCGTGGGCGATCCTCTCGGCAGAACACGGGATCGTGCCGCCGGCACTCGAAATCGAGCCGTACCACACGACGGTCGACGACCTCGACGACGATGCCCTCAACCGCTGGGCTGACCGCGTCCGCTCGCAACTGACGGACTGGCTCAACTGGCCGTTCCAGAGCGATAACGACCCGCGAGGGTCACCGTGCGGCCGCTTGGTCGTCCTCGCCGGCGAACGGTACATCAAGCCGCTCGAAGCGCGCGACGCCTTCCGCGGCAACGTCGGCGGCGGGGCCGGCCAATCACGGCCGGGGCTCCCGTGCGTCCCGGAGTTCCCGTTCCGCGAGCACGACTTCGACGGGATCGGCGAACAGATGGCGTGGCTCAAAGAGCGCGCTGAGCAGATCGCCGGGGCGGCCGAGACTGATACGCTCGCATCGGTCGGCGGTGGCTACGACCGAGAGCGGCCGCACTGGCATCTCGACCGCCCACCATTCCCAGAGAGCACTGAGCAGGCGGGCCTCGATCGCTTCGAGGACGTCCCGGATCAGTATATCGCGACTGAACAGCAGCAGTTGATCGCCGCTGACGGCGGCGAGGAGGTCTCACGATGACGTTCAAACACCGACTCCCGAACGCGGGCCTACGGCCCTACAAGCACGAGAAGGACCGAGCGCGGAACGACGACGACGAGTTCAGCTATAGCGACTACGAGCAGTTGCTCTCTGACGAGACGTACTGCCGGCTCGCCGAACTCCGCTGGCTCGCGGCCGAACTGGAGACAGAACTCGCCCACGACGACATCCTGGCTGACAGCGACGTCCACGACGCGATCTTCGACGCGGTGGCGAACACCGACGCGCCGATCGCCGAAGCCGTCGACGAGTACGTGGCCGGGAGAATGGCCGCGCATCGATCGGGGGTGTACGAGGGATGACGGACCGCACAACTGCAGGAATCGACTGGCCCGCGGGATTCGAGCGAACGCCGGCCGACGAACGCGAGCCGTATCCAGGCGACCTCTCGCCGACGCGGAAAGAGTCGTTCCAGAGTGTCGTCGAGGAACTGGAGCGCTGGGGCGCGACGAGTGTCGAGATCGACACGGAGAGCCAGCACTACGCTGACCGCCCGAACATCCCGCACCAACACGATAAGCCGGACGACGTCGGCGTCGTCGCGCGATTCCGCCGAGAAGACGAACACGCCGACGAAGGCTATGCAATCGCGTGTGACCGCTGGGAGACTCAGCGAGAGAACGCACGAGCGATCGCGCTGTACGCCCGGCGAATGCGACTCGCCGAGCGGTGTGGCGTGACGACCGCGAACTCGACGTTCGCCACCGCACGCCTGCTGCCGGCCGACGAGGAAGACGCGATCGTCGCGACTGGCCGCGTCGAACAGGAACCGCACGAAGTGCTCGGCGTTTCACCAGACGCACCGGATGCGGTGGTGAAAGGCGCGTTCCGTGAGCTGGTGAAGGACGCCCACGCGGATCACGGCGGTAACGGCGAGCACACGGTCTCGGAGCTGAAGAGCGCTCGCAACACGCTGCTGGAGGAATCGCAATGACGACGCTGGCTGACTACGGCGGCGGCGTCGATCGCGACGAGCCCGAGTGGACCGACGACGTCGCAGACCACTCGCTGACGGGCTCACTGATCGACTGCGGCGGCGACGCGTGCGAGCGGCTGAAACTGCTGCAGTGCCCGGCCTGCGGAGCACAGTTCTACCGGCACTGGCGGGAAGCACAGAACGACCCGCTCGCGACGCACCTGGAGACAGTCCACGGGCCAGCCGACTTCGGGCTCTCCGAGCGGGGTGAACGATGAGCCGATCTGAGCGCGTGGTCGGCGCGGCAGAGAACGTCGATCTGCGCGAAGCGGACGATGTGACGCCGTTCGATCGCGACGTCGACGACCGGCGCGTGATCTCGGCGTACTGCTGTACGTGCGGGAAGTCGACGACGATTCTCGCGGAATCAGGCCGGACGCGACGCTGGGAGCACGACGAGCTGAACGCATCACACGTAGTCGACTACTGGCGGGAAGACTGATGATCTCGACAGTTAATTAGAAAAGCAGCTCTGACAAGAGTTCCCCACCATCGTATTTTATCTGGTTGGCAAAACCATTCCCGCTTAGTTCTACTTTACCCTCGTCATACGCCTTTTGCGCAGTTGAAATCGGGTTATCAGCGCTTGTTATTTCATCACGGACGTCTTCCGAGAGAACAATATCTGCATTTGCGGAATCTTGTTCAACGACTTCGAAAGTGTCGATTTGACCATCGGAATCGGTATTGATCCACCGAACTGTCATCTGGTCACCGGCGTCGGTCTGTGTTACAATGTGGAAGCTATCACCGGCGATCTGGTTGAACGCCCAATTTGGCGCTTGTGATCGAATATCTGACACATTGTTGTTGAATTTGACGATGGCCGCTGGAAACGGGAGGATATCTCCACTGGCCATAATCTCCGCTTTGGCCGCCACATCCTCACGGACTGCTGATGCTATATCAAGCACTGCTTGAGCGTTGTTAGCTATTCGTTCGATTGTTCTTTGTCGGGGCCCCGGAGTGGCCTCTGCAACATGTTGGTACGCGCTCGGATCGATGTTTGACCATCGTCGTACCCACTTGAATTTCCCCAGTTCGGTGGCCAGTGTTTCCATCTCATCTACCATCGCGTCTGTGGCAGATTTAGATGGATTACTGACACACGCTTGTGCTTTCTCGATTACGACATTACACTGCTCAGAAACGTCATTAATCTCACCTTTGGCAGCTGCCATACCGTCTCCACCAGTGCCTTTGTAACTCTCCTCTCCATCAGTTGAAACGCCATAGCGTGATATGAGTGAAAACATCGAATGCTTACCGACGCTTTTGTACCACTTTAACGTCTCCTTCAAGTCAGCAGCCTTCCCCAGCAGCCCAGGGAGCAACGTACTAAGTGACGGGGTAAAACTCTCTACAAAGAGGTCAACGAGCTTTTCATTTGTGGGCGGATCAAATATATCGGTGTACTGTTCAAAGGAACGATCTACTTTCTCCATATATTTCACGACAAACTGCGCCTGTTTAGCGAAATAGTTTGGCTTCTCTGAGTCGGGTATAATAGCTCCTGTGGTTCCTGTAGCCCCAATGGTTCCGACAGTCGCACCCAGACAGCACCGCAGCACTGACCGCCTGCTTGTTTTTTTCATCAACGTACCGTTCACTTTTCATTTCAAATTAAATCTTTTACTCCTGATGAATTGTGTACAAAGACGGCCAGTGCGTACTCAAGAGGTCTTGAGCTTCTAAGTCGAGTAAATCCTGTTCAGGTGTAGGCGTCACCGAACACTTGCACAGAGCTGTTTCCTGAACGGTTACTCGCCTGAATCGGGTTCGAGTGGGATACGTTCTGGATCGACTTCCTGATACGCCTTGTCCGAACTGAGAATCGGCAGGACACGCGTCTCTGCCGTCGCTGCGTGAAACGCATCGAATGGCGTCATCCCGTCTTCGTAGTACCCGACGGCTTTCAACACGATCTGTCGCTCTTCGTCGCTACTGACGGGAACAACTTCGAGAAGGTTCGCGAACAACCGGACGTAATCGTACTCCTCGCGATCGAACACGAGTAGGATCTCCAAGTACGAGAATGGAGACGTAACGACGTCCTGCTCTGCGAGGACTGCCTCGGCACGTTCCTGCAGCCAGTCGTCGTCTTTAGCGACTGCGAGAAGGAAATCAGTCTCGACGAAGACAGTCATTCGGCCGCGTCCTCAGAGTCTCGATTTTCGGGGCCGAGATCGGCACCAACCTCCTGCTTTGCTTTTTCAAGCGCGTCTTCACGAAGTTCTGCGACGGATTTGTCTTCAAGCGAGTCTCCGATCTCGTCCCGAACGGCTTCGAGTGGATCCTCCTCAATCGGAATCAGCTCCAGGCGATCTTGATATTCGACGACGTGGAAACGTTCGCCATACTTTTTCCGCAGCTCTGACGAGAGGTAGAGGCGGCCGTGTGAATCCGTTTCAATTGACATACAACGTATTCTTGTGGTAGGAATATAGAATTTGTGCCATAGAGAACAAATTTGCCCCAAATAGCGTACCGTGTGGGAGGCTCGGTGGGTGGCGACTACCGGCGGCTTCTGACCAGATGGCGGTATCGGCGCTCCACTTTCATTCCGGACGGCTGACGCTTTTCTTTCGATCGATCTTTTCTACCAACGATGCGTGATCTGAACCACTACCACTGCAACAGCTGCGATGACGCCTGGACGACTTCTGAGAACTCGCGAGAATGCCCGATCTGTGCGTCGAGGGATATCCACGAAGTTGAGTTCGACGAAATGGGGATCGCGAAGTGGCGGTTAGAGAAATACGACAATGACCGAGCTGCGACTCTTCAACGCTTATGAATCCAGAATATGTTTCTATAGCTACTGAATCAAGAGAGGAAATCGTCTTTTGGCCGCTTGTAACTGCAATCTACCTTTACACAGAGAGCGGGTTTGAAATCTATCTCTTGGTAATAGTATTAGCTTCTGCTTTTGGCGCTCAGGCATATAAGCTACTGAAGAATTTGCGGGAAGAGGTGAGCAATACAGTGGCTGAAAAATCTCTCCGAAGCCGGTCAGATGTATCTAATGAGGAGATACTTGATGTTGTGGAGAGTGTGTCAGCGACGAGTAACATTAGTTGGGATTATCTTACGTTTGGGGTGAACGGATTGATTGGTATCGTGCTTTATCCGATACTAATTCTTTCTCTAATAAGCTCGAATAATCCAACTCTGATAGGAGCGGGTCTATTCGCTGTCCCCGTAGTAACAGTAGGCGTTGCAATTTGGGGCCTGCTCAGATAACCGACGTCTCATAGAAGTCGGAACCGAAACCCGCGAATTGTCCCCTTCAATCGAATCCGTAGCGCTTGTGGGCCTCGTCGATATCCACGATTTCGACCACACGGACTTGTTGATCCTCGTCGAGGACTACGTAGAATGCTGTGTGCGTTCGGCCGATGTGGAGACGATACATCTCCTCGCCATCGACGTGGAGCTTCTCCCGGTCTCCAGAACCTGATCCAGGGCGCGGGTACGGCTCCTCCTCCAATTTCCGGAGGTTATCCTTCACAATCCGCGCGCTCTTTTCGTCGAGAGCGCCAGGTATTCTCGGGCGTTTTGACTCAGGAGGATATCAAAGCTCATCGAGCGGCGTCAGATCCTCCTCGTCGGCCTCGCGGACCTCGCGGGCTACGTTTGCCAGACGACGCCGGTTGTGTTCCTGAATCAAGCTCTCCAACAGCTCGTCGTACGTTTCGCCAGCTGATTTCAGCTCGTTCAGTTCTTTCCATCGTTCCTCTGTGACTGGTATTCGTTTATTTGCTGTCGGCATTGTCTCACACGCTCCAAATCCCCAATACCATCCCCGATCCACTTGGGCTCTTTTCTCACCCTGAATGCGGAATACGGAGAGAGGGACGAGTCCTTGTTTGAGCACTCGGTTGTCACGCGAGCGTCTTTATCGGACTTCGTGTGCAATCCTTACAACCTAAAACTTGCGCAGGTGAATTCAGGTTGAACTCGACAACGTGATTCTGCGTTTGAGAAGTAACCTCCGAACCGCTGTTTTCGCGATTGACTCTTTAAATACTGCGGGGTGCGTT
The DNA here is from genome assembly GCF_003665925.1 of Halobellus sp. Atlit-38R. NCBI lineage: Archaea > Methanobacteriati > Methanobacteriota > Halobacteria > Halobacteriales > Haloferacaceae > Halobellus > Halobellus sp. Atlit-38R. The sequence goes on from NZ_QXIJ01000009.1 coordinate 119,695, forward strand.
TCTGCGTATGGGCGAAATCCTCGGCTACGCACGAGTCTCGACGAGTGATCAGTCGCGGGACGGGCAGATCGAGTCAATCCGTGAACACTATCCCAATCTTCCAGCCGAGAACATCTACGCCGACATCGGGAGTGGCGACGATCCGACCCGCGACGAATATGTCGACCTCCGCGAGCGCCTCGAAAATGATCCGATCGAGAAGATCGTCGCTGCGAAACTCGATCGACTCGGAAGATCGACTGCGGAGGTTGCGGACTTCGTCGACACCTGCGCCGATCACGGCGTCGGCCTGCACCTGGTCCAGCAGGGGTTCGACGTCCACCCGGACAACGAGATGGGGCAGATGATGCTGAAGTTCATGTCGATCGTAGCGGAGATGGAACTGAAGCTGAATCGCGAGCGGCGGCAAGAAGGAATCGAGCGTGCGATCGATCGCGGCGTCCAGTTCGGACAGGCACCACACGGAATGACGAAAAACGAGATGGGCGTGCCGGTACCGGGCGAGGGCTACGAACGCGTTCAGGCGTTCATTCGGGAGGTCAAGAAAGGGCGCTCGAAGCGCCCGACGGCTCGATTCTTCGACGTGCCAGAGGGAAGCATCGCGACGATCCTCGATCGCGCCGACGAACTCTACGGGGTGGCATTCGACAACGACGACTGGAAGATCGAGCGAGCCCGCGTTGAGGCCGGCGAGAAAGAGCTCAGCGAGCTGGGCGAGTCACCCGACTAACGAGCGAATCAGACTCAATCTTCTCTGTCATCGTCCACTCTGAAAGTGTCAGAGGGAGTCGGATTCTCGCCTTCGAAATATGAGCGGAGTGCAAGCTTTGTTCCGACGTACGTGGCTGCGACGATGAAGCCGAATGTAATGGGTGCCCAAAAGACGACAAATTCGAACAGGGCCATACAGTGATTATGGGAGATATAGTCAAATCACTTCCCCCCCCAAACGAGCGGTGTCTCCTCTGTGCTGACCAATACGTGAGTCTCCTGATACTCACGGACATAAGTACGTAAAGACATCTGGAACTTTAATTCGGTTGAGTGCAGAGAGCGCAGCATCACGAAGGTCGTCGAGTGTGTCGAACAGACAGTTCCCTAGTTCTTGATCGAGTTGTCG